>JBNJGU010000323.1:0-2544 GCA_051747985.1 Pseudomonadota bacterium | reverse complement strand
CACGTACTTCAGATAGACCGCCCGATCATGCACCTTCTGTGGTACCCGCCATTGCCAGCGCTTCGGAACGATCCGCGTCAGTACATCCTGCACAGCCCCGAAGGGACACAGGGAAGAGCAGAATATTCGCCCCCAGAGCAGGGTTGTCACCAATGTGAAAAGCACCAACAACAGGATCGGCAGATCGTCCATCAGCATGGCCGGACCCTGCTTCAGCAGATTGGTGACATGCGAGATCGAAAGAAATCCACCGTCAACGAATCCCAGGTACAGCAGGGTGAATGTGAGGGCGATCCAGCGTAGCACGGTGATCTTGGTGAAGAACGCCAACATCGCCAGCGTCATCACCAACAGAATCAGCACCACCTGCACTGGATCCGCGCTGGCCAACATGGACGCAATGGGACCGCGCGCGGCCTCCTCGACGCGTTCTACTTCCGCCGGAGACAATACGGGTTCGCCATTGGCCAGAGCCAGACCCATCTCAGGTACCCGATAGCTCTCCACCGACATTACCCGACCGTCGGCCGCCGCATAATGAACACTGAATGGCAGGTTGATGTCCAGGTCCGACGGCAGCACGATGGCTCCAGCATACCGGGCATGGCCGTCAAGCTTGCCGGCATCGCCGCTGCCCGCATACACGAACCGTGGCCGGGGAATCTCGTAGTCGCGACCACCCTGTGACATCGACAGGCGTTCCTGCCGGAACGGCTCGGAAGAATCTCCCGCCACGGCCACCAACAGCAGCAACCCCTCATCAAAGCGGCTGCTTGCCGACCGCTGTGCCAGTGAGTAGTACTCGTCACCGATCAAGATCTGCCCCAAGGCCTCATGCCCCATGAAAGCGACCGATAACCGGAGTACACTGTCATCCTCCATGCCCAGCTGCATGTCCCGGACCCAGCCACTGTCAGTCAGTGACTCCCATGTCTCCGCACCCAGTCTCTCGCGAACATTATCCGCCCACTGCTGCTCCTCGCCGAGATCAATACCATCCAGCCAGGCGGTAGCGACGGCGCGCGCGGCATTGCGGATACCTCTGGACGTGGCCCAGCTGGTGATGGTCGCCCTGGATACGCCGTCCACATCACGGCCGACTTCAAAGCCATCGCTCACGGTCTTGCCACGAAACTGCGGCTGAAACCGTTCGGTGGCCAGAAAATCCCCTCGGATGCTCCGATAGGATTCATAATACGACAACACATCGACACCAGTGATCACCCCTTCCGTGTCCATACCCACCAATACATCGATGGGACCGCTATACCCGATCTCTTCCGGCGGATAGTCCGATGTGCGGAACACGTAACCCAACAGCTCACCATCTCCATTGATCGGTCCGGACAGGGCCAACCAGACCGGCGCGTTCCCATCCTCGAACGTGAATGCCGTCGCACCGGGCATTACCGAACGCAGTACCTCCTCGCCGATCCCGGATGGATCGGCTCCCTCCTGACCCTGCGCTGTCGCGATCAACAGCAGACACGCTGCCGCAAGAAACGCTCTGATCATGGTGCCGGGCACCGTATTCCTCTTCATGACCACCTCACTGAATGACAGAACAGGGTAATCTATAACGCTTTGACGCAACAGGAAACCCATAATGGTGACGGAATGTCACGGAAATCAGGAGCCTCAATGTCCCACCTCCTGTGCTGCCCTTCACAACGCCAGACTGATGGTGGTGACAATCCACACTTGCAAGGATTAGTATGTAATCGGTCGTTCCCCAAAACTTGCACAAAAAGAGGAATCCCCATGAGCAAAATGATCAACATCAACAGCTACAGATGGTTGACTGTCGGCGTCCTGACGCTCGGCCTAAGCGGCCTCGCACGGGCAGCGGACGTGTACCAGTTGCAGGTGGGGCTGTACGCCGTCATCTGTGAAGATGGACAGATCTTCTCCTATTCCGGCGGAGAGGATGGACTGGATATCGTGGTACCAGCGCTGTGCGACGGCCACGGTGGTGTTGCCAACCCGGGTGGTGGTGGTGCAGCGGCCGCTGATGCGGCTGTGGTACGCCGCCCCTCATCAGGACGTCCAGACACGGGTTCCAGCGCAGCGGTAAGCGACCGTCGCGAAGTCAGTCGGAGCAGCGGTGGTGGCGCAGGCGGCGGCAGAGTAAGTTTAGGCGATATAGACAGGGCCTCACCGCTTCTGATGAGGGCTATGGAGCGTTGTGACACCGGGTCAGGCGCCCGTCGGGTGCGAGCAGGCAATGCATCGGCCATCCAGTGCCCATTCCAGTCGGATCAGCTTGAGGAGGTGGCCGACGAGGGCAGCAGTCGTAGTCGCCGTTAAGCAATCGGGGCCATACAGCCCGAAGGGCAAGCGCCAGGGAGGGCGCGAGTCACCATGACCCCGGTCATGGTCAGTGTGCAACGCCACCGCGCGGGCAAAAAAAATCCCCGGCCTCTTGCGAGACCGGGGATTCTTTCTTTTAGATGCCTGACAATGACCTACTCTCACATGGGGAAGCCCCACACTACCATCGGCGCTGAGTACTTTCACTTCTGAGTTCGGAAAGGGATCAGGTGG
>JBNJGU010000322.1:0-2557 GCA_051747985.1 Pseudomonadota bacterium | reverse complement strand
TCTGTTGACGTTATGTCACCCGGCAGCAGGACGGATTAACGGAAAAACAGGGTGAACCGGTTCACGCGGCGACTCAGTGTGATGCAGTTCACAGAAATCAGTGGGTTTCAGAACGACTCCAGGCGGAACACATCATACGCCGGCTCCTCGTAGGGATGCGCTTTCTTCAACGCGGCAATCACTCTGTGGATGGAGGCGTCGGTGCAGACCAGTTCCACTTTCAGTTCACTGACCCGCTCGATCTCGCCGACCCGCCCGATATAGGGGTCGGCCCCATCCAGCGCCCGGAACTGACCATCGCCGCGTGTCTGCCAGGCGCAGCTGTCGTAGTCTCCAATGCGTCCACCACCGGCATCGAACACCGCCTGCTTGACCGGTTCCGCATGATTCTCGGGAACGAAGAAACACAGTTTGTACATGATGATCACCTCCAGTCTCCGAAATTCCGACCGATCAGCCCAGCCAGCGACGGGCGTTACGGAACATGCGCAACGTCGGCGCATCCTCCCGCCAGCGTTCGTCACGCCAGGAGTTCTGGGTGGCGCGATAGACCCGCTCCGGATGCGGCATCATGATGGTGACGCGCCCGTCCCGGCTGCACAGCCCGGCGAGTCCACCCGGCGAGCCATTGGGATTCTCGGGATAATGTTGTGTCACCTGATCGCGGTTGTCGACATACTGCAACGCCACGCCCCGGTCCCGGTTCAGTGCCGCCAGTGACTGACTGTCATCAAAACGTGCCCGCCCCTCGCCATGGGCCACCGCCACCGGCAGAACCGAACCGGCCATGTCACGCAGAAACACTGACGGCGACTCGGCCACCTTCAACAGGCTGACGCGCGCCTCGAACTGCTCCGATCGATTGCGCACGAAACGGGGCCAGTGTCCGGCCCCGGGAATCAGATCCTTGAGCAGCGACAGCATCTGACAGCCATTGCACACGCCCAGCGCCAACGTATCACTCCGCTGGAAGAAGTCGGCAAACTGCTCCCGCAATGAGTCATGGTACAGCACCGACTTGGCCCAGCCGCCACCGGCGCCCAGCACATCTCCGTAGGAAAATCCGCCGCTGGCCACGAACGCCTGGAAATCCTCCAGGGACACATCCCCGGCCAGCAGATCGCTCATGTGGACATCCACGGCGCGGAACCCGGCCCGGTCGAAGGCGGCGGCCATCTCCACATGACCATTGACGCCCTGCTCACGCAGAACCGCGATGGACGGCCGCACACCGGTGGCGATATAGGGCGCGGCGATATCTTCATTGACATCGTAGCTGAGCCGGGCATGCAGCCCCGGGTCATCGACATCCGCGATCCGCTCGAATTCCTCATCGGCACAATCACTGTTGTCACGCAGGGCCTGCATGGCATGGCTGGTCCGGGACCAGATCTGCTGGCAGCGGACACGCGACTCCTCGAACAGCAACCGCCCGGCTCTCAGCACACGGACTTCATCGCTGCCATTCGGCCTGCCGACCAGCGTGGTGCAATCCGACAGGCCATAATCCTCGATGAGGCTCAGCACCTCGGACTGGCGTCCATGCTCAATCTGGATGACCGCCCCGGGTTCCTCGTTGAACAGCGCCGGCATCACAGCCTCCTCGGCATCGACAAGCTCATCGAGTGTGATATCCAGCCCGCAGTGACCGGCAAAGGCCATTTCCACCAGCGTCGCCATCAGGCCACCATCCGAACGGTCATGATAGGCCCACAGCAACTGGCGACGATTAAGCTGCTGTATCAGATGGAAAAACTGTTTCAGGTCCGCTGCCCGATCCAGGTCGGCGGGATGATCGCCCAGTTCGCGATAGACCTGGGCCAGCGCAGAGCCCCCCAGGCGATTGCGGCCATGCCCCAGATCGATGAGCAACAGATCCGAGGCACCGCGATCGCCCCTTAGCTGCGGCGTCAACGTCTGCCGCACATCCGTGACCGGAGCGAAAGCGGATACCACCAGCGACAGTGGCGCCGTGTTGCTCTTCTCCCGACCTTCCTCTTCCCAGACGGTGCGCATGGACATGGAATCCTTGCCCACCGGAATACAGATCCCCAAAGCCGGGCACAGTTCCATGCCGACCGCGCGCACCGTCTCGTACAGACGCGCATCCTCCCCCGGATGCCCCGCCGCCACCATCCAGTTGGCGGAAAGTTTGATGTCGCTGATCCGCTCGATCGGCGCCGCTGCCATATTGGTGATGGCTTCGGCCACCGCCATTCTTCCGGAGGCCGGTGCATCGAGCAGCGCGGTCGGTGTCCGCTCACCCATGGCCATGGCTTCGCCACAGGTCGACTGCAGCGTCGATGTGGTCACGGCCACATCCGACACCGGCACCTGCCACGGACCCACCATCTGGTCGCGGGCCACCATCCCGGTGATCGAGCGGTCACCGATGGTGATCAGGAAACTCTTGCTGGCCACGGCCGGCAGGGACAGCACCCGCTCCACGGCCTCGGCCAGGTCGATGCCACCGGTGTCCATGGTGACCCGCGGCTGTGTCAGGGTGCGGGCATCGCGGTGCATCTTCGGCGGCTTGCCGAACAACACATCCATGGGC
>JBNJGU010000321.1:0-2564 GCA_051747985.1 Pseudomonadota bacterium | reverse complement strand
CTGGTCGAAGTACAGCACTTCCAGCTTGCTGCCACGCTTGATATTACCGGCCTGCGGCTCCAGGTCGCCAAGCAGCAGTTTCAGCAGCGTGGTCTTGCCACTGCCATTGGCGCCGATGAATCCGATGCGATCGCCACGCAGGATCCGCGTGGAGAAGTCGCGGATCAATGGTGTGCCGTCTTCCCAGGCGTAGCGGATGTGTTCCGCCTCCACCACGATCTTGCCGGACTGTCCGGCCTGCTCCACCGCGAACTTTGCCTGCCCGGGGCCTTCGCGGCGTTGCTGGCGTTCCTTGCGCATTTCCTGCAGGGCGCGCACGCGACCCTCGTTGCGGGTGCGCCGGGCCTTGATGCCCTGACGGATCCAGCTTTCTTCCTCGGCCAGCTTTCTGTCGAACTCGGCGTTGGCGCGGTCTTCCGCTTCCAGCAACTGCTCGCGGCGGTCCAGGTACTGGCGGTAGTCACACTCCCAGGAGCGCAGGCGGCCGCGATCGATCTCCAGAATGCGACCGGTGGTGTTCTGCAGGAACTGCCGGTCGTGGGTGATCAGCATCACGGTACCGGGAAACTCGTTCAGCGTCTTTTCCAGCCACTCGATGGTGGGGATGTCCAGGTGGTTGGTGGGCTCGTCCAGCATCAGCAGATCCGGTTCGCTGATCAGGGCCCGACCCAGCGCCGCGCGCCGGCGGTTACCACCGGACAGACTGCGCATCGGCGCGTCGGGTGGCAGGGCGAGCCGGTCGATGGTGGCGTCGATACGGTGCCCCAGTGACCAGCCGTCGCGCTGGTCCAGCTGCTGCTGCAGCCGGCTCATCTCTTCCAGCTCGGCCTCGCGGCCTTCCATGATCGCCTCACTGCCGGCCAGGACATGGAAACGCCGTAGCAGATCGCCCAGCCCTTCCAGGCCGCTGGCGACGTATTCGTAGACGGACTCGTCGCTCTGCGGAGGCAGACTCTGGTCCAGCCAGGCCACACGCAGGTTCTGCGCCCGCCACAGCTCACCGCTATCAGCCTGCTGCCGGCCGTAGAGCAGGGACATGAAAGTGGACTTGCCGGCCCCGTTAGGGCCCAGTACACCGATACGCTCGCCCTTGTGGATGGTCAGTGAGGCATTATCCAGCAACGGGTGGTCGCCGAAGGCCAGGGAGAGGTTGGTCAGTCGCAGTAAGAGCATGGTGATCCGCTTGTATTTGAGGCCACGCAGTATAAACTTGTCGGGGGTCTGTTCATAGCGCTGCACGCGGCCTGCAGGCCTTCCGACACTCACTTCGTGGCAAGGGCCCGGCATGGCATCGACCAGCGGTAACATGACGCAGACGACGGCCGGAGGCCAGCCGCTTGATCTGGCCGCCGCCCTGCAGTTGCTGGAGCAGTCCGGTCATCTTTCGTCGGAGGATGCGGCGCTGCTGCGTCAGCGACGCCGTACGCCGGAGGAGCTGCGTCAGCCCGTGCTGGGCTGGCTGGCCAGCCAGAACCTGCAGGACCGCCAGCCCCCCGGACACGCCCTGGATATCGAGCAGCTGACGCGCATCATCGCCGCACGGACCGGACACGACTATTACCGCATCGATCCGCTGCGCATCGACGTGGCCGCCATCACCGGCGTCATGTCCTATGCTTTCACCCAGCGGCACCGGATACTGGCTGTCGAGGTCACGCCCGACGAAGTCGTGGTGGCCTGTGAGGAGCCGTTTGTCACCGGCTGGGAGGCGGACCTGGCTCACGTCAATCGGCGCGACATCCGGCGTGTGCTGGCCAACCCGATGGAGATCCGGCGTCTGGCCACCGAATTCTACAGCCTGGCCAGTTCCATCCGACAGGCCGAGGGCAAGGGCGGGCCGGTACCACCCGGCGTAGGCAATCTGGAGCAGATGCTGGACCTGGGGTCGACCCGTGACCCGGAGGCCAATGACCAGCACATCGTCAGTATTGTGGACTGGCTGCTGCAATATGCCTTCGAGCAACGCGCCAGCGACATCCACATCGAACCGAGACGCGATACCGGCAATATCCGCTTTCGCATTGATGGTGTGTTGTACACGGTCTACGCTCTGCCCATGAAGGTGTTGTCCGCGGTGGTCAGCCGGCTGAAAGTGCTGGGACGCATGAATGTGGCCGAGAAACGCAAGCCACAGGACGGGCGACTGAAGACCCGCAGCCCCAATGGCGACGAGGTCGAATTGCGGCTGTCGACGCTGCCCACCGCTTTCGGCGAGAAACTGGTGATGCGGATCTTCGACCCGGAGGTGCTGCTGCGCTCATTCAGCAGCCTGGGTCTGAAAGGCGGGGATCTGGAACGCTGGCAGCAGATGGTACAACACAACCATGGCATCATCGTCATCACCGGACCCACCGGCAGCGGCAAGACCACGACGCTGTATTCCACGCTGAAAAGCCTGGCCACCGACGAGGTCAATGTCTGCACCATCGAGGATCCCATCGAGATGGTGGTCCCGGTGTTCAACCAGATGCAGGTGCAGGACAATATCGGGCTGGATTTCGCCAGCGGCGTGAAAGCTTTGATGCGCCAGGACCCCGACATCATCATGATCGGCGAGATCCGCA
>JBNJGU010000320.1:0-2567 GCA_051747985.1 Pseudomonadota bacterium | reverse complement strand
CTCAGTGACCTGCAGGCCGATGCCGGTCTGATGGAGACGGCAAACCGCATTTTCCAGCGCGAATGCGCGGCCTGTCATGGTCGCGACGGTCGCGGACAGATCTCGCTGTTTCCCAACCTGATGGACGTGGCCTGGCAATGGGGTGGCTCGCCGGAGCAGATTGAGCAGAGTATCCGTGGCGGGCGACGGGCCAACATGATGGCCTGGGCGCCCATGCTGGAAACGGAGACCATGGAGCAGTTGACCGAATACGTCATTGCCCTGGGCAACGAGGATGTGGAAGGACATCCTGGTCAGTCCACCTATAACCAGAACTGCGCGGCTTGTCATGGTCCGGAGGGAGGCGGCAACAGCGGATTGGGTGCTCCGGCGTTGGCCGACAGCACCTGGCTGTATGGCGGTGATCATGACTCCGTGCTGGAGTCCATCGCTGCCGGTCGTAATGGCGTCATGCCGGCCTTCGGTGATCGCCTGGATGATGCCCAGATCCATCTGCTGGTGGCCTGGCTGGCGCGCTGAGGCGGGCTCTACAGTCCGAAACGTTCACGCAGGAACCGCGCCACGCCGTCCTGGTCGTGATGACCGATGACGGCGGTCGCCGCCGTCCTGATTTCGGCCGAGGCATTTTCCGGCGCATAGCTTTCATCGGCGATGGCGAACATGCTCAGGTCATTGTCATTGTCGCCGAAGCACAGCGTGCGGGTGACGCCCAGTAGTTCGCTCAGGGCGGTCACTGCATTGCCTTTGCTGGCATCACTGTGATGGATGTCGATCCATTTCAATTCACTGTTTTCCATCGCCATTCCCGCATAAGCGACGAGATGTGCCTCGTCACGGATATCCGTTCTCACCTGATCGACCGCCGCCGGGTCGCCCAGCATGTTGATGTTGGTGATCCGTGCCTCGGCGGGCATTTCCGCCAGCGGGTACACGGGGGTGGCCGTGCGGGCCCGGAACGCGGCCAGCAGTTTTTCCTCTGAGCGGTGGCGCACCGGCGGGTGGAAAATGAAGTGACGCTGGCCGAGGTCCACGCTGTGCACAAAAGGAGTGAGATCGGCCCGATCCGCGGCCCTGATCACATGGCCGGCTTCGGGCACAGTGAGGAAGTTGGCCATGGACAGGGCTTCGTCACGCGGATCCCAGACCAGTACCCCGTTGGTATAGATGTGCGGCAACGCAAAGCCATGCCCGCGGATGATTTCCTGCGCCGAGTGCAGATTGCGGCCGGTCGCCACGGTGAAGGCGATACCGCCGCGGCTCAGCAATTGCAGGGTTTCGCGCGTGTAGGGGGATATCTGTGAGGCGCCGTTGAGCAGCGTGCCGTCGAGATCGAAAACGACCAGTTCCATCAGGACAGCCCGTCCCGGTCCCGGAATCCCAGCAGGTAGAGGATGCCGTCCAGACCCAGCGTCGAGATGGCCTGCTTGGCGGACTGCTTGACCAGCGGCTTGGCACGGAACGCCACGCCCAGTCCGGCGATGGACAGCATCGGCAGGTCGTTGGCGCCATCACCCACGGCGATGGTCTGCTCCAGGCTGATGCCTTCCTGTTCCGCCAGCTCGCGCAGCAGCTGCGCCTTGCGCTGGCCATCGATGATGGGCTCCTGCACTTCACCCGTGACCACCCCGTTCCGGATCACCAGGTGGTTGGCGTGGACGTGGTCGATACCCAGCTGTCGCTGCAGTCTTTCCGCAAAGTACGTGAAGCCGCCGGAAACGATCGCCGTGCGGTATCCCAGACGGCGCAGCTGACTGATCAGCGTCTCGGCGCCCTCGGTCAGGCGCAGGCGGTCGCCGATTTCCTGCAGGGTCGATTCGGGCAGCCCGCGCAGCAGCGCCATCCGTTCCCGGAAACTGGCCTGGAAATCCAGTTCGCCGCGCATGGCGCGCTCGGTGATGGCGGCTACCTGGTCACCCACGCCAGCGGCCCGGGCCAGTTCATCGATCACCTCGGCATCGATGAGCGTGGAGTCCATGTCGAAGACCACCAGGCGGCGATTGCGCCGGAATACGCTGTCCTGCTGGAAAGCGATATCGACATTGAGCTCCTGCGCGATGGTCAGGAACTCGGCCCGCAGGGCTTCAGGATCGCCGGGCTCGCCGCGCACCGAAAACTCGATGCAGCCCTTGCTCTGATCGTCGGGCAGTCCCTCGGGGATCCGTCCGGACAGTCTGTCGATGTGGTCAATGTTGAGTCCGTGTCGGGCCGTGATCGTGCTGACCCGGGCGATGTGTTCGGCCGTGACGCGGCGGGCCAGCAGGGTGATGATATGCCGGGGCTTGCCCTGGCCGCCGACCCATTCGCGGTAGTCTTCGGTGCCGATCGGTGTGAACTTCACCTGCTGGTCCAGCTCGGAGGCGCGGAACAGAATGTCCTTGAGCACATCGGGTTGGTCACCGCCGGCGGCCAGTTCCACGAGAATGCCGAAGGACAGGGTGTCATGGATCACGGCCTGACCTATGTCCAGAATGCGCGCATCGGACTGGGCCAGTATGCCGGTGATGGCGGCGGTGAGTCCCGGCCGGTCCGGGCCGGTGATGTTGATCAGGACGATTTCTTTCAAGGTG
>JBNJGU010000319.1:0-2576 GCA_051747985.1 Pseudomonadota bacterium | reverse complement strand
CAATTCCCGCTAGCGGGTCCTGGACACCAGCCGGTCACTACCCCGGCTCGCCCACGCCCCCATGGCCATCAGGGCACCACTGCAGGCGAATGTCAGACGGAAATCCTGCTGCCAGTCGATCAATGGCCCGGCCAATGCGGGACCCACCAACTGCCCTGTCGCAAAGAACAGGGTCACGAAACTGACCGCCATGGCGGCATTCCGCGGTTTCACATTGGCGGTCGCCGCCGCCAGCACCGATGTGAACAGACCGCTGACCGACAGACCGATGACCACGAAGTGGATCACGAAGGCGGTGGTGGTCGGCCATAGCACCGGCAGCAAGGTCATCGCCATGGCCACCACCATGCAGGAAGTCAGCGAGCGTGCATGTCCGATCCGGTCCGCGATCGAGCCCCAGACCGGTCCGGAGAAGATCGACATGAAGCCCATGATCGAGACCAGCCGACCGGCCAGGACCGGCTCCACCCCTTCGTCCAGGGCAAAGCTGTACATGAACAGTACCTGCACGATGTAGGTCAGGCCGACCACGCCATAGATCAGCCCCATCCGCACCACATGCGGATTGCGATACACGGATGCCAGTCCGCGGCGCATGGAAAGTGGGGCTCCACTCTGTGGAGGATCACGCAGAAACAGCGCCACCAGAACGATCACGACCAGCGCGATGGCGGCGAACGTCGCCCAGATCATCCGCCAGGCGTCGCTGTCCCCGCTCTCGGTGACCAGCGGAATCAGTATACCGGACAGGAATATGCCAATGCCGACGCCACTGCCCGAGAATCCGATGACCATGCCCCGGCGTTCCGGATACCAGGCCCCAAGCAACGACACCAGCGGCGTGAAGGTGAATGCGGTACCGAAGCCGAGCATCACCATGCACAAAAGCAGCAACGGATAGGCCGAAAACAGACTCAGGCCGGTATAACCGCACAGACCCAGCGACAGGCCCAGGAGGATCGAACGCTTGCCGCCATAGCGTCCAGCGAATACGCCGGCATACAGCAGCAACACAAGGTAGCCCAGTGCCGTGACCGTGCCCAGGTTGGCCGCCGCGGAATAACTCAGGTCCAGCCCTTCGCGCATGGCCGGCAGTATCAGACCATAGGACAGGCGACCGAACACCACCGCCACCAGCGTGCAGAGCATACTGATGGGTACCAGCAGAGCGATAGGCGGGCGATTCTCGGGGGTGTCCATGCACAGTATCCGGAAAAGTGGGGGATGGTATCACACCAGCAGACAGTGGTCTCGGTGGGAAACGGCATGGTAGAATCGCCACCCTGTCACGCCCCGGTGGCACAGCTGGATAGCGCGGCCCCCTCCTAAGGGGCAGGTCGCAGGTTCGAATCCTGCCCGGGGCACCAATACGCGACGGGTCATACGTTTTCGCGCCCCAGGCTCTGACTGGCGCTCACATACCATAACAAGGAGACAGGATGACCAATCGGCTGGATGAAAACCTCGAACTCATCTATCAGGAAGTCCAGCGCCGCAATCCCGGCGAAGCGGAGTTCCATCAGGCTGTGCGTGAAGTCCTGGAGACGCTGGGGCCGGTCCTGGTCAAATGCCCGGAGTTCCTGGAAAGCAAGATCATCCAGCGCATCTGCGAACCGGAGCGCCAGATCATCTTCCGCGTGCCCTGGCAGGATGACCAGGGGCATATTCACATCAACCGGGCCTTCCGCGTCGAATTCAACAGCGCCCTGGGACCCTACAAGGGTGGCATGCGTTTCCACCCCTCGGTCTACCTGGGCATTGTCAAGTTTCTCGGCTTCGAGCAGATTTTCAAGAATGCCCTGACCGGCCTTCCCATCGGTGGTGGCAAGGGCGGCAGTGACTTTGACCCCAAGGGTCGCTCGGATGCGGAGATCATGCGTTTCTGTCAGAGTCTGATGACGGAACTGTACCGCCACATCGGCCAGTATACCGATGTGCCGGCCGGCGATATCGGCGTCGGCACCCGCGAGATCGGGTATCTGTTCGGACAGTACAAACGCATCACCAATCGCTACGAGTCCGGGATCCTGACCGGCAAGGGGCTCGAATGGGGTGGCAGCCGGGCCCGCACGGAAGCGACCGGCTATGGCACCGTGATTTTCGCACAGGAGATGCTCAAGACCCGGAACGACACGCTGGAAGGCAAGAAGCTGGTGGTTTCCGGCACCGGCAATGTCGCCATCTATGCCATTGAGAAAGCCCATCAGCTGGGAGCCACTGTCATCGCCTGCTCCGATTCGGGTGGCACCGTGGTTCATGAGAAAGGGCTGGACCTGGACACCATCAAGCGCCTCAAGGAGGTGGAGCGGCGGCGCATCCGTGATTACGTCGAGATTCACAAGGATGCACACTACACGGACAACGGCAATATATGGTCCGTGCCGTGCGACATCGCCCTGCCCTGTGCCACCCAGAATGAACTCAACGGCAAGGATGCCGGAACCCTGATCGACAACGGCTGTATTGCCGTGGTGGAGGGCGCCAACATGCCGACCACGCCGGAAGGCATGAGAAAGATCCAGCAGGCCGGCCTCCTCTATGCCCCGGGCAAGGCCGCCAATGCCGGCGGTGTCGCG
>JBNJGU010000318.1:0-2577 GCA_051747985.1 Pseudomonadota bacterium | reverse complement strand
GGGCCCGGAGAACACCGCCCGCTTGAAGGATCGGCTGCGCGATTACCGGGCCGAGCTGGTCGACTGAGTCCGGTCACGGCCACCCGGGCGGGATTGCCGCGCAGCGACTACAATTGGGGTATGACCGCAATTCTGGGATAATGCACCCCATGACTGATCCGATCCCGGCCGGGGAGCCGATGGCATCCTCCCCCGATATCTCTCGTGACCCCGCCGATGTGCTGCATCGGGTGTTCGGCTATCGTGAATTCCGCGGCCCCCAGCGGGCCATCATCGACCAGGTGCTGGCCGGGCACAATGTCCTGGTGCTGATGCCGACCGGCGGTGGCAAGTCGTTGTGTTATCAGATTCCCGGACTGATCCTGCCCGGTGTGGCCGTGGTGATCTCGCCGCTGATCGCGCTGATGCAGGATCAGGTCGATGCGCTGCGGCAGCTTGGCGTGCGGGCCGGCTTTCTCAATTCCAGCCTGTCGCCCGATCGCCAGCGCGCGGTGGTCGCCGCCCTGCACAACAATGAACTGGATCTGTTGTACGTGGCGCCGGAACGACTGCTGCAGCCTTCCACGATGGAGTTGCTGCGACAGGTGAAGCCGGCCCTGTTCGCGATCGACGAGGCGCACTGCGTGTCCCAGTGGGGGCATGATTTTCGCGCCGACTATCTGCAGCTGTCGGTACTGCAGCAGGTGTTTCCAGAGGTGCCGCGTGTCGCCCTGACGGCCACGGCCGATGTCACCACTCGTCAGGAGATTGTCGAGCGGCTGGGGCTGGACCCGGACCGGCAGTTCGTCAGCGGTTTCGACCGGCCCAACATCCAGTACCGCATCACCCAGAAGCAGAATCCGCGTCAGCAGTTGCTGCGGTTCCTGAAACGGGAGCATCCGGAGGATGCCGGTATCGTGTACTGCCTGTCGCGACGCAAGGTGGAGGATACCGCGGACTGGCTGACCGCACAGGGATTCCGGGCTCTGCCCTATCATGCCGGACTCGCTGCCGACGTGCGCCAGCGCCATCAGCAGCGCTTCCTGCGCGAGGAGGGCGTCATCATCGTTGCGACCATCGCCTTCGGCATGGGCATCGACAAGCCGGATGTGCGTTTCATCGTGCATCTGGACCTGCCCAAAAGCATCGAGGCCTACTACCAGGAGACTGGTCGCGCCGGCCGCGATGGCGAGCCGGCCACGGCCTGGATGGTCTACGGTCTGCAGGATGTCATCAAGCTGCGACAGATGATGGACGAGTCGCAGGGCAATGAGACCTTCAAGCGCAGCGAGCGGCGCAAACTGGATGCGATGCTGGGGTTGTGCGAGATCAGCAGCTGCCGACGGCAGGCGTTGCTGGAGTACTTCGGTGAGCAGCGCGAGGAACCCTGCGGCAACTGCGATGCCTGTCTCAATCCCTCCGATACCTGGGATGGTACCGAGGCCGCGCGGAAGGCACTGTCCTGTGTCTATCGCACCGGGCAGCGATTCGGCGTCAATCACCTGATCGATGTGTTGCACGGCAGTGAGACGGAGAAGGTCCTGCAGAACAACCATCACCGGCTCAGCACCTTCGGCATCGGCCGGGAGCTGGACCGTAAGGCCTGGCAATCCGTGTTCCGCCAGCTGGTGGCCCGCGCCTACATCAATGTCGATCACAGCACCTACGGCGGCCTGTACCTGAACGGCAAGGCGCGTCCCCTGCTGCGTGGGGACGAGACCATCGCGTTGCGCGTGGATGTGCGCGACACTGTGCTGAGTGGTCAGGGAGGCAGACGCGCAAGGCTGGCCGACGAGCTGGAGGAGGCGGATCTGCCGCTGTTCCAGGCCCTGAAGCAGTGCCGCAAGGACCTGGCCGCCGAGTTCGCCGTGCCGCCCTATGTCATTTTCCATGATGCCACCCTGCGTGACATGGTGCTGTATCGGCCACAGACCGGCAACGAGCTGCTGAGCATCAACGGGGTCGGGCAGAGCAAGCTGGACAAGTACGGCGAGGCCTTTTTGTGCGTGATCAATGATCATGAGGCGCCAGTGGTGTAAAATGCCACCTTTTTCCGGGAACTCCGCGTCCCGTGTCCGTGCACCGGTTTTACGTTCCGGCCAGCGAGGAGAATGCAAGTGACGAGCGAAACCACCCCCATCGTGGTGGCGGCGCTGTATCGGTTTGTCGGTTTCGATGATTTCGAGCAGTGGCGCCAACCCCTGTTGAAACTCATGCGCGAGCAGGACGTGCGGGGCACCCTGCTGCTGGCCGGGGAAGGCATCAATGGCACCCTGTCGGGCACCCGTGACGCCATCGATACGGTGCTGGCCTACCTGCGTGGCGATGCCCGGCTCAGGGACCTGGATGTGAAGGAGTCCCTGGCCGACCGGCATCCGTTCTTCCGTCCCAAGGTCAAGCTCAAGAAAGAGATCGTCACGCTGGGCGTGGAAGGCATCGATCCCAGACGTAGTGTGGGGACCTATGTGGAGCCAGAGGACTGGAATGAGCTGATTTCCGACCCGGATGTCCTGCTGATCGATACCCGCAATCACTATGAGGTGGACATCGGCACCTTCCGCCATGCGGTCAGCCCGGACACCGAGACCTTCCGCGAGT
>JBNJGU010000317.1:0-2577 GCA_051747985.1 Pseudomonadota bacterium | reverse complement strand
ATGACAGAACTCCTTGTTGATTGAACCCATTGAACCGCGATGGTTGTCATCGCTGGTTGAGAGTTATTGCAACAGGCAAACGTCGCAGAAATGTCTCGGCCCGGCGTCGACTTTGTCGCAAATTGTCTCAGTGGCCGGTATTGCGACATTTTTTGACAACCTCATGCCCAAGCCGGGCGCACAGTTCCCTATAATCGGGGCATTAGTACACAGAGGGAGTGACCCGTGAACGCCACGTCCACAATCCTGGTGGTCGACGATCACCGCGACATTCGCGACCTGGTGGGTCGTTATCTGCAGCAGCACGGCTTGCGCGTGTTGCTGGCGGATGGCGGCGACGCCATGAAACGCCAGTTGAAGGATCACGCCGTTGATCTGGTGGTACTGGACGTCATGATGCCGGGGGACGACGGCCTGACCCTGTGCCGTTACCTGCGGGAACACACCGAACTGCCGGTGATCCTGCTGACCGCCATGAGCGAGGAAACCGACCGCATCGTGGGTCTGGAAATGGGCGCCGACGATTACCTGACCAAGCCCTTCAATCCCCGGGAACTGCTGGCGCGGATCAAGGCGGTGTTGCGCCGTGCCTCGGCCCTGCCGCCCCAGCGCAGTCCGATGGCCGGCCAGTGCCTGCACTTCGAGGGCTGGCAGCTGAATGTCGACCGTCACCAATTGATCGACCCCGACGGTGTCGAAGTGTCGCTCAGCACCGCCGAATACAAGTTGTTGCTGGCGTTTCTGGAACACGCCGGCCGGGTGCTGTCCCGGGACCAGCTGATGGATCTGACCCTGGGCCGGGACGCCGATGCCTTTGACCGCAGCATTGATAACCACGTCAGCCGGCTGCGCCGGAAGATCGATCCGGACCCGCGCCACCCCCGCCTGATCAAGACCATCTGGGGCGGTGGTTACCAGTGGATTGCCGATGTTGAAGAGGCTTCTGTATGAGGTTCTGGCCCCGACGCGCGGCCGGACAGTTGGCGCTGCTGCTGGTCCTGGTGCTACTGGTGGCGCAAGCCATCACCATTGCCATCCTCGCCGGTGAGCGCCAGGGCGCCCTGCGAAGCGCCAGTCTTGAGCATGTGCTGCAGCGGGTCGCCGACGCCCATGCGTTGCTCGATACCACCGACCCGGAGCGCCAGGAGCGGGTACTGCGAGCGCTTTCCAGCCCGACCCTGCAACTTTCCATCGACACAACGCCCTACCTGCCCCGCGATGATAGTTCGGCCATGCTCGGGCGGCTGGCCCGGGAGTTTGAAACGCCCCCGACCGGCATGCGCGCCACCATGGAGGCGGATGAAGAAGAATGCTTGCCTGACCGTTATCGTCACCGTGAGGAAGACCATGACCGGGACGATGACGATCATGATGAGGACCACGACGAAGACCATGATGAAAAAGACGAAGATCACGAGGACGAGTACCACGAAGAGGACGATGACCGGCACGAATGCCCGCCCATTCTGACCGCCTCGCTGCCCCTGGCGTCCGGGCAATGGCTTAACGCCCAGGCCCAGCCACCGGCGCCTTCCTGGCTCTGGCTCAAGGCGACCCTCACCAGCGTGGGTATTACCGCGGTGCTGCTGGTGTTAACGCTCGTGCTGGCGATTCGCCGCATTCTGCATCCGGTGAACGAGCTTAGCCGCGCCGCCCGAGCGTTCGGGCGGGGTGAAAAAATCGAGACGCCGGAGCGGGGCCCCGAGGATATCCGGGAAGTGACCCGTGCCTTCAACGAGATGCAGCATCAAGTCAGCCGGGCTCAGGAGGATCAGGCCCGCTTGTTGGCGGCCCTGGCCCACGACCTGAGAACACCGATCACCTCCATGCGCCTGCGGGTGGAGATGTTGCCAGCCGGGGAAGATCGAAACCGGTTGTTGGATTCGTTGCGGGAAATGCAACAATTGGCGGAATCCACGCTGGATTTCATTCGGGGCAGTACCACCGAGTCGCACCGGAAATACGATCTGGCCTCGTTGCTGGACAGCCTGTGTGGTGATCTGCAGGAAGTGGGGCTGGCCGTGAACCTGGCCGAGAGTTCGCGCTGCGTGCTTCAGGGTCAGCCAGAGGCGGCCAGACGCGCGCTGCGTAATCTTATTGAGAATGCCGTTAATTATGGCCAGCAGGCGAATGTGGCGCTGGCCTGTAACCAGCGCGACGCCATCGTGACCATCACCGACCAGGGGCCGGGGATACCGGCGTCCGAACACGAACGGGTGTTCCAGCCATTTTACCGGCTGGAGCAGTCCCGCAGTCGCGATACTGGTGGCGCCGGTCTGGGTCTGGCCATTGCCCGCACCCTGGTTCGCGCAATGGGAGGCGACATTGAGCTTGGTGCCGGTCCGGATGGCAGAGGGCTACAGGTGACCGTCAGACTGCCCAGGGAGGTGCTGTAAGCCCCGGTTTCCCCGAAGCCCCAGTGTTATGCCCTGGCGGATGGCAGCCAGATGTGCACGCAAAGGCCCGACCGGCCATCGGCCCGGTCGGCCAGTGACAACTGCCCCCCGTGCAGTTCCGCAATCCGGCGGGCGATGGCCAGGCCCAGTCCGGCGCCGCCACCCACGCGCTGGTCGAGCC
>JBNJGU010000316.1:0-2624 GCA_051747985.1 Pseudomonadota bacterium | reverse complement strand
AATGCTGCTGGGCCTCCTCGCTGCCGAATCCACCCCAGCGGGCCGAACAGCCCAGCATGTGGTTCATCCGATGCCAGGCGATGGTGATACCGTGTTCCGCCATGTCCCGATACTCGGGATGAATCTTCTCGCCCTGCTCCAGCATGGTCTCGATACGCTCGTCCTGGGTCATGCGCGTGAAGTGCATCCCGCCGCCGTAATCATAGGCGGCCAGCATGACCCCTTTGTCCTTGTGGATGCCATGCGGCGGATACCAGATCTGACGGATCGCCTGATTGGTCCAGGTGATGCCCCCGTAAATGTTCTGCTTCTCCCAGAACCGCTCCTTCATCTGGAAAGCCCCCTTGTAGGCTTCGCCGCGGCGGATATACTGCAATGCCTCGCGATAACCGGTCGGGAAGTTGTTCTCGATACCGACCATCAGATGGCTGGGAATGCAGTTGAAGCAGAAGTCCGCCTCGATGCGATGTTCCTCTCCCTCCTTCTCGTAGACCACATCCACGCCTTCAGCGCGCAACATCACGGACTTGACCATGGCGTGATACTGGACGCGATCGCCGAGCTGACGCGTGAACCCACGGGGAATGTTGTCCATGCCTCCGACCGGCTGCATCAGCACCGGCGCGGTCTCGCCCTCGTTCTCCACCAGCAGGCTCCGCAGCTGGTAGGGGTTGTATTGCAGGATGTCGTGGATACGGATCAGTTCTTTCTGTTCCGTGGAGGTCACATAGTCCCCGGAGGCATAGCCGGCACGGGTGCTGCCGGTATAGGTGCCGTCCTCGTTGAGATCACCGAATGAACGGATGACGGTCAACAGGCGCTCGGCCTCGTCCTGCGAGAATGGCTCGTCCAGCTCGGTGGTCGTGAAGGCCTTGTGCATCATCTCGGCCATGAAACCACGCAGGTTGGTACTCAGGTCGCCATTGCGCATCGGCTTGCCGTCATTGACATCGGGATCGTGGACCCAGGCCTGCTTGTTCTCGTTGACGAAAATCTCCAGGTCGACGTCCAGCTCCTTGCAGTAATGCAGCAGATTGGAATGGGTGCTGGGGATACGCGCGGCGCCACAGTTGAAGTACAGATGCGGCTCGTCATCGAAGCGACAGATCTGCGGGTTGCCGATCTCATCGATGAAATCGCCATGGCGCACGGTCATGATGCGACCGCCCGGCCGGTGCGAAGCCTCAAGCACATCCACCTCATAACCGGCGCGGGACAGCTCATAGGCTACGGTCAGGCCGGAAATGCCGGCCCCCAGCACCACCACACGGCGACTGCCGTTCTCCAGCGGGGTGATCGACGGCACGGAAGCGGCGGTGGCGGCGGGCAACAGCCCCAGCGCGCTCCCCACGGACAGAACCGCGGCGGTGCCGCTGCTGGCAGCCAGGAGGCTCAGGAACTCTCGACGGGTTACTGGTGGTCTAGACACTGGTGTAATCCTCTGGTTTTGATCGAGCGGCCTCCCGACGCTGCGGGGGGCCACATCAGTTCGGTGATGACGGACAGCCCGAGTATAACGCCAATCCGCGTCACCCGGTGTAACGTAACGTGTCCTGCATGAATCAATTATCAGACCGTGGCATGGAGAAAGTCCTGACAGAAAGCTTCCCAAAACCTACTAAACCGGACACAATGGATCAACACGACTGACTGTCCGGTCGGTCGGGAGCGTGATGCCCTGACTTGACCGGACCGGGTGATTCTGCTTCCATAAGTCGAACAGAGCGGGGCTTATGACCGACAATTACAGCAGTCCATCAAGCAGCAGACCGGAACCGGCTCAGGGCCGGGGTGACGTGTACATCGGCGACTGGCTGGTGTCCCTGTCAGGCTGCACATTGAGCCGTGGTGACGGGGAAGTGAAAGTCACGCCACGCAGTATGGATGTGCTCAAGCTGCTCTGCGAGCGCGCCGACACAGTGGTCAGTCCCGCGGAGCTGCTGGAGGCCGTATGGCGCTCCCCGATCGCCACCGATCATGCCGTCCACAAGGCCATCGCGGAGCTGCGCGGCGCCCTCGGCGACCGGGCCCAGAAGCCCACCTACATCAAGACCATTCCGAAGCGTGGCTACAAACTGATTGCACCGGTGTCCCCGGCGGGAGCCTCCAGCACTGCCACGAATGACGGTGTTGACCCGGAGCGGACCGCGCCGAACGCAACCGATCCCAACGGAAAACTTCCCCCGGAACGTCGCTCCCGGCCCTATCTGGCGCTGGCCGCCGCCCTGGTCCTGACCCTGCTGGTGAGTGTTCCACTGTGGCTGGACCGGCAAGTTTCACCGGATCGGGAAGGCGGTCCCATCAGCCTGGCCGTCATCCCGTTCAGCATCCAGGACTACAACGACGAAAACCAGATCATTGCCGAAGGCATCCGTGACGCCCTGGTGCATGGCCTGTCCAAACTCGACAACCTGCAGGTGATGTCCCCTCCCCGTAACAGTGGTTACCGGGAGAGCAGCGACGCGCGCTACGACGGCTACCTGGACGAGGCCGACCATCGTCTTCAGGGCAGTGTATTCACCGGCGACGGCCGCCTGCGGGTGATCGTCCAGCTGGTCCGCCAGGAAGACGCCGTACAGCAGTATTCCGAGCAGTTCGACCTGCCACTGACCGACATCTTCTCG
>JBNJGU010000315.1:0-2681 GCA_051747985.1 Pseudomonadota bacterium | reverse complement strand
CCGGCGACATCGTCGAGGTACAGGGCACCAGTTCCGGCGCAGGAGGCTGGATCGACTGGGAAGAGCTGGAGTTGGAAGACTAGAGAGATGCCGGCTGGGCCTGCCCTGCCCCCGGTTTCTGGATCAACCCATGGTCAACCGTCGCTCAGGCCTTACCGCATACAGGAACAGACCGTGCGGCTGGTGGCGCAATCGGGCGCGAAAGCAAGCCCAGGCAGACCGCCTTCAGGCATGGTGGCAACGGCCCCGCTGAGACCGAGGAAGGACGCTGCTTATGGCAGCGCTGGCATCGTTGTCGAACGCGCGCCGTCCGTGACGCCCTGTGGCGGTTGCCTGTGCGGCTCCAGCGCAAGGTGCGGCAGTCACTCCAGATCGCAGAACCCGGTGGGGCAGCAGGTCCCGCTGCTGCAAGCGGGGGCCGGGGCCACGCCGCTCCCCCGACTGGTGCTGGAGATGATGTTGCCACCGGTGGCCAGCCGGTGCACCGGGGCCACCTCGGGCGTGTCGCCAGGATCGATCCCGGCACGAGCGCACACCTCGCCCCAGGTGGCAAGGGTCTCGCTCATGCGGTGACTGACCTCCAGGACACGCCCATTGGTGTCGCAGCGGTAGTCATAGGTCGGCATCGGATGCCTCCTCGTGTATCGATGTTTGCTTATATGCGACCATTATAGGCAGGGGCGGCTACGGTGCAAGGCTCTGGCATGGCCCCTGCTCGCGATGGCGTCAACCGGGGTCGGACCAAGGCAAGTCATTGACCTGGAATCACAAGGCTTCGATTTCGTAACCGGATACGCGATCGATCACTGGCCGCACAGCTGCCCGTGGATCGTGGGATCGCGGGATCGTGATCAAGCGCTGTCTGAATCCTTCCAGGCATTGGCATGGGGCCCGGCCGACGACCTTCGCTTCTGCCGCCGATGGGCCATCTCGCGCCAGGAAGGGTCGGCCCAAGGCGCGGCATCGCCCACTCCCGGATGTCCCTACTGTCGTCCCCGCAGCGCTTGCGCGCACCCGTGCTTCATCAGCCGTGCGCAGGATGCCGTTCGGAAGTCGACGAACGCTCGCTCCAACCCACCAGGGCCCGATAGGCATGCCACATCGAGAGGCCAAGCCAGGGGAAGATCACGATCAGCGCGATGAAGCCGGTTAGCACCGAAACGGCAAACAGTGCAGTGATCAACAGGCCCCATAAAAACAAGACACCCGGATTGGCCTTCAACACCTTAAGGCTGGTGACCACTGCGTCCATCATGCCTCGTTGACGGTCGAGCATCGCCGGCAGCGTCACCACGCTGATGGCAAAGACCGCCAGCGCGAACACCACGGTAGCCGCGACGAAACCCAGAAGGGACACAATGCCCTGGGGGCTGGCCAGCATCGCGCTCAGCACCTCACCCACGGATGCCGGCGGAGCGAGATCGCCGTATGTCAGGACACCGATCCATTGCCACACCATACCCGCCCACAAGGCAAACAGGATGATCAGGCTTGCAGCATAGAACCAGACTGCGGCACCCAACTCTCCTATCGCACCGAGCCCGGTACTGAACCGCGTCGACCCGCCCTGTTCCAGCCGCCGGGCCATTTCATTCACGCCCACCGCAAGCAGCGGGCCCAGCAGCAGAAAGCCGAAGATGACGATCACGCTGATTGCCGGTTCTTCCCAGCTCAGGAACAGAATGAGTGCCCCGACGGCCGCAGCAAGAAGGCCATGCAGCAGTACCGCAGGCGCTCTGACGAGATCGTGCCACCCTCCCGCGAGCCATTGCTTGAGATCGCCCGCACCCGAGACCGTCCGGATGGGTGGCGTATCGAGCGTCCTTCTGGGCTCGACCTCCGAGGGATCCCCGGGATACAGGGTTCTTTGTGCTCTCTTCATGTCACTCTCCCTTTAGGGGTTTTCCCTATCGGTCGATGTTTCAGGCCGGTTTCGTCCCGCTATAAAAATCACTCACGAGAGCTTCGGGTCCACTGATTACAAGTCATAACCTAGCAATACCGGGGAGGTCCTGATATGGGGGAAAACCCTCCATTTGTGTCTTCACCCGCCGTTCGCCGACAGGACCGGCGCCATCCGGGCCATGAGCGGTAATCTTGTCTGATTAAAATATAATGGATTTCTTATTATAAATTTGGTTCCCGATACCGCAATCATACGCATTGGCATATGAGTTCTCGGGATCTAACCTACGGAATATCCATCAGAGGCCATCATGCAAATACCCAATAACGCTTCGCATTAATAATTGGGGGCGTGCGATGATCTTCAAACAGTTCTATCTTGAAAGCCTTGGACACGCGTCCTATTTCATCGGATCCGAGGATACCGGCGAAGCCCTGGTTCTCGACGTACGTCGGGATGTGGATGACTATCTGGAGGAGGCTCATGCGCGCGGAATGCGGCTCCGGTACGCCGCCGACTCCCATCAGCACAACGATTACCTCTCCGGGATCTGTGAGCTGCCGGCACGGGCCGATGTGCAGCTCCTGGCGGGTGCACGGGCTGAGCTCGGCTACCCCGTACATTACATGGATGACGGCGAACACCTGCGAATGGGTGAGATCGAGTTCGAGGTGGTGCATACACCCGGGCACACCCCGGAACACATCTCGCTGCTCGTTTATGACGGCTCCCGGCCCCGTGAGCCGGCATTGCTTCTCTACGGCGGCGCGCTCCT
>JBNJGU010000314.1:0-2706 GCA_051747985.1 Pseudomonadota bacterium | reverse complement strand
GGCATTGCCCACGGCGGTGGCCAGGGGATTGCCTCCGAATGTACTGCCATGCGTGCCCGCCGTCATCGGCGCGGCAACCGCCTCCGTTGCCAGACATGCGCCGATCGGGAAACCACCGCCCAGGCCCTTGGCCGAAGCCAGCAGGTCGGGAACAGTGCCCAGTTGCTGATACGCATACAATGCACCGGTGCGGCCCGCGCCACATTGCACTTCGTCAAACATCAGCAGAATGCCCTTGCGGTCGCAGAGGGCACGGATGGAGGCGAGATAGTCGATATCGGCCACGCGGATACCGCCTTCGCCCTGCACCGGCTCGACGACAATTCCTGCCGTGTCATCGTTCACGGCGTTCTCCAGTGCCTCCAGGTCCCCGTACTGTACCTGGTCAAAGCCCTGGTCACCGACCAGGAAGCCCTCGCAATGTGCTGGATTCTTGCAGGCGGCCACCGGCGCCAGCGTGCGTCCATGAAACGAGTGGCTCAGTGTCACGATCCGCTTTCTCCGCGTGTCACCGCGGCTGTGATGGTAGCGGCGCATCATCTTGAAACCGGCCTCGATGGCTTCGGTCCCGGAGTTGCTGAAGAAAACGCGGTCCGCGAACGTGGCCTCGGTCAGGCGGGCCGCCAGCCGCTCGGAGGGGCCGATACGGAACAGGTTGGAGCAGTGCCAGAGGCGCTCTGATTGCTGCTGCAGGGCGCGGATCAGCGACGGGTGACAGTGCCCCAGTGCATTGACCGCGATACCCATGGTGAAGTCCAGGTACTCGATGCCTTCCGTGGTGTACAGAAAACATCCCTTGCCATGATCGAATTCCAGTTGTGGATGGCCGTAGTTCGCCATCAATGCCGTTTCCATCGCCTTTTCCTTGATGATCGTTGGTTGTCAGAGGGTGCGGGAGGGTGTGATATTCTACCGCAACCCGGTGCTGTTCTCGATAGGGGTACGGTAGCCGGTCATGATGGCGAGATGACAGGAGATGATTCGATGCTGACTGGACTGTGGGGTGCCCGCAAACTGAGAATGCCGACCCCGGAAGAAGCATTGCCCGGCCGGGCCGAGGCCATTGATCCGGGGCCGGCGCACCGTGTCCATGGCCGGCCTCTGCAGCCACCGATGCCGTCCGGAATCGAGGAGATCGTTTTCGGCATGGGCTGTTTCTGGGGCGCGGAGCGCGTGTTCTGGCGCGAACCGGGCGTCTACAGTACCGCGGTGGGCTACGCCGGCGGTTACACGCCGAATCCGACCTATGATGAAGTGTGCAGCGGCGCCACGGGGCACGCGGAAGTCGTGCGGGTATTCCATGACCCGCAGGCGGCTCCGTTGGAGATGCTGCTGCGGCGCTTCTGGGAAGAGCATGATCCGACCCAGGGCATGCAGCAGGGCAATGATCGGGGCACGCAGTATCGCTCGGTCATCCATACGGTGAACGATGAGCAGCTGGCACTGGCGCGACAGAGTCTGGAAACCTACCAGAAGCGTCTGCATGAACAGGGGCTGGGTGACATCACCACCGAGATCCGTCCGCTGGACCGGTTCTATTATGCCGAGGACTGGCATCAACAGTACCTGCACCAGAACCCGGATGGGTACTGCGGCCTGAAGGGACTGGGCATTCAGGCCGGCTGAGGCGTTCCGTCCCGCTGTACCGGGCTTTTTATGCGGAAAAAGGCCTGGATCTGCTCGCGCTTGGCCAGGGCATCCCGGCAGCCCAGATCCATCAGCTCCCGGCAGTAAGCCTGTTCGAACAGGAGCAGACTGACCAGGGAGCTGGCACTGGTATCGCGGATAAACAGCCTGATGGCGCGAGGCAGGTCTTCGGCATGGCGACTGGCGATCGTGTTCAGGTCGATACTGGGCGTGATCTCCAGCAATTCCACCGGGCGCAGTGCCGGATCCGGACTGGACTGACAGCTGGCCAGCAAGCGGTTGTATCGCCGCAGCACCGCCATGTCACTTTCCAGCGTGTCGACAAAGGCACTGTTCAGCACATGACCGATGATCTGGCCCAGTGAGGGATGATACAGGGGCGATTCATCCTCCACCCATTCCGTGTTGGCGCCACTGACCCCGATGGCCAGGATGCGATCGGCACCCAACCGGATGGCCGGACTCAGCGGGGCCAGTTGCCGGATGGCCCCGTCCCCGTAGTATTCATGGCCGATCTTCACGGCCGGAAACAGGGTGGGAATGGCGGTGGAGGCCAGCAGATGGCGGATACTGAGCCCGGTATTCACACCTACCCGGTGAGGCCGGTCCCAGTCCGGAATGTCGCGGCAGGTCTGGAAAAAGGAGACGGAATTGCCGCTGTAGTAGGCCGAGGCCGTGATGCTGATGGTCTCCAGATGGCCGGCGTCCATATTCTGTTGCAGGCGTCCCATGCGCAGCACGTCGGTCAGCAGCTCCTCCAGCGGACTGTTGTCCAGCAGGGATACCGGATGTCTGGCCTTGCGGTTGAAGAGAAAGGAGAATGCCCAGCTGGCCGCGTTTCCGAACAGGCCGCGCGTGTCCAGCCGGTACACCTGGCTGCTGTCGATATGGCGCCAGATGTATTCCAGGGCCCGGACGCCAGTCCGCAGCCGCTGGGCATGGGTGGCCAGGGAGGCGGCATTCAGCGCTCCGGCCGATGTGCCGGCGATGATGTGAAACGGATTGGGCGTGTCCCGGGGCAGGGCGGTGGCAATGCCGCGCAGTACGCCGACCTGGTAG
>JBNJGU010000313.1:0-2733 GCA_051747985.1 Pseudomonadota bacterium | reverse complement strand
CGTGATGACCGACACAAGTGCCCCGCCATCCGCCAGCCAACGCACGCTGACCTTCATCAGTCGCCGCGCGCCCTTTGGTGAAGACTACCCCCGGGCCTGCCTGGACATGGTCATGGCCGCGGCGATTTTCGATCAACGGGTCCATTATGTATTCATGGACGATGGCGTCCATCAGCTGGTATCCGGACAGGCGCCTGCCGCGATCGGGGCCAAGGATCTGTCGGCCCAGTTCGCCGCCCTGTCACTGTATGGCGTGGAGAATGTGTTCGCGGATCGCCAGTCGCTGCTGGAGCGGGGGCTGGAAAATGCCGCGCTCACCATCCCCGTGGACGTGATCGATAACGCCTGTCTGCAGCGGCTGATACAGGACTCCGACCAGGTGTTTCTGTTATGAGCGCCCTGCATATCGTCAACAAGCCCCAGAGTCGTGGCCAGGCATTGAGAAGCTGCCTGCGGCTGCTGCAACCGGGTGATGCCCTGCTGTTGATCGAGGACGGGGTGTATGCGTGTACCGATACCGGAGAGAACCGGCTGCTGTGGCAGAACCTGCCGGTCGAGGTCGGCTGCCACGTACTGCGGCCGGATCTGGATGCCCGGGGTATCGCCCTGCCCCTACCCGCCTTTTCTCTGGTGGACGATGACGGTTTCGTGGCACTGGTCTGCGAACATGACAAGACCCTGAGCTGGTTCTGAGCCCCTGTCGATGAGCGAGATTCCCACGCCTGCTTCCGCCATTTCCGACGCTGACGGCAATCCCGTTGCACTGGACCGGGACGGTTACCTGAAAAACATGGAAGACTGGACGGAGGCGGTGGCCACGCAACTCGCCGAAGCCGAGGGTATTGCACTGACACCGGCGCACTGGGAGGTCATCACGGTATTGCGGGATTTCTACCAGGACACCCGACACGCGCCGGCCAACCGGGCACTGGTCCGGCTGGTGGCGCGTGAGCTGGGGGAGGACAAGGGTCGAAGCATCTATCTGATGAGCCTGTTCCGCGGTCGGGGCAGCCCGGCCCTGCTGGCCAGCCGTATCGCCGGACTGCCCAGACCCCGCAACTGCTTCTGACCCCGGACGTCCCGCGGGTCATGGCAACGACGCCGATATGTTATATTGCCCGTTTCTCCGTACCGATGACAGGGTTTCGATACCATGGATGCCTCCCAGAGCGTATTGGCCGTCGCCGACGATCTGCCGATCCGCACAGGCCGACCCGTGCACAGCGGCAAGGTCCGTTCCGTTTACTGGCTTGATCCCGATGACAGTTGCCGCCTGATCCGTGAACGACAGTACGACCTGCCTGCCGGGACGCCTCTGGCCGTGATGGTGATCAGCGACCGCATCTCCGCCTTCGACTGCCTCTGGCATGGTGAAGGCGATCTGCGGGGTGTCCCCGGGAAGGGCGCCGCGCTGAATGCGGTGGCCAATCACTGGTTCAGCCGGTTTCTGGAGGCCGGTCTTGCACGAAGTCACATTGTCGACACCCCCCACCCTCTGGTCTGGATCGTACAGCAGGCACGTCCGGTGCGCATCGAGGCCATCGCCCGCGCCTACATCACCGGGTCGATGTGGCGCGCCTACGCCAATGGGGAGCGGGAATTCTGCGGCATCCGCCTGCCCGAGGGACTGAAACGCAATCAGGAGTTGCCGGAGTTGCTGATCACCCCGTCCACCAAGGGCATTCTGAAAGGGATACCCGGCGTGCCGGAAGCCGATGATGTCAACATCAGTCGCAACGACATCGAACGGAACTTCGAGGCCTTTGGCTTCCGATCGCGCGAGGACATCGCCCTGTATGAAACCCTGCTGCGGCGCGGTTTCGAGTTGATCAGCGACCGGCTCGCGGATTTGGATCAGATCTTTGTCGATACCAAGTTCGAATTCGGGTATGTGCGTAACCTGGAAGGCAACGAGGAACTGATCTACATGGACGAAGTCGGGACACCCGACTCTTCCCGGATCTGGGATGGTCCCGCCTGGCGCGAGGGCCGGATACTGGAGAAATCCAAGGAATCCTTTCGTCAGTTCCTGCTGTCCCATTTCCCGGACCCGGATATCCTGCTGAACAAGGAGCGCATGCGCGAACGGGCTGCGCTCGCGCGGGACAATGCCCTGCCCCGTGAAGCACTGATGGAGCTGTCCACGACCTACCGTGACATTGCCGCCCGGATCACGGGTCGGGACGTGCCGCTCCCCGACAATGCCCGGGCCGAGATCATCGCCTGCCTGTACGACTACGGTCTGGTCCGCGACCCGTATTGACCCCATGCGACGTACCGACCGCCTGACACGGTACCGGGTCTTCCAGCTGGCCTGGCCCATCATTCTGGCCAATGCCGCCGTACCGTTGCTCGGCCTGGCCGACACGGCCGTGGTCGGCAATTTCGCGGCGCTGGAGGATCTCGGGGCCGTGGCGTTCGGTGGCGTCATCTTCAGCTTTGTCTACTGGAGCTTCGGATTCCTGCGCATGGGCACCACCGGGTTCGTGGCCAGGGCCGATGGCGCCGGCGACGAGGCCGAGGTCCGTACCGCGCTGTGGCGCGCCCTGCTGCTGGCGGCGGGGATCGGCGCCGTGCTGATTCTTCTGCAGTGGCCCATCCGCCAACTTTCCCTGACGCTGCTGGGTGGCAGCGACAGCGTGCAGGCCCTGACCGGTGCGTATTTCTCCGTCCGCATCTGGGGCGCTCCGGCGATACTGGCCCTGTTCGCTCTGATGGGAATTCTGATCGGAC
>JBNJGU010000312.1:0-2748 GCA_051747985.1 Pseudomonadota bacterium | reverse complement strand
GGACCCATGACAGAGAACGATTCGCTGGCGCGGCGGGTGGTGGTGACTGGCGGAGCCGGGTTTATCGGTTCCGCCGTGGTCCGCCATCTCATCCGGGAAACCGGTGACCATGTGCTCAACCTGGACAAGCTGACCTACGCCGGAAACCTGGAGTCGCTGGCGGAAGTGTCTTCGAATCCCCGTTATCGGTTCGAGCAGCTCGATATCTGTGACACCGGAGGTGTCCTGGACCTTCTGCAAAACTGGCAGCCGGATGCCATCATGCACCTGGCCGCCGAAAGTCATGTGGACCGCTCCATTGACGGGCCGTCAGCCTTCATCAGAACAAATGTCACCGGCACGGCGTCTTTGCTTGAAGCCGTGCGTGAATACTGGCGGGCCCTGCCCGAGACTGACGCCGCCGCGTTCCGTTTTCATCACATCTCCACTGACGAAGTGTACGGTGATCTTGGTCCGGAGGAGCCCGCGTTCACGGAGCAGACACCTTACGCACCCAGTTCTCCGTACTCCGCCAGCAAGGCGGCCTCCGATCACCTGGTACGGGCCTGGCACCGGACCTACGGGCTTCCGGTGGTGATCAGCAACTGTTCCAACAACTACGGTCCATACCATTTTCCCGAGAAACTCATCCCTCTGGTCATTCTCCGGGCCATGCGCGGTGAGCCTCTGCCCGTGTATGGTGATGGCAGCCAGATCCGGGACTGGCTATACGTGGAAGATCACGCGCGCGCCCTGTCGACGGTCATGCGTCGCGGCCATCCCGGCACGACCTACAATATCGGTGGTCACAACGAGATGCGGAATATCGATGTGGTCAGGGCGGTATGCCGCCTGCTGGACGAGCTGCACCCACAATCGCCGGTGACACCTCACGAGACACTCATCGAGTTCGTCACCGATCGGCCCGGACATGATCGTCGATACGCGGTCAATGCCGATCGTATTGCCCGAGAGCTGGGTTGGGTGCCGCGGGAGACATTCGATACCGGTCTGCGCAGGACGGTGCAATGGTTTCTGGATAATCCGCGGTGGTGGCAGCGGGTGCTCAGTGGAGAGTACCGGTTGCAGCGTCTTGGCGATCAGGGCGAGTAGCCGCGGAATACCTTCCGGTTCTCGCCAGAATCGCACAAAGGCTCGCCTGCATTTTCAGACGGGTTTCAGGTCTTGAGCCGGTCCAGTACACCGTTGATGAAGTCGATGCGTTCATCCGGGTTCTCGCAGTCGTGGCTGAACTGCAGTTCAGTGGCGCCGGACAGACGAAACTGGCGGGAATTGTCCTGTACCAGCTGGACGACAGAGAAGGGGTCAACAGGCGTTTGCTGGGCGAAAACGATCTTGCCACTGGCCGCACTGGCATCGATGCGGGCCACACCGAGGTTTTCCGCCCGGAGTTTCAGTCTGGTGATACGGAACAGCCGACGGGTGCTCTCCGGCAACAGCCCGAAACGGTCAATCATTTCCACCTGGAGATCCTTCAGTTCTTCGTCACCGCGGGCATTGGCAATACGCTTGTAGGTGATGAGCCGGGTATGGATGTCGGGCAGGTAATCCTCCGGGATCAGTGCCGGCACGCGCAGGTTGATGTCGCTGTTCTGCTGACTGATCTCGATATCCGGCGACCGACCTTCACGTATGGCCTCCACGGCCCGCTCGAGCATTTCGGTATACAGGCTGAATCCGATTTTCTGGATATGACCAGTCTGTTCCTCGCCCAGCAATTCCCCGGCACCCCGGATTTCCAGATCATGGCTGGCCAGAGTGAAGCCAGCGCCCAGCGTGTTGGCGTTGCTGATGGCCTCCACGCGTTTACGTGCGTCCGAGGTCATGTTGCGCCACGGAGGCGTCAGCATGTAGGCATAGGCCTGGTGATGGGAGCGGCCGACACGTCCGCGCAACTGGTGCAGCTGCGCGAGGCCCAGGCGATCCGCGCGGTCGATGATGATGGTGTTGGCGCTGGGGATGTCGATGCCCGTCTCGATGATGGTGGAGCAGACCAGTACGTTATAGCGCTTGTGATAGAAATCCGCCATGACCTGTTCCAGTTCCCGCTCCGGGAGCTGGCCGTGGGCGGTTCCAATCCGGGCTTCCGGAACCAGTTCGGCAAGACTCTCCGCCGCCTTGCCGATGGTACGCACCTCATTGTGCAGGAAGAATACCTGACCGCCCCGCAACAGCTCTCTCAGCACCGCTTCCCTGATGAGTTCGTCCTGGCGCTCCCGGACAAAGGTGCGGACTGAAAGCCGGCGCGCCGGTGGCGTGACAATGAGAGACAGGTCCCGGATGCTGGACATGGCCATGTTCAACGTCCGCGGAATCGGCGTGGCGGTCAGTGTCAGGATATCGACCTCGGCGCGCAGCGCCTTCAACCTGTCTTTCTGCTGGACTCCGAAACGGTGTTCCTCATCGATGATCAGTAACCCCAGGTCCTTGTACCTGATGTTGCCCTGGAGCAGCTTGTGGGTGCCGATGACAATGTCGCTGCGGCCATCCGCGATACGTTGCAGGGCGGCGTTCTGTTGCTTGCCGGTGCGGAAGCGGGAAATCAGGTCGATATGGACGGGCCAGTCGGCGAACCGGTCCCGGAAGCTGTCATAGTGCTGCTGGGCCAGCAGCGTGGTGGGTACCAGAATGACGACCTGCTTATGGTTCTGCACGGTGATAAAGGCGGCTCTCATGGCCACTTCGGTTTTACCGAAACCGACATCGCCGCACACCAGCCGGTCCATGCTGCGCGGTGAGCGCAGATCT
>JBNJGU010000311.1:0-2760 GCA_051747985.1 Pseudomonadota bacterium | reverse complement strand
GTGCATGCAGTTTTTTCTCCTTCAATGAGCGATTGACTACGCCACCCGCGCACGGTCGTCACGTGGATAGGAAAAGCTGACCAACAACAGTGCGACAACGACATACAGGCCACTATACCCGAAAAGTGACTCGGCGCTGACGCCGGCATCGATGAACCGGCCGAACAGCACCGGGGATACCGAGGTCGCTCCCACCATCAATGCCATGTTCATCGACCGGATGGCTCCCAGATGCGCGGTACCGTAAATCAACGGCCACAGTGAGCCGGTGACCGGAGGGCTGCCGCCGGCCGCCATTCCCAGCAGCACCAGCATCACCGGAGCGCTCCACCAGCCCGGCATGAAGGCGGCCACCAGCAATGCGCCGAGCATGGGCAACTGTAGCAACGGCAACAGGCGGGGAGCACCGAAGCGGTCCACCAGCATTCCACTCGCCAGGGAACTGATCCAGTGCACAACGCCGTACAACGTGAAGCACAATGCCAGCCAGCTCAGCGTCCAGCCCTTGCTTTCCACGAGGAACGACTGATGAATGAATATGCCGGTCACCATGAACGGAGTCGTCATCAGTGCCGGCAACGCCAGCCAGAACCGATGGTCGGTCAGCACATGCCGCCTGCTTCCGGCCTGTTCCTCCTTCCCGGCCCGCTCCGTGCGCAACCGTTCCTCGTTGACGGCATGCCGCGCCAGCGCCGGCCGGGAATGCCGCAGAAGCCACCACAACGATGGCACCAGCAGCAGGCCGGTTCCGATACCGATCAACGCGAACGTGCCCTGCCAACCGACCAGGGCGATCAGGCTGACAGCCACCATCGGCAGCAGGATCTCACCCGCCGGCACACCGGACATGGCGATACTGATGGCCCGTCCCCGTGCCTGTTCGAACTGACGCGACATGGTGACCATCCCGGTATGGGGAAACAGCGACTGTCCGAACAGCCGCAGCAGAAACAATCCCAGGAACAGCATCCAGAGACTGTCCGCCCGGAACAGCACCAGGCAGGCCATGCACAACCCGATGCCCACCAGTGAGACATAACGCCTCAACGACATCCGGTCGACCAGCCCGCCAGCCCATACCACGGTCAGGGCCGCCATCAGGGTCGCCACGGAATACGCCGTTCCATAGGTGCCGGCGGACAGGGACAGGTCCTGCTGGATGGCCGCGCCGAACCAGGCAATGAAGAACGACTGGCCGAAGTTGCCCCAGAACACGGTGAGAAACCCGAACCCCAGGAGCGGCCAGTTCTGGCGTATGAAAGACAGGTAAGAGAGCATCAACCGGGGACCATGCGGTAATGACAAGGCTAGCGCAGCAGTTCGTCCAGCGTGAGCCGGTAGCTGGGTGCGAATGTCTCCATGAAGTACCGTACTTCAGGCAGGGCGAGCCGCTCCAGCCTGGCGTACACATCCTCGCGGGCCCGGCTGAATTCACTATTGCCGGCCTGGACTTCTGCCTCGCATTTGAGGAAGGCGGCAATGGTGTCGGCCGCCTTGATCAGCTCATGGTGTTCGGAGGGAACCTGCTCCTCCACCAGACATGCGCGAAAATCCGGTTGCAACTCTTCCGGCAGCAACCCCAGCAGCTCCCGATCGGCCTGTTGTTCGATCTGCTTGTACGCTCGGGTGATTTCCGGCGAGTGGTACTTGATCGGAGAAGGCATGTCCCCGGTGATCACTTCATTGCAGTCATGATACAGAGCCGCGACCACCACCGCGTTGATATCGACGTCACCGTCGAACAGCCGGTTACGAACCAGCGCCAGCACGTGGGTGATCGTGGCGACCTCCCAGCTGTGCTCCATGACGTTTTCCTCGATCACATTGCGCTTCATGCCCCAGCGCTGCAGCCAGCGCAGCTTGCTGATATAGGCAAAGAAATGGCTCGGTCTGCGTTCACTCATCAACAGCTCCCGGAACGGGCATGAAACGGTTGCTGCGCCGAATTCCGGCATCGACGCAAACCGCTATTCTAACACACAGCCTTTTCACTCGATGCATCCGGACGGTACAGGTTCTCGACAGGGCCAAAGCAGGCTAGAATGCGTGGTAGCAGAATCAGCCAATGGAAGCCCCATGACCGACCAGACCTCTAGACGCTCATTGTTCCACCGACTCGTGACCGGCCATTACGGCCTGGCAGCCACCTACTGGACACTGTTTCTGGTCGGCGCCGTCCTGTTTTTCATCTTCGGCAGTCTGGCGGTCATTGAAGGGCAGTGGACACGCTACACCGGGATGCTGGCGGCCAATGTAGCCTGGTCATTCGTACTGTTGACCGGTATCGACCGGGGGTACCGGGGTGACGACCCCGGCAAGGCACTGGCCCGGATCGCCATGCTGTTCCTGCTGCTGAACCTGAGCAACGCGCTGGCCACGCTGAGCTTCATCAGGGGCAGCTCACTGTAGGATCGGGATGCCCATCAGCGTCCGCGCTTTCGCTTTCCTTTCTTTTCCGCTTTGTCCGGATCGGAGCCGCCCTCCCCGGAGGCGCCCGGTTCATGGATCCGGTTGGCGGGCCGGACATCGGGCCTTGCCGGATAGATCGAGCCGGCCTGTAGTGGCGGAAACAACTCGGCCACATCCACCCGGAGACCGAAGCACAGCTGCTCCAGTGTCTCCAGGGTGACATTCTGATCCAGATTCTCCACCCGCATGACCGTGGACTGCGCAACGCCGATCCGACGCGCAAACTCCCGTTGCGGCATGCCGCCGCGCCGTTCCCGTATGTATGCCGCCAGGCGGGTGCGCAGATAAACC
>JBNJGU010000310.1:0-2775 GCA_051747985.1 Pseudomonadota bacterium | reverse complement strand
TAATATCGCTCGAACACGGGATGTCCGCTCACAGCCGGTGCCGCCACATCATACTTGCCGCGCGCACGCCCGACCAGGGCACCGAAAACCATGTATTGCAACAACGCCAGCACGGCAACGATGGCCACCCATTCCATATCCACTCTCCTCCGCAATTTGAGCGAGCATACTCGGGCGTCAGGGATCGGTCAATCCGCGGTCACGGAAACCGGGGCGGCCACTGTCGACCGTTTACCGCGACTGTCCCTGAACTGTCGGACCAGACGACAATCGTCCGAGAGCAACCGGTCCAGGAACTCGCGGATCTCGCGATTGTCGGCACTCGCCGCGCCCATTCCCTGTCGCGCACTTTGCGCCAGCGCCCGACGGTATTGCGGCAGGCATGCCAGAAATCCGCGCACCACTTCCTCGCTGCCTTCGGCAGCATTCATGCCATACCCCTGTCGCGCCAGGAACTGGGCGTTCAGTTGCTGTTCAAACTGCCCCTGCATCGGAAACGCCAGATACGGCTTGCCCAGGTACAGCGCCTCGCTGATCAGGGTGAACCCGGCAGTCCCGATCACTGATCGCGCCGAAGCCAGATCATCGAGAAAATCCCCGTCGCTGAAGGGCCGGTACCGCAGATTGCCCTCCGTACCCTGCCGGTCGCAGCCATAGACGGTGAACTGGTGTTCCGGCATGCATCGGAGCACGTCAAGCAGACCGTCGTAATGGTTGGTGAGATAGACCAGGTGGTGGTCGCCCTCGACCGCAACGGTTCGGCGCACGGCGCCCCTGAGTATCGGGGGGAACAGGAAGGTACGCCGATTGCGGACCTCGCCGCGGAAATAGGTGGTGGCCAGCGCCACATCCGGCGACGGCACCATGCAGCGCACGATCCATTGCGCCGTTCTGCGCTCCGATGCCATGCCGACCGGTGTTTCGAAGTCCATGTAGCGCATTCGATGCTGATTATCCAGACTGACCAACGGAATACCATGCAGCCTGGCCAGCCACGCCGTGACCGGTTCAAAATCGGTGATGACGACATCGGGCCGGAATGAGCGGATGACGGCGCGCACGCGGCGCACCGAATCCAGCAGGGCTCCGGCATGGACAAGATTGGCACCCAGCGTGCGCCAGGGCCGCACACGATTGTCCCGCGACACGATGTGTAACCCGGCAATCGGCGTGCAGCCGAACAACGGATCCAGTACGCGAAGGCCCCGATCATAGCTGACCAGGCGAACGTCATGGCCGCGCGACATCAGATGCGGAACCATTTCCCGCGCCCTGGAGGAATGGCCGGCCCCCTCGCCGGAAACGCCATACAGTATTCTGCTCACTACACCACCTCCGGCCCCGCCCGGGGGCCTGACCGCAACGGAACACGGAAGCAGCCTGCCACGTTCCCGTGACAGGGGTTTGACAACCCGGAGACGCGTTGCTATTGAACGCCGGACATCCGATAATTCGCAGCCCGGAACGGCAGAGGAGGTCGGGATGACAGATACTGGCAACGAAGACGGAACACGGAACACCGAAGCGCCGGACTTCGAAACGTCACTGGAACAACTGGAGTCCCTGGTGCAGGCCATGGAGGATGGCGATCTCAGCCTGGAGCAGTCGCTGGAAGCGTTCGAGAAAGGCATCCGTCTGACCCGCGAGTGTCAGAAAGCCCTGCAGGAAGCCGAGCAGAAGGTACAGTACCTGCTGGGCGAAGAAGATACCCCCCGTGATGATGAGCAATGACGACACGGACCTGGACATATTCCTCCAGACCTGCCGGGATCGGTGCCTGACGGTACTTCAGGAGCAGCTTGGAGGACTGCACGCGTATGCCCCGGAGCTGCGCCAGGCCATGGCCCACGCCACACTGCAGGGCGGAAAGCGATTGCGGCCGGCACTGGTGTATGCCAGCGCCCGACTGGCGGGCGATGCGGGAACACTGACGGATGCGGCGGCCTGTGCGGTCGAGCTGATCCATTGCTACTCACTGGTCCATGACGACCTGCCGGCAATGGATGACGATGATCTGCGCCGGGGACAGCCCACTGTCCACCGAGTCTTCGGCGAGGCCACGGCGATTCTGTCCGGTGACGCCCTGCAGAGCCTCGCGTTCCAGGTGCTGAGCGATGGCAGTGATCAACCGGAGCAGCGCCTGCGTATGCTGCATGTACTGGCCCGCGCCAGTGGCCCGGAAGGTATGGTGGGAGGCCAGAGTCTGGATATCAGCGCGGAACAGCAGCTCTCCGGCTTCGACCTGGAGCAACTGCAACTCATGCACCGACTGAAAACGGGCGCCCTGATCGAGGCCAGCGTCATGCTCGGGGCCCTGAGCGCGGGCCTGTCGCAAGGACGGGAAACCGACGCGCTGCATCGATACGCACAATCCATCGGACTGGCGTTCCAGGTCCAGGACGACATCCTGGATGTGACCGGAGACACCGCCACCCTCGGCAAGACCGGTGGCGCTGACGCAGCCAGGGACAAACCCACCTATACCAGCCTGCTGGGGCTGGATGGCGCACGCGACAAGGCCCGGGAGCTGACCGCTCACGCCATGGAGACACTGGAGATGTTCGATGATCGGGCGGACCGGCTGCGCCAGATCGCCCGATATATCACCCACCGGGTCCATTGACGTGGTCTTGCTGGTACACTACGGTGGACGATTACTCCTTGAACCGGCCCTCCGCCCCGGCAGGGGCCATCCTGACCAGCCGCGAGACTGAAGATGCTGGAAGAGATACCACTGACACGACCCGAAACGCCTCTGCTGGATCAGATCGACAG
>JBNJGU010000309.1:0-2778 GCA_051747985.1 Pseudomonadota bacterium | reverse complement strand
GCGATCCACCGAGGAGGTCATGCGCACGCTGCGCCGGATACGGGATCTCGATGTGCGGGTTGTCATCGACGACTTCGGGACCGGTTTCTCCAGCCTCAGTTATCTGCGTCAGTTGCCCGTGAACCGGCTGAAAATCGACAGAAGTTTCATCGACGACATGCTGGTGAGTTCCGGATCATCCGCGATCGTGGAGGGTGTCATTACGATGGCGCATCGTCTCGGCATGCTGGTGGTGGCCGAGGGCGTGGAGACCGAAGAGCAGCGCCGGGAACTGGTCCGCCGAAACTGCGATCTGCTGCAGGGGTTCCTGTTCTCGCCGGCATTGCCACTGCCGGACCTGGAAGCGTACTGGCGCTCACATGGCTGATGCCGGCACACAGGAGGAGTCAGGACGGCGGAAAATGACACAGGACCCGTTGCGCGACGACATCCGCCAGCAATTGCAACGGGCGGTCCGTCAGATCAGTTTCCAGGATCACCTCGTCATCATCGGCTGCCGAATCCAGGATGTCCGGGTGATAGTCGCAGTCACGCTCTTCCGGAAACAGGGCAACGTAGGCGATGCCGACCTCCACCAGGTCCTGGAAGAAGTGCGAGCCGTAGGATAGGTCGGGCACCATGGCACCGGCGTTCTCGGCTACTTCCACCAGGGCCGCGATGCCGGCAATATCGGCAAAACGCACCGGCACCCCGAGTTCCGGACTGCTGGTGCCCCACCGGCCGGGGCCGATCAGCATGATACTGGCACCGTCCGGGCAGGCTCGTACCCGGATGCCCACTTCCACTGCTATGTCATGGCGTTGTCGTTGTCCCAGGCGGGCATAGGCACTGGCATTGATACGGATGACCCGGTCTATGACCATGTTGATGTTGCCTCCCATGAAGTGCCCGCGAGTGGCAAACAGTAGCTGTTCAGGGGGCACCTGCTCCGGCACCTTCACTGGCAGGGTATCGCCCAGCGTGGCCAGTGGCCGGCACTGGACCAGGTTGAATCCCGGTTGTCCATTTTCATCCAGGTGCAATGTGAACTCCACGTCCACCGGATGCGCATAGGCCGACTCCAGGGTCTGCAGCATGTCCCGCAGCTCCGGAATGAACCGGCTGTGCTGTATCAACGGACGGAACGTCAGGCGCCAGACCGGTGTCGCCAGACCCAGTTCCCGTGCCCGTGCACTGGCATCACGGTCCGTTTCCGCCAGGTGAGTCAGTGGCAGGCTGTGCACGGATTCGCAGAGCTGAGCCAGGGGCACGGTGGTCAGGCCACCGTCACTGACATCCAGTACGTCGACCCGATGTTGGGAGAACCGGTATGCTTCGTCACGATTGCGGAATGGCTGACGACCCGGGTGATCGAGGGCGATCACCGCGGCGTGGTCATCCTCTATGCGATCCACGGCCCGGGTACCCAGTCCCATGACCAGGCGCACCATGCCGGCCGCCGGGTCCATGTCCGGGTCCCAGGTGAAGGTGTTGCGCGAGACGGCGACACCGGCGGCGTCCGGCATGTAATAGCGACCATGGAATCGGCCGTTGACGCGTTGGATCAACAGGGCCATGGGTTCTTCGAGCTGGTCCAGTCCCCGTTGCAGACGATACTGCAGGGCATCCCGGCTCATGCTGGATGCATAGACCCGGCGTATGGCTTCTTCCAGCGCGCTCAGGCGGTCTTCCGGCGAGCCCTGGTTGGTCAGAAAGAAGCTGTCGTATTTGCCGGCAAAGGCGTTGCCGAAGCCGTCTTCCAGCAGGCTGCTGGACCGGATCAGCAGGGGGTATTGTCCGTAGTATTCCAGCAGCCGTTCCAGGTCCGCCAGGGTCTCGGGCGGGAAGTGGCCTTGCAGGATGGACTGACGCAGTGCCGGTGCTTCCTGCAGATAGCCCTGGGTGGTGCGCTGGCGCATGAAAGCAGGCCACAATCCGTTGTGCACCAGAAAGGCGTAGTAGGCGTCCGAGCCCAGGTGGCTGGAATCATGTGGCTCCTGGCGCATGGACCGGGGTCCGGTGTGCTCTTGCAGTATGGCGCGAGCGATCAGCATGCCCACGGCCTTGCCACCGATGTAGCCGCTGCTCACCATGCGCTGACGGATCCCGAGCAGGTCGGGCAGGTCCAGATACTGTCTTGCCAATGCGAGAATTCTGGGCTCTCGACTGATCATGACCTGCAACACCTGCTCCTGTATCGACGCGATGCGGGACTGGTCACCTCTGTCCAGTGCCGAGCCAGCCTCCATGAACAGTCGATCCCAGTAGTCCAGCAATGGTTGCCGCGTGAGCCGCGGTTCAGTACGGCAGGGTTGCAGACGGGCGGCATCGCTACTGTCGATGACCGGCTCGAAACGATCGGCGATTTCCCGATGCGGCAGGAACATGGTGGGCGTGTGGCGTTGAGTTACCTTGACGGGCTGGATCTGCACATCGTCACCGGAGTGACAGACATCGATCATCACCTGCGTGGTCTGGCGTATGCGATCCAGCGTGACACGGGAGTGGTGCTCGGGATGCAGCGCGAACCAGGCCACGGTATCGAGCTGATAGAGGAACGGGCAGATCACCCGGAAGAAATTGCCCACCATCCGGTCGGTGGCCCAGTCCCGGAGCAGGTCGCTCAGACAGTCGAACAGGTAGAATGCGCCGCGGCCATGCTCGGCGATCTGATGCCAGACGGCACTGGTGAAGGATTCAAAACCGTCCCGGGCATCGATGGTGACGACCTCCACCGTATCATCGCCCTTGACCAGTGGCGGCTGCTGGCCGAAGCGCAGGTAGATGATCCGGCGGCCG
>JBNJGU010000308.1:0-2798 GCA_051747985.1 Pseudomonadota bacterium | reverse complement strand
GCATCTCCAGTTCGACGCCCACCCGGCGCTCATCGCCGGCTTCATTGTGCCGGCGTGGAGGCATTTGCAGACTGTCATCGTGGCTTGTCATAATGAGGCACTCCCGTATGTTCCCTCTCTACCCTCTGCCTCCATCCGGGCAGACGTATTATCGACCAGAGGTCAATACTGATGAGCGGTCGCCGACTGATTCTTTTGAGCACCGGTCTTGCCATTGTGGTCACACCACTGATTTTCTGGCTGATCATGCTCAGTCCATTGACCTACAAGTACCCGGACGACTGGCGCATGCCCGATTCCGACCGATCCCATCCGGTATTCGTGTATGGAACCCTGACCGCCGCCCCGGTGCGCTGGCTGGTCATGGGTCGCACCGGCGACCCCGAACAGTATACGCTGGAAGGCTTTGAAAGGCAGGGGCTGGATCTGCGGAAGAGCGAGGAATCCCGGGTGGAGGGGCTGCTGCTGGAGGTCAGCGCCAGCGAATTGCGACGCCTGGATCGCTATGAACGGCTCGGCATCCGCTATGAGCGGGTCCGCGTTCCGCTGGATGATGATGGCCGCAGCGCCTGGGTCTACCGTCGACTCTAGTGGGCCATGCGGGCAAGGCCCTTCAGGCCGAGGGAAACCATCTTCTGGTCCGATTGGCGAAAGCGACCAGCGACAGCATGACGGGCACCTCGACCAGCACACCAACCACCGTGGCCAGCGCCGCGCCGGAGGTCATGCCGAACAGACTGATGGCGACGGCCACGGCCAGTTCGAAGAAGTTGGATGTACCGATCAGGCTGGCCGGAGCGGCGATATCGTGAGGGAGCTTCAGCGTGCGTGCCGCCAGGTAGGCAATGAAGAAAATCCCGTAGCTCTGGATCAGCAACGGAATCGCGATCAGCCCGATGGCGCCGGGATTGTCCAGGATCCTGTCGGCCTGCAGGCCGAACAGCAACATCACCGTGGCCAGCAAACCCAGCACGGTGGTGGGCTTGCTGCGGGCCAGCCACTGATCCAGATGGGGTCTGCCACGCCGCAGTAAATGCCGACGGGTCAGAATACCCGCCAACAGGGGAAGGACCACGTACAGGCCGATGGACAGCAACAGTGTCTCCCAGGGGACGGTGATGTCAGTCAGTCCCAGTAACAGCGAAGCCAGTGGGGCGAAGGCGAATATCATGATGATGTCGTTGATGGAGATCTGCACCAGGGTATAGTTGGCGTCCCCGCGTACCAGGTGACTCCATACGAACACCATGGCCGTGCAGGGTGCCACGCCGAGCAGAATCATGCCGGCAATATATTCACTGGCCGTGGTCGGGTCCACCAGGTCGGCAAAGAGCACGCGAAAGAACAGCCAGCCCAGCGCGGCCATCGTGAACGGCTTGATCAGCCAGTTGACCACCAGCGTCAGAACCAGTCCGCGTGGCTTCTCGCCGACGCGCCGCAGGGCGGTGAAATCGACCTGGACCATCATCGGATAGATCATCGCCCAGATGAATACCGCCACCACCAGATTGACCTCGGCCCAGGTGAAGGCCGCAATGAACTCGAACAGGCCGGGCACCAGGTGACCGGCCACCACGCCGGCGACGATGGCCAGGGCAACCCAGACGGTGAGAAATCGTTCAAACAGTCCCATTCTTCCACTCTCCATTCAATCTGGTTTCAGACGGCGCGACGCAATCCGGGATAGTACCAGCCCAGCGCCAGGGCACGCGCCATGACAAACACGATGAAAGCCCACCACAGTCCGGTATTTCCGGCCAGCGCCATGGCTGGCAGTGACAGCAAGAGAAAAGCGCTGGTTGATACGATCGAGGCATTGCGCATCTGCCGGGTACGGCTGGTGCCGATGAAAATTCCGTCCAGCTGGAATGCAGCAAAGGACACCGCGATGTACAGCGAGGCCAGCGGCAGCCAGGTGGCGGCCGCTTCCCGGACAGGTTCATGCGTGGTCAGACTGCTGATCGTGGGGTTACCGGCCAGCAATACGCCGACCGCCAGCAGCAGGGCGCTTGCGATCGCCAGTTCGGTGGTGCGTCGCACGGCGATGTCGAAGCGTCGCCGTCGCCCGCCGCCGGCGGCCTGTCCCGCCAGTGATTCGGCCACGAAAGCGAACCCGTCCAGAAAGAAGGCGGAAAACGAAATCAACTGCAGCAGGATGTGATTGGCCGCCAGCACGTCATCGCCAAACCGGGCTCCCTGGCGCGTGAACCAGGCAAAGCTGGTGACCAGCAACAGGGTCCGGACCATGATGTCGGTGTTGGCGGCCAGCGTCGCCTTCAGTGGCGCCGGATCACGTAGCCGGTCCATCGGGATGAAGGCCTCCTCATCCCGATGACGCTGTTGCAACAGCCGCACGACCAGCCACAGTCCGAACAACAGGGCGCTCCATTCGGCCAGGGCTGTGCCCAGGGCGATCCCTTCGGCTCCCATGCCCAGCACACCGGCAAACCAGATGTCGAGCAGGATGTTCAGACCGTTCAGGAACAGCTGCAACAGCAGCAGTGTGCGGCTGTGCCCCAGTCCGATCAGAATCCCCATCAGCGCGAACAGGGCCAGTATCGCAGGAGCGCCCCAGATGCGGACCGAAAAATACGCGCCGGTCAGGGCCTGTACGCTGTCGCTACCGCCCAGCAGCGTCAGAGAGAACTGGCGGATGGGCCACTGCAGCAGAATCAGTACGGCACCGATCCCCGCTGCCAACAGCAGGGCGCGCCACAGCGCGGTACGGACCTCGGCCTCGTCGCCGGCGCCATCGGCCCTGGCCACGAACCCGGTGGTGCCCATGCGCAGGAATCCGA
>JBNJGU010000307.1:0-2816 GCA_051747985.1 Pseudomonadota bacterium | reverse complement strand
CTTTTTATTAGGACTTGAAGTATTCAGGAATGGGCCGCTGGCCCATTTTTTATTTGTGCCGGAAGAAAACGGATTGACCGTGGCCAGTGCAGCAGAACGTGTAAACGAATTGATCGGCCCCACCGTGAACGCGCTGGGCGTGACGCTCTGGGGAGTGGAGTACCTCTCCCGGGGGCGGCGCAGTCTGCTGCGGATCTATATCGACCGCGAGGTCGGCGGTGTGGATCTGGACGACTGCGAACGGGTCAGTCGGCAGGTCAGTGCCCTGCTGGATGTGGAGGATCCGATTTCCGGCGAATATACCCTGGAAGTGTCATCACCGGGACTGGACCGGCCGCTGTTCGATGCGTCGCATTTTGCGCGGTACATCGGACAGGAAGTGAGGATGGTGCTGCGCATGCCGATAGAAGGGCGCAGAAAACTGAAGGGAATCATTGAAGGTGTGGAGAACGAGACAGTGACAGTCGTCTGTGAGGACGAAACGCTGGCCATACCGTTGACACAGGTTGACCGGGCCCGGCTGTCCTACTGACAGCGGTCCGGTATGGACTGATCGATCCGATATTGAGGATGGCCGACATGATGAGCAAAGAAATCCTGATGGTTGCGGACGCTGTCTCGAACGAGAAGGGTGTGTCACGTGACGTGATCTTCGAGGCGATCGAATCGGCGCTGGCGATGGCAACCCGCAAGCGCTTCGACGACGAAGGTGTCCGGTGTCGCGTGGAAGTCGACCGCAAGACCGGGGAGTATGCCTCATTCCGTGTCTGGACCGTGGTCGAGGACGATGAAGTGGAGAACCCTTCCGCGGAAGTTGCCCTGACCGAGGCACGCGAAAAGGATCCGACACTGGAAGTCGGCGGTGCCATCGAGGAGCCCATCGAGAACGTGGAATTCGGTCGTATTGCCGCCCAGACCGCCAAGCAGGTGATTGTCCAGCGAGTCCGCGATGCCGAACGTGATCTGGTCGTCAAGGAATACGAGAACCGGGTCGGCGAGCTGGTGTCCGGCACCGTGAAGAAAGTGACCCGGGACAGCATCCTGGTGGACCTGGGCGGCAATGCCGAGGCGTTGTTGCCGCGCGATCAGATGATTCCGCGGGAAAGCTTCCGCATGGGGGATCGTCTGCGGGCCCTGCTGACCGATGTGCGTGCCGAGGCCCGGGGGCCGCAGTTGTTCCTGAGCCGTACGGATCCGCGGATGCTGATCGAACTGTTCAAGATCGAGGTGCCGGAGATCTCCGAGGAAGTCATCGAGATCCGCGCCGCCGCGCGTGATCCCGGCTCACGTGCCAAGATCGTGGTCAGCACGAATGATGGTCGTATCGATCCGGTCGGTGCCTGTGTGGGCATGCGCGGCTCCCGGGTCCAGGTCGTTTCCAATGAGCTGGCCAACGAGCGCATCGACATCATTCTCTGGGATGACAATCCGGCCCAGCTGGTCATCAACGCCATGGCTCCGGCGGAAGTGGCCTCCATCATCATGGATGAGGACAGTCACACCATGGATGTGGCGGTGGAAGAGGACAATCTGGCCCAGGCGATCGGACGCAATGGCCAGAACGTCCGCCTCTCCAGCGAACTCACCGGCTGGACCATCAACGTGATGAGCGTCGAGGAATCGGTCGAGAAACAGCAGCAGGAAGCCGAGAGCTTCATGCAGTCCTTCATGGACAAGCTGGGTGTCGATGAAGATGTGGCCGAGATTCTGGTGGCCGAGGGTTTCACCTCCCTGGAAGAGGTGGCCTACGTGCCGCTGGACGAGATCGTTGCCATTGACGGTTTTGACGAGGAGATCGCCGAGGAGCTGCGTAATCGGGCCAAGGATGCCCTGCTGACCCAGGCGATCGCATCTGAAGAGGGTATCAGTAGCGCCAACATCTCCGATGACCTGCTGAATATGGAAGGCATGGACGAGACATTGGCGCTGCAACTGGCGAAGAAGGAAATCCTGACCATGGATGACCTGGCCGAACAATCCATCGATGACCTGATGGACATCGACGATATGGATGAAGAGCGCGCCGGAAAACTGATCATGACGGCCAGGGCGCCCTGGTTCGAGGAGAATGCCGGCTAGAGAAAAGCAGCAAGGGAGTGCGGAACCGGACAGCAGTCAGAATCAGTAGCGGCAGCAAGAACAGACAGGAGTATCGCAGATGGCGGATGTAACAGTAGGTGAACTGGCCAAGGTGGTGGGGGTTTCAGTCGACCGGCTTCTTTCCCAGGTGAAAGAGGCGGGACTGCCTCATACCAGCCCTGACGATCCCATCTCCAACGAGGACAAGAACACTTTGTTGCTGTTTCTGCGTCGTGGGCACGGCGGCGACAAGGACGAGTCGGGCCCGAAGAAGATCACATTGAAGCGCAAGACCGTGGGGACGCTGAAAAGCACCTCCGGACATGGCCGTGGCAAGACGGTCAACGTGGAGGTGCGGAAAAAGCGCACCTACGTGAAGCGCAGCAGTCTGCAGCAGGAGCGCGAGGCCGAGGAAGCGGCGGCCCGCGAGGCAGAAGAAGCGGCGGCACGAGAGGCGGCGGAGAAAGCCGCCGCGGAAGAGGCGGCTGCCAAGGCTGCCGAGACCCCGGAAGCTGCCCCGGACGCGGGCGGTGATCAGAAAGCCACTGACGGAAATGCCGAAGCTCCGACGGCTCAGGATGCACCGGCCGATGCCAGTTCGGAGGCTGCCGGCACCGAAGCGCCGGCCACGCCCGAGCCGGTTCCCCCCGTGGTGGAACCGGCGCCCGACAAGGGCGGCCGCAAGGGCAAGCCGGGTACCCGTGACAAGGAAAGCGCCCGCGACAGAAAATTTGACG
>JBNJGU010000306.1:0-2820 GCA_051747985.1 Pseudomonadota bacterium | reverse complement strand
GTGGCGCTGGTGGATACCGGCGCGGTGGCCGGTGCCGTTGCGCTGGAGGAGGAGCAGGGTCTGCACCTGGACATGCAGTTGCACGAGATGGTGGTCACCAGGCTGCAGTACAATGGCACCTGTGTGCTGCAGGACCGGGCCACGGCCGTCCCGGGGCTGGGCTGGCATCAGCTGGAGTCATCCCTGGTTGCGTTGAGTGCCGACGCCTTCATCCGCCAGGCACGTTTCAATCCGCGCCATGACGCCCACTGGGAACAGCGCCTGCACGATCGGCTGCCAGAATGGCTGCGGCAGACGCCCGGTGAGGATGACAACCTGCTGATCGTACTGGAAGGCGATGGTCAGCGCCATCAGGCCCGACTGACCCGTTCCGCGGTGGAGCAGCGATTGCGATCCCTGTATCGCAATCTGGCGCAATCGGTACCTCCGGGGACAGAAGAGACTGCCCTGGTATTGGCCGAGCGTTGCGCCACGTTGCCGGGGTTGCGTGATCTGGTCGGTACCGGTCCACACGATCCGGAAACCGTGCAGGATGAGCAGCTGATAGCGACCGCATTGTCCGCGTCCGGGGGGCTGCGCCAGGAAGCCGGCAGTCGCCTGCGCTTCAACCGCAGTGTCCCGGTACATCGGGCTCCAGGCCGTATGGCGCACACCCGAAAGGCGCGGGAGCCGGCCACGCACGCCCTGGTCGGGCACCAGGCACGGGCGCTGCGTGACAGATCATATTGCTGCGCCGGTGATGACGGAATGCTGTGGTTGTGCAACGACAGACCGACAGCCGATGACTCCACCGTACTGGGTGAGATCCGGGTCCATGACGGTCTGTTCTTTCTCCACTGCCATGCCGACGGGCTGCTTCATAACGGCCGGCCCTGCCCGGAACAACAGGCCCTGTACAGTGGCGATCGGCTGCAGCGTGCCGAGGCGCCAACACGATCCCTGCAATTGATTCAGGTGCATGATGGCTAGTGCCAGAAAAAGACGAGGGGCATTCAATCCGCTGAGCCTGGCCTTCCTGGACGTGATGTCCTGTGGCTTTGGCGCCGTCGTGCTGCTGTTCCTGATCCTGGACCACACATCGCGGGAGGAACAACTGGAGGAGGTCGATCCGGCGGTGCAGGCCGAGGCGGCCCTGCTGGACGAGGAAGTGGAGGAAGGCCAGGAGAATCTGGTGCAGCTGCGCAACACCCTGGACGATGTGAGCCTCGAGGTGGTCGAGGCCCAGGGCCGGGCCACAAGGATCCAGCAGGAGATCGAGGATTTCCGCCAGCAACTGGCGGCGCTGGAGGGCGACACGCTGGCCAGTGAGGAGAGCGTTGAACAGCTGCGCGCCGATGTGGAATCGATGGAGGAAGAGCTGCTGCGACTGCAGGCCAGTGCGCCGGAAGATACCGGCGGGGCGGCCAGGGAGTTCCTCGGTGACGGTGACCGCCAGTACCTGAGCGGCATGTACATGGGCGGCAATCGCATCCTGATCCTGCTCGACATGTCGGCGAGCATGCTGGATGAAACCCTGGTCAACGTCATCCGCACGCGTAACCTGCCCGAGGAGAATCAGCGTCAGGCGAGCAAATGGCAGCGCGCCATCCGCGTGGTGGAGTGGATTGTCAGCCAGTTGCCGCTGGACAGTCAGTACCAGGTCTACGGTTTCAATCACGAAGCCGTGCCGATCCTGGAGGGCACGGGCGGCGAGTGGCTGGAGGTCAGCAACCGGGAGCTGCAGGAGCGACTCAGTCAGTCTCTGTCTCTGCTGACACCACGCAGTGGCAGCAATCTGCAGCGCGGTTTTGATGTGGCGACGTCATTGCCCCGACCGCCGGACAATATCTACCTGGTCACCGACAGCCTGCCGACCCTGTCCAACCGCCGTGAGAGCCTGGAAGGCAACGTGACCCCGCGGCAGCGCATGGAACGCTACTGGGATGCCGTGGACGGGCTGGCGGACAACATTCCGATCAACACCATACTGTTGCCGATGGAGGGGGATCCCGGCGCCGCGGCCGCGTTCTGGCAACTGGCGTATCTGACGCAGGGTTCCTTTGTCACTCCATCAAGGGACTGGCCATAATGCGACGACGACGCGAGCCCGAAAATTCGAACATTTCCTTTCTGGATGTCATTTCCTGTGGCTTCGGGGCCATCATCCTGTTGTTGATGATCGCGGAGAATTCCGCGCCGGTGACCATCGAGCCGGGCGAGGTCCAGCTCGAACGCCCGGTCGAGGAGCTGCAGGAAGAGCTGTTCGAGATCCGGGGCGAGACCCGGATCGTCAACGAGGATCTCAATGCCCGGCGCGAACAGCTGTCGTTCTATCAGGAACGCATTGCCAACCTGAGCCGGGAGCTGTCCGATGTACGGGGCCGCTATGAGGCCTCCGTGGAAATGGCCGATGAGCAGATGGAAGAACGCGAACAGCTGGCGATCGCCCGGCAGTCCCTGAGCGAGGAGATGGAGCGTCTGTTGGGGCAGGATTTCGAAAGCGATGACAACATGATCGGTGGCATACCGGTGGACAGCGAATACATCATCTTCATCATCGACACGTCGGGCAGCATGTTCTACAACGCCTGGCCGCGGGTGCTGGAAATGATCGAGGAGGTGCTCGACGTCTACCCGGAGGTGCAGGGCATCCAGGTCATGAACGACATGGGTGGCTACATGTTTCCGACCTTCCGCAACCAGTGGATACCGGATACACCGGCGCGGCGCAACGCCATCATGAACACGCTGCGCAACTGGGCGCCGTTCAGCAACAGCAGTCCGGCCGAAGGCATCACCCGGGCGATCAGCTCCTTTGCCGAGGAAGACCGCCGCATCAGC
>JBNJGU010000305.1:0-2827 GCA_051747985.1 Pseudomonadota bacterium | reverse complement strand
CTACATCAACCTGGCGGCGGAAAGCCTGCTGGCATTGAGTGGTCGTCAGATCATGGGCGCGCCACTTGGTGACCTGATCATAGACGGCGAGCAGGACATCAAGGACATCCGGGCCGCACTGGAAAGGGGCAGCAGCTTCACCAAGCGCAAGACAGAACTGCACCTCGTTCATGGCCGATCGCTGACCGTCGACTACACCATCACCCCGCTGACAGACTTTCCCGGTGCCAGTCTGCTGCTGGAGATTCAGGGCATGAATCACGCCGAACGCATCAGCCGGGAAGAAGCGATGATCAGCACCCATGAGACCACCCGGGAGCTGGTGCGGGGACTGGCACACGAGATCAAGAACCCACTTGGCGGCATCCGTGGCGCGGCGCAGCTGCTGGCGAGCGAGTTGCCGGATACCGATCTGACCGACTATACCAACGTGATCATCGAGGAAGCCGACCGGCTGCGCAAGCTGGTCGACCGCCTGATGGGTTCGGGCAAGCTGCCGGAGATGCACGACCTGAACATTCACGAAGTGCTGGAGCGGGTGCGAAGCCTCATCGAGGCACAGATCGGCGAGCAGGGCATCACCATCACGCGTAACTATGACCCCAGCATCCCCCCCATCCACGGTGACTTTGAACAGCTGATACAGGCGGTGCTCAACATTGTCAGTAATGCGGTGGAATCGCTGCAGAGCCCGCAAGTGCGGCAGTGCGCGGGACTGATCACACTGAAGTCCCGGGTCATGCGCAACATCACCATCGGCACCAAATTCCATCGCCTGGTCACACGCGTCGACATCATCGACAACGGGCCGGGCATTCCCCCGGAGCTGATGGATACCCTGTTCTACCCGATGATCAGTGGCCGGGCCGAGGGTACCGGTCTGGGGCTGTCCATCGCTCACGCCATCGTCAATCAACACAACGGCATTATTGAGTGCAAGAGCGAACCGGGACGGACCTGCTTTTCCATCATCATCCCGGTCAAGGCAGACCACGACACACGAGTGACAGCATCATGAACAAACATACTTCTGTCTGGATTCTCGATGACGACAAATCGATACGCTGGGTACTGGAAAAATCCCTGAGCCGGAACGGACTGCAGACGCAGAGCTTCGAAACAGGAAACGACCTGCTGCATCGCCTCGAGCGTGAACGCCCCGATGTCATCATCAGCGATATCCGCATGCCCGGTATCAATGGACTGGAACTGTTGGGCGAGGTGCATGATCGCCATCCGCAGCTGCCGGTCATCATCATGACAGCACACTCGGACCTCGACAGTGCGGTCTCGTCCTACAGCCGCGGCGCCTTCGAGTATCTGCCAAAACCCTTCGACATCGATGATGCCGTGGCCATGACCCACCGGGCGCTGGAGCATGCAAGGGAACAGAGCTCCGAAACACCGACCCCGGTGATGGAGGACGACAAGGAGATCATCGGCGAAGCCCCCGCGATGCAGGAAGTGTTCCGCGCCATTGGCCGGCTCTCACAATCCAACATCACGGTACTGATCAATGGTGAATCCGGCACCGGCAAGGAACTGGTGGCTCATGCGCTGCATCGGCACAGCCCGCGCCGGACGCAGCCATTCATCGCTCTCAACGTCGCGGCGATCCCCAAGGACCTTATCGAATCAGAACTGTTCGGTCATGAAAAGGGCGCTTTCACCGGCGCCACCGGTCAGCGCACCGGTCGCTTCGAGCAGGCCAATGGCGGCACACTTTTCCTGGATGAGATCGGTGACATGCCGCTGGAGACCCAGACCCGTCTGCTGCGGGTGTTGTCCGATGGCGAGTTCTACCGGGTCGGTGGTCACACATCGATAAAGGTGGATGTCCGCATCATCGCCGCCACCCACCAGAATCTGGAGGACCTGGTCTCCAGACACCAGTTCCGGGAAGACCTGTTTCACCGTCTCAACGTGATCCGCATTCACATTCCCCGACTGCGGGAACGCCGCGAGGACATCCCCCGCCTGGCCAGTCACTTCCTGGCCAAGGCGGCCGAAGAACTGGAGGTGGAACCGAAAGCACTGCGCCAGGAAACGGAACAGTACATCACAGGCCTCAGCTGGCCCGGCAACGTACGACAACTGGAAAACTTCTGCCGCTGGATCACGGTCATGGCCTCCAGCCGGGAAGTACGCATCGACGACCTGCCTCCGGAGCTGTTCGAATCCGCGGCCCAGAACACCGACAGCAAAAGCTGGACCGAGCTGCTGCAACAGTGGGCCAATCAGGAGCTCAACCTGGGGCATCGCTCCATCCTTGACCAGGCTACCCCGGCCTTCGAGCGGACCATGATCGAGGTGGCACTCAAGTACACCCTGGGACGGCGGCGGGACGCGGCCATCCTGCTGGGCTGGGGGCGTAATACGCTGACGCGCAAGATCAAGGAGCTGGGGATCGAGGCGGAGGCCGAGGAGGATTGACTGTTTTTTCGGGGCGGGTACCCTCCGATCCGGTCTTTGGCGGGGGACCGGCGGCGGTGACGGACGCAGAAATCTTGCGGGACGGACATTGCTGCGTAACTCGACGAGTGCCGCCTGCGGCGGCACTTCGGACTCGGACAGTACTCGCGGAAAACATGTCCGTCCCGCAAGATTTCTGACCGCGTCCTGATTGTCACCGCCACCGGTCCCCCGCCAAAGACCTGACCACAAAGCCTCCGAATCGACATTCTTCATCCTCCTCAAGAGCCATCACAGGTTCCTGCTCCACGCTGAATGAAGGGTGACGACAGAGCGCGTCATCGGGCGGAGGGGTGGTGTGTCGGAAAGGGTAGGGCCCGGGACAATCAGGGCGCGTCCAGGTTTTACGGCTGGC
>JBNJGU010000304.1:0-2871 GCA_051747985.1 Pseudomonadota bacterium | reverse complement strand
CGGAAGGGGATGGCCAGTTTGTCAAAATCCTCAACCAGAGAGGCTTCGCGGGTGAGTTCATTGAGAATGAAGCCCAGGTTCTGGCCGGCGATGATGCCACCGCCCAGATGCAGACCATCCGCGCGAACACCGATGCCCGGTGCTACAGGAAAACGCCAGTCCTGCCGCTTGCGGCGAACCGGTTTGTAGGCACGACCAGGATCATCGCGAAAGCTCGACACCCAGTCCATGTCGATGAACCGCTCTTCGATTTCAGGGACTTCCATGCCGGAGGCATAGAGCGCACCCACTGCAGAACCGGCACTGGTGCCCACCACCACATCCACCGGGATGTTCATTTCTTCCAGCACGCGCAGCACGCCCACATGAGCCATGCCCTTGGCACCTCCGCCGCTGAGCACCAGCCCGACTTTCGGCCGCCCTGTGTCGGCCAGCGCCGGCATCCATGCCAGCACCGCGATCATCAGTACCAGTAGTCTCCGTGCCGACATCACCCAGCCTGCATACTATTGCTCGTCCTTGCGGTCTTCTTCGGCCAGTGACAGGTGGGAGACATCGGGCACAACAGGCGGCGGAATGTCGCGCTTTACCCCCAGTTCACTGCCCGGAGGTGCCAGGGTCCAGTCGTCGAGATGCTGGAACATCGGCGCCGGAGCCTCTCTGTGTTCCTCGAGGGTTACACCGACCGGGTCCAGAGTCAGCCCGGATCCCGACAGGATGGTGTCGACTTTCTCACCCGCCACCGGCAAGCGATCGCCTGGCTCCACGGCAACGGACGAGGCCGGTTTGCCGGAACCGGAATCCTGTTCAGATTCGGCCTGCTCCGGGGCAGCTGCTTGCCTGGACGCCGGTTCGGGTTGCCCCTGGGCTGAGGGCTCGCTGTCCGGTGCCGGACGGGACGATGGGGGAGGTGCAGCCCCCTCCATGGGTTTCACATAGGCCACCATGCCGTGTTTTTGCAGCACCGTCCGGTACTTTTCCGCCTGCACCTCTTCAAGTTTGTTGCGGATGACCACCGGCTGACCGCTGAACATGCGGTCTACCTGTTCCAGGGTGGCCTTGAACAGGGTTCTGGCATTGTTTCGGGCCGTTGCCAGGTCGGTCCCCGGCGTGCATTCACCTTTAAAAACGAGCTGGAACATGATCCTGCCTCTACCTGTCGCTTGTTTTAATCATGATAGTTGATCCCGGCGGGCTCGGGAAATTCGCAGCCATCCGGCCCGGTTCTGCCGCCAACTGCAAACAATTGAAAAATATGTGCACAAATCAGGCAAAACAGTCAGGACTCTGCAATAATGATCAGTAACCAAATGTTACATATATTTACGGATCTCAACGGACTCACATCACAGGAGTGACTCCATGACTATCAGCCGCATCACTGGCGCCTTGGCACTCTTGCTGGCATTGACCACGCAGCCTGCAGCGGCCGGCAACCTGGACCTGTTGCTGAGCGGAATCTTTCCAGACCAGCAAGCGACCTACATCGGTTATGAAAGCGTTGAGCGTGAGGAAATACCCGCCACGTCCCATGTTGAGCGAAAGTATCTGGTTGTGGACTTCCGCTTCAAATCCGACCCTGCCGAAGACCAGTTGCAGGCCAGCGTCCACAAAGTCTGCATGGCACTGCTCAAGGACCGGGAACTGATCCAGTCCCTGTCCGACTCCGGCTATGACATGGTCGCCGTTGCCTTTGACCGCAAGTCCCAATACGACTGTCTCTGACGGCGCGCCTACTGATCCCGGCCCAACAGCCGGGGAAACGCTTCCAGCGCACTGTTCACCGAGTCCAGGTTAAACGCTTCGACATCCGCCAGCAGCTTCTCACCGTAGCGGGTAACCGACGGCGACCGGAAGCGCTTTCCCCATTCCAGTATACGCACGGCAAAATCCTTCATCTGTTCCGGGTCGCCGCTTTCACGCACGGTTTGCCACTCGTCGCCGAAGTCTCTGGCCAGCTGCTCCCGTAACCATCCACGCTCCTGCATACTCAGGGTCTGGGCCAGCAGGCGCTCGGATTCTTCCGGCGCACCCTCTTCCTCGGCCTGCTCTTCCGTGACTTCCACCCGCGGCAGAGTGACTGTAAAGGTGGAGCCTGCTCCAGGCTCACTTTCGACCGTCAGCTCGCCTCCCATCATGCGCGCCAGCTTGCGGCTGATGGCAAGGCCCAGCCCTGTGCCCCCGTAACGCCGGCTGTTCTGACCTTCCTGTTGTTCGAAGGCCTCGAAAATCTGCTCCTGCTGCTCAGTGGGTATGCCAACCCCGGTGTCCGCAACCGTCACTACCAGGCGATACCATCTGCGCTTGTCGGTAACGCCATCAGCGGCGTCCTCCTCCGCTGGTTTTCGGGGTGTGGCGGTGGCGCGGACCGTAACACCACCCTCGTGGGTAAACTTGATAGCATTGCCCACAAGATTGAACAGCACCTGGCGCAGCCTGGTTTCGTCCAGCATCATTGCCGCCGGCATTCTGGAATCCACACTGACCTCGAGGGAAATTCCCTGTTCGGTGGCCCTCAGATCGAATATATGCCGCACATCACTGAGCAGTCGACGCATCGAGACGGCCGAATACTCAAGCCGCATCTTGCCGGCCTCGATGCGTGACAGGTCGAGGATATCGTTGATCAGCATCAACAGGCTGCGGCTCCCCGCACGGATGGCATCCAGGTAATTCCGTTGCTGGGGGTCCCTGACCGTGTTACTGAGCAGATCACTGTAACCAATGACCGCGTTCATCGGTGTGCGTATTTCATGGGACATATTGGCCAGGAACTCACTCTTCGTAAGGCTCGCCGCCTCGGCTTCCCGTGCCAGGCGTTCCGCTTCCAGCTTGGCCGCCCGCAGTTCGTCCTCGCTTCTGCGCAGCGCA
>JBNJGU010000303.1:0-2887 GCA_051747985.1 Pseudomonadota bacterium | reverse complement strand
CCCCAGGAGCAACTGGCGGCGGTGATCCGGCGCCACCGGTTGACCTCCATGGAAACGCCGGGCGGCTGCTTTCAGCTACCGATGCTGGTCGACAGCACAATACCGGAAGACCACCCGCTGACACTCATCGGGACCGTGGAAGCGCAGACCGACGGGGATGCTTTCACGGTGGCAACGTTAATGCAGAGCCTGCGCGAACATCGTTACCGGCTCAGTCGTGCCAGCGTTTCTGTCGCGCCGGAGAAACTCCGCGCGGAAGTCGCCGATGCGTCCGACGACCAACGACAGATCACAGCCTCCATCCAACGGTTCACCGCCCTGCGGATCCGGCAGCGCCTGGAGGAGACGCTAGAGTTACCGCCGTTCCCGGCCACCGCTGAAAAGATCCTGCGCCTGCGGGGCAATCCCAATGCGTCCGCGATGGAGCTGACCCGCATCGTGGAATCCGATCCTTCACTGTCCGCCCAGGTGGTGAGTTGGGCCGCATCACCGTACTATGCGGCAGCCGGTTCGATTGACTCGGTGCATGATGCCATCGTCCGCGTCCTGGGCTTCGAACTGGTCAGCAACCTGGCCGTCGGACTGATACTGGGGAGAACCGTCTCCGAGCCCGGGGAACGCGTATATGGTGATACACCCTACTGGTTGCAGGCGGCCTACTGCGCCACGGCGGTTGAATCACTGGTGCGACTGCTGCCACCGGGCAAGCGTCCCGTCCATGGCCTGGCGTACCTGTCCGGCCTGCTGCACAATTTCGGCTATCTGGTACTGGCCCACCTGTTTCCACCGCATTTTTCACGGATCTGTCGCTACGCCGAAGCCAACCCGTCAATCAGCCATGTGGCCATCGATCACCATCTGGTCGGCCTCAGCCGCGAACAGATCAGTGCCTGGTTGATGCAATGCTGGAGCATGCCGGAAGAGCTGTCGGTGGCGCTGCGCTGGCAGCACGACCCCGAGTATGACGGAAACCACGCGGTCTACGCCCACCTGATCCTGATCGCGTTGCGGTTGCTGCGCGAGTACGGCATTGGCGATGCGCCCCCGGAACGGGTCCCGGACGCGCTGTATGAACGATACCGGCTGGACCCGCGGGATGCCGACGAGGCCATCGCCAGGGTGGCCGGTTCACCGGATATTCCTGTCATGGCAAAACAGCTGGGCAGTTGAAGGCGCCTGTCGGCAACAGTGCCCGGTTGACTGACTGGCGAAAAGTCCACCGGATTTATGATACCTTGTCCGACACCTCGCGGCTCCCGTGACCGGTTGCCCTGCCAACCCGGCCCCGGGATTGCCAACGGTGTGGAAGACATCACGTGACGGAATGACACCATGAACCCGCTACCTGCGCTGGTGGAACGCCTGCAATCACGCTGGCCCCGCCTGCCCGACTTCATCCACCTGACCCGGCTGGACCGCCCGATCGGTATTTTCGTGTTGTTATGGCCCACGCTGGGAGCACTGTGGATAGCTGGCGAGGGTCGACCCGCCCTGTCCCTGGTGGTGGTTTTCACACTCGGCACCATCGTCATGCGCGCCGCGGGCTGCTGCATCAATGACTTCGCCGACAGTCATGTCGATGGCGATGTGTTGCGGACCGAAGGTCGCCCAATCGTCACCGGACGCGTCAGCCGGAACGAGGCCCTGCAGTGCTTTCTGATACTGACCTCCATCGGCGCCTTCCTGCTGCTGTTCACCAACCGGCTGACCTTCCTGATGGCGTTCGGCGCGTTGGCGCTGGCCTCTGTGTATCCTTTCATGAAGCGCTACACACACCTGCCCCAGGTGGTGCTGGGCATGGCCTTTTCCTGGGCCATCCTGATGGCCTTCACTGCCCAGACCGATGCGCTGCCTCCTGAGGCCTGGTTGCTGTACGTGGCCAACTGTCTCTGGACGGTGGCCTACGACACCCAGTACGCCATGGTGGACCGGGAATATGACCTGAAAATCGGCGTCAAATCGACGGCCATCCTGTTCGGCGATGCGGACCGGGCCATGATCGCGGTGCTGCAGTTGATGTTCCTGGGCGCGCTGCTGCTGGCGGGGCTGCAGTTCCAGCTGGGTGCGTTCTATTACCTCGGTCTGATCGGCGGTGCGGGGCTGTTGGGGTATCAGCAATGGCTGATTCGGGATCGTGATGTGGAAGGGTGTTTTCGGGCGTTTCTGAACAATCACTGGGTCGGGTTGGTCATCTTTGTCGGGGTGATTCTCGGCACCTGATTTCTTCCGGGTGATTACCCTCCGTTCCGGTCTTGTGCTACATCGGGCGGTCGGGCGCGGCGCTGATGCCGTGACGGATCGGCCATTGTCCGGCCCCCGAAAACGGACTCCCAAGCGCTCGCCGAGGGACCGGCTCGCGGAGTTGTCCGTGTCTATCCGATTTTCCGGGCCGGACAAGACATGGCCTGATTGATCCGCCACGGTGTCTCTACCTCCCGCCCAGGCCGCCCGATACGGCTCTAGACCTGACCATGATGTCACCTTCAGGTTTACCGGTATGATCAACATCGGTATGAAAATGCTCCGGAATGACCATGACCGACACACTCCGCGTGGAGTCATGTCATGGAAAGAACCAGTGGCAGCTGGTCGACGTCTGGCGGTCGTGCATGAGGTGCGGTGGATCCCATTACCAAGAATCGGGGCCGATACTGGTCGGTATCATCGTTCTCAACAGGGCCCGAAGGATCCTGGCACTACAAAGCTCGAGTTGCCGCTTCATTCATCATTGCTGAGTCAGAAACAGACCACAAGTGTCAGGTCCAGCAGGTCGAATCCGGTCGGTGCCGGGGAGCCGATGGCCGCGCGGGATCAATCAGGCCATGCTTTGGCCGGCCCCCGAAAACGGATAGACACGGACAACTCCGCGAGGGACCGCCTCGCGGAG
>JBNJGU010000302.1:0-2888 GCA_051747985.1 Pseudomonadota bacterium | reverse complement strand
GCGCCCGCCAGATTGATGATCACATCAATTCTCGTGCCTGAATCCAGCTCCTGCAATTCACGCAGCAGTTCAATCTCCGGTCCCAGTTGCAGACGCGCCTTGGCATAATCCCGTGTCAGCACACTGACCCGATGTCCTGCCTCGCGCAGACGGCTGCACAATACGCGACCGATGAAGCCGGTGCCCCCCGTGATCAGATAATGCATGACACTCTCCTTCCGGTATTTCGTCCATGGTACCGCGACTGGTGACCACATGCAGTCTCACTCTCTGAATATGGCAATGTCGCCCCAGAGTCCTTACAAAATGTCACATCAGCAAGTGTCTGTTTTTTGGTAATATTGCCGACTTCCAGATCCAAGGACCCGCCGGAGACAAGATGTACAGTAGCCCCGCACTTCCCGTTTTACGTTCCAGCATGATCGCCCCGAGCCCGTATCGGGTTTCCGCACTGCGCGTCTCGCTACTGGCCGCCACCATCAGCTGCCTGCTTGGCACGACCGGCCATGCCCAGACTCCACCACTGCAGGCGAGCCCGGAGGTCGAGGCCCAGGATGACTCGACAGTGGTCTATCCAGCGTCCTACTTCCGGGATTACAACCCGACCTCCGCCAATGACATGGTCGACCGGATTCCCGGGGTTTCATTGAGCGGGGGCGGAGGCGGCCGCGGCCTGGGTACGGGTGGAGACCTGCTGATCGACGGGCAGCGCATTGCCGGAAAGGACAACTCCCCGAGTGACCAGCTGCAGCGAATCGCCGCCAGCGAGGTTCAACGCATAGAGATCATCCGGGGCACATCGGGAGAACTGAGTGTGCGAGGCTCCGGCCAGGTGGTCAACGTGGTGCTGGTGGAAACGGCCTCACGATCCAGCACCACCGTGGAGGTCAACAGCGATCGCCACCATGATGGCGAAGTGCAACCGGGCGGATCCATCTCTCACAGCCGGCAGTCGGGTAATTTCCAGGCATTGCTCAACCTGGAAGCCGACCCCCGTTACCTGCACCAGAAACGCCGCGAAGCGGCGATGACACCCGACGGAGAGCCGATCGACAGCACTTTCGAAAGCAACGTCCGGGACCAGATGGGTTACCAGGCCAGCACCACCATGAGTTATGTCACAGGACCACAGCGCCTGCAGCTCAATCTTCTGTATGGCGATGATGGTGCCGAGCGTGACATCATGCGACGCGTCACCGAATACGATGATGGCGCGACCACGCTGCGTGGTGAAGCCGAACCGGTAGTATACGACTTCCACAACTGGGAAGTTGGCGGCGACTACGAATACTCGCTGGATAATGGCGGGCGCCTCCAGGTACTGTTCATCGTCAATGACGAGACCCGAGACAACGTCCGCGAGCGTTATGGGATCGATGACCCGGACGCCGCGGCGCCGGAACGAAGCAAGCAACTATTCTACGACACCAATCAGCGGACGCGTGAACGTATCGGTCAGACCAGTTACAGCTGGCGCGTCACTGAAGGGCACGACCTGCAACTGGGCGTAGAGCGGGCCCAGACGATACTGGACTCCAGCCTTTTCATCGGCAGCCGCGACGCCAGCGGCGAGGCGGCGCCGCAGTACGGAAACCTGCCACCCCTCCTGAGCGCTTCCAATCCGGGCACCAATGTAGAGGAGATGCGCTACGAAGGGTTCGCTTTCCACAACTGGGCCATGAATGATCGAATGTCCCTGGAAAGCAACCTGGTCTATGAGACGTCAACCATCGAACAGAGCGGCACGGTGGACCAGAAGCGCAGCTTCAGTTTTCTGCGGCCCAAGGTCGACTACCGTTTTGACGTGACCAACCAGTTCCAGATCCGGGCCACGGCAGAGCGTCAGGTCTCCCAGTTAAGCTTCTCCAACTTTGCGGCCACCGTCAACACAGACGACAATGACCGTGACACCAACGCCGGTAACCCGGATCTGGTGCCTGAAAAGGAAATGCGCTACGAGCTGACACTGGAATATCGCCTGCCTGAGAACCTTGGAGTGCTCAGTTCCCGTTTCTTCTTCCGGGATATCGAAGACTACATCGGCAAGATCGATGCCACCACGGATCCAGACAGACCGGTTTCCGCTGACGGCAATGTGGGCGATGCCGAGCGTTGGGGGGTCTACCTCGATGCCAGCACGCGACTGACACCACTGGGCTTGCCCGACGCATTGCTGACCTCCAGTCTGAATATTTTTGATTCACGGATCACCGATCCGTTTCTGGGCACCGAAGAACGGATCAATGGTCGCGGCCGCGCCGAACTGAGCTTTCGCCACGACCTGACCGACTGGCGGATGAACTACGGATTCGACTACAGACACCCGCTGAACGGAGGCCGCAAGGAAATCGATGTGGCCACCATCGAGCGGCAGGATTACAACAGGTCGCTGACGCTCTACCTGTCAAAGGTCGCCTTCGACGACGTCACTTTCCGGCTGGAATCCATCAACACCCTGAATGATGCCCGCTGCCGGGAACGCCTGCGCTTCAATGGCAGCAGTGCCACCGGCAACGTGCGGGAGATCGAGGATTCCTGTACCCGCAACGGTGCCAAGGTCGCGTTCAAGGTCCGGACCACATTCTGATCCGGATGTCTTTCTCCCCCCCCCTTCTGAAGGGGGGGGAGGAAAACTCACTCTGGCTTGCTGAAAATCATCATGTGCTGCCAGGGCAGGAAATCCAGCGTGGCATCCCATTCCAGATCGAATACCAGCATCTCACGCACCACCTGCTCCTCGCTCATCTTGTGAAGGGGGCGGATGGGGACATCCGGATCCTCCGCGCGGTACTCGAGCAGCACCACCCGGCCTCCCGGCTTCAATGAATTCACAATGCCATGCATCATCTCCCAGGGATGGGAGAACTCGTGATAGGCGTCCACCATCA
>JBNJGU010000301.1:1484-2915 GCA_051747985.1 Pseudomonadota bacterium | reverse complement strand
ACTCCAAGTAAAGCCCAGTTAGCAACGATAGCAGATAGGGGCGTCTATGCAGCGTTCAGTACATGAGTTATTGACACCTCGTACCATTGACGTGAAAGAGTCCAGCGCCAACCGCGCCAAGGTCGTACTGGAGCCGCTGGAACGCGGCTTCGGTCACACTCTGGGTAGTGCGCTACGCCGGATTCTCTTGTCCTCGATGCCGGGCTGCGCCATTACTGAAGCGCAGATCGACGGTGTCCTGCACGAGTACAGCGCCATTGAAGGTGTCCAGGAAGACGTCATCGAGATTCTTCTGAATCTCAAAGGCGTCGCCGTGAAAATGAACGGTCGGGATGATGCTGAGCTGACACTCAGCAAAAAAGGCCCGGGCGTTGTGACCGCCGGCGATATCAAGTTGGACCACGATGTCGAAATCGCCAATCCGGATCACGTAATCTGCCACCTCAGCGAAAACGGCGAGGCGAGCATGCGTTTGCGTGTAGCCCGCGGTCGTGGTTATGAGCCAGCAGATCAGCGCGGTCTGGACGAGGACGAAACTCGTGCCATCGGACGCTTGCAGCTTGATGCCACATTCAGCCCGGTCCGCCGTGTTGCCTATGCGGTAGAAAGTGCCCGGGTTGAGCAGCGCACTGACCTGGACAAGCTGGTGATTGACCTGGAGAGCAATGGCACGATTGACCCGGAAGAAGCAATTCGCCGGGCGGCGACCATCCTCCAGCAGCAACTGGCTGTGTTCGTGGATCTGGATCATGAAAAAGAACCTGAGCGTGTAGAGGAAGAGGAAGAAGTTGATCCGATTCTGCTGCGCCCGGTTGATGATCTGGAGTTGACAGTGCGTTCAGCTAACTGCTTGAAAGCTGAAAACATTTACTATATCGGCGATCTGATTCAGCGCACCGAGGTGGAGCTGCTGAAGACGCCTAACCTTGGCAAGAAGTCGCTTACCGAGATCAAGGACGTTCTGGCGTCCCGTGGTCTGTCACTGGGTATGCGTCTTGATAACTGGCCGCCGGCAAGCCTCCGTGGCGACGACCGGGTTCTGGGCGGTTAATCGCCGATTAGTTTAAGGTAAGGAATCAGAGCAATGCGTCATCGTAAGAGTGGTCGTAAGTTCAACAGGAACAGCTCGCACCGTAAATCCATGTTTCGCAACATGTCTGCGTCACTGGTTGAGCACGAGCTGATCAAAACGACTCTCCCGAAAGCCAAAGAGCTGCGTCGGGTAGCCGAGCCGTTGATCACGCTGGCAAAGAATGATTCGGTTGCAAATCGTCGGCTGGCGTTTTCACGCCTGCGTAACGATGCTGTCGTAGCCAAGCTCTTTGATGAGCTGGGCCCGCGTTACAGCGAGCGTCCGGGTGGATATCTTCGTATTCTGAAGTGCGGTTACCGTGCTGGCGACAATGCCCCAATGGCATTCGTTGAGCTGGT
>JBNJGU010000301.1:0-1384 GCA_051747985.1 Pseudomonadota bacterium | reverse complement strand
GTGACGGCGCTCTGGCCCAGTCGAATGTAGGAAAGGCCCACATCCATCAGCATTTGTAGCTTGCGGGCCAGGAAAGGAACGGCGTCGAAGAACTCTCGGCCTTCCTCTACGGTCATGTCCAATACTTCGTGGATATTCTTGCCTTTATAGCGAACTTCCAGCGTTTCCCGGTTGTAGCGTTTGCCTTTGCAGACATCGCAAGGCACGTAGATGTCCGGCAGGAAGTGCATTTCCACTTTGATCACGCCGTCGCCCTGACAGGCTTCGCAGCGTCCACCTTTGACGTTGAAAGAGAACCGCCCGGGTTTGTAGCCACGTGACCTTGCTTCCTGGGTACCGGCGAAGAGCTCACGGATCGGGGTGAACAGGCCGGTATAGGTGGCGGGATTTGAGCGCGGTGTCCGGCCAATCGGGCTCTGGTCAATGTCGATGACCTTGTCCAGGTGGTCCAGCCCCTTCAGGCTGTTATAGGGTGCGTGGTTCAGGGTGGTCGCTTTGTTGAGCTTTGCCGCGGCCACGGGGTAAAGGGTGCTGTTGATCAGTGTGGACTTGCCGGAACCGGACACACCGGTCACACAGGTCATGATCCCGAGCGGGAGCTTCAGGGTCACATCCTGAAGGTTGTTGCCGGTGGCGCCAGAGAGTACCAGCTGTTTGCCGGAGCCCTTGTTGCGTTTGACGGGTATGGGGATTTCCTTTTCACCGCTCAGATACTGGCCGGTGAGGGAGTCGGAATTGGCAATGATTTCCGCCGGTGTTCCCTTGGCCACGATATGGCCACCGTGAATGCCGGCGCCGGGACCAATGTCGATCACGTAGTCGGCGGCGCGGATGGCATCTTCATCATGCTCCACCACGATCACGGTATTGCCCAGATCCCGCAGGTGGGTGAGGGTGGACAGCAGGCGGTCGTTGTCCCGCTGGTGCAGGCCGATGGATGGCTCGTCCAGTATGTACATGACGCCCACCAGCCCGGCACCAATCTGGCTGGCCAGGCGAATACGCTGCGCCTCGCCGCCGGACAGGGTATCGGCACTGCGTTCCAGAGTCAGATATTGCAGGCCGACGTTGACCAGAAACTGCAGCCTCTGGCGCACTTCCTTCAGAATCTTCTCGGCAATTTCGCCCCTGCGCCCGGGCAGAGTCAGGTGGGTAAAATATTCATGCGCTTCGCCCACGGGCAGGTGGGCAACATCCGGCAGGTTGCGCTCTTCAATGAACACATTTCGCGCCGCGCTGCGCAGCCGTGAGCCACCGCAGGATTTGCAGGGCTGGGTGCTCAGGTTCCGGGCCAGTTCCTCGCGGATACTTTGCGACTCGGTTTCGCGGTAACGCCGCTCAAGATTGGGAAGAATCCCCTCAAAGGGATGCGACTTCTCCATGA
>JBNJGU010000300.1:0-2929 GCA_051747985.1 Pseudomonadota bacterium | reverse complement strand
GTCACCACCATCACGATCATGATTTTGCAGCGCGCGTCCCCGGCACCGGAGATATAGAACTTCTCTCCGTTGATGACCCATTCACCATTGTCCAGCACAGCGCTGGTGCTGATATTGGTGGCATCCGAGGAGGCGACATCCGGCTCGGTCATGGCAAAGGCGGAACGGATCTTGCCAGCCAGCAACGGTTCCAGCCACTGTTTTTTCTGCTCTTCGGAACCGTAACGCTCCAGCACTTCCATATTGCCGGTGTCCGGCGCGCTGCAGTTGAACGACTCCGCTGCCAGTCGACTGCGACCCATGATTTCCGCCAGGTGTGCATATTCGAGATTGGAGATACCGGCACCCCCCTGGCTCTTGGGCAGGAAAAAATTCCACAGCCCCAGCGAACGGGCCTTGTCCTTCAGCCCTTCCAGTATTTCCTCCTGGCGGGGAGTATGCGACCAGCGATCTCCCACCGACACTTCACGCTGATATTCAGGCTCAACGGCCGCAACCTCAACTTCCACGAAAGTACGGATCTTTTCCCTGATCTCCTGCATGCTTTCCGATAATCCGAGCTCCATGTACCAATCCTCTTTTTCGGTGATGTTCTTTCGGGGAACCGCCTGATCACCCGGTGATGGTGCCGCCGCCGTCAACGACAAGGGTCTGTCCGGTCACGAAACTGCCGGCATTCGAGGCCAGATAGATGGCCGCCCCGGCGATTTCGTCGGGTTCGCCGATCCTGCGGAGCGGATATTTTGACACGGTTGCCTTGTAGGTCTCCGGGTTTTCCCACAAGGCCCTGGCGAAGTCGGTCCGGATAAGACCCGGCGCGATGCAGTTGACACGGATGTTCTTCGGCCCCCATTCCACGGCGAGGTTGCGGGCAATCTGCATGTCAGCGGCCTTGGAGATCCCGTAGGCGCCCAGCACGTCGGTCCCTTTCAATCCGGCGATGGAGGATACGATGATCACGGCACCGCCCCCCTTCTCCGCCATACCCGGAAGCACCATCTGACAGAGACGGTGTGCGCTGCCGATATTGGCATGCATGATCTTGTCGAACGCCTCGTCGGGAATGTCCTGGGAAGGACCGTAGTAGGGATTCAGCGCCGCGTTGATCACCAGCACGTCGATCTTGCCGAAATGCTCTTTTGTCGTGTCCACCAACGCCTGCAGCTGCTCGCGATAATTGATGTTGCAGGCCACCGGCAACGCTTCGCCCCCGTTCTCACGGATTCCGGCGGCCACTGCCTCACAGGCCTCCTGACGACGACTGGAAACCACCACTCGTGCGCCTGCATCGGCCATCCGCTCGGCAATGGCCTTGCCGATTCCCTTCGTGGATCCGGTGATCAGCGCCACCTTGCCCTTCAGATCAAACAGATTCACTTGCTCCTCCCCGCGCCATTCAGCGCCCGTCTTCACGTCCATAAATGCCGTGAATGATAGTAGCGAATATTATAACAGTTGAAAAATGTCCTTGTCTGCCTGGTTCCTCAGTCCTCCGAGGAACCCGGGCTCATCCACTCCCGTCTACCCTTGCTGATGCTGGTGCCCCCATCGACCGGAATGACCGCGCCATTGGTGTAGGCACCAGCCCGTGACGTCAGATAGACCAGCAGGCCGGCAATCTCTTCAGGCCGACCGATCCGGCCCAGAGGACAGTCATCCCGGATATCGTCTCCGTATTCCCGGATCACGAAATCGGCCATCCGGGAATGGAAGAAGCCCGGAGCCATGGCGTTGACGGTGATTCCCCTCGGCCCGAGGTCCACGGCCAGTGTGCGGGTCAGGTGATGCACCGCGGCCTTGCTGGCGGAGTAGGCAAACGTCGGTACCCGCTGCACGATCGGTACATGCAGGCCATCCATGGAACCGATATTGATGACCCGCGCCGGATCACCCGGGGTGGCGGCCCGCTGCAGCAGATCGACGGTATCCCGGGTCAGGGAGAAAACCGCATCCACATTCGTGCGCATGACCTTGTCGAACCCGTCATCGGGGTACGCCTCCAGTCTGGCACCCCAATTGGCCCCGGCGTTGTTCACCAGAATCGACAGGCCATCATAACGCTCATGAAGATGAGCCACGAGTCGCGCCCGGCCCTCGGCGACGGTCATGTCGGCCGCCACCGCCGTGCAATCCCCGAAAGCTGACAGGTGGGTCAGGGCCCGATCGCATTTTTCCGGCCGACGGGATGCGATGGTGACGCGGACCCCGCTACGCAACAGGGTCTCCGCCATGATCAGGCCCAGGCCACTGCTGCCACCGGTGACCAGCGCCGTCTTGCCCTGCAGAGAGAACAGCCCGTCCAGCTCCAGTTTCCCGGCCTCACTCATGACCGGTCTCGTCCGCGATCTTCACCAGCTGCTTGCCGAAGTTGCGGCCACGCAACAAGCCCCGGAACAGTGCCGGAGCATTCTCCAGTCCCTCGCCAATCGATTCGCGATACCGGATACGACCCTCACGGACCCATGCGCCCAGCTGCTCGGTGGCCTCCTGCCAACGATCCTGCCATTCGGTCACCACGAAAAAACGGTGCTCGGGCGTATCTTCCAACGCACCGAGAATATGGAAGGGCGTCTCCGCCTTGCTCAGATCCTCGTCGTTGTAGTTGGACACGAATCCACAGATCGGGACCCGGGCCCCGTGGTTCAGCAGCGGCGCCACGGCACGCGTGACACCGCCCCCGACGTTCTCGAAATACACATCGATGCCATCCGGACAGGCCTGTCGCAACTTGGCCTGAAGGTCGCCGGACTTGTAGTCGAGACAATCGTCGAAACCCAGCTCCTCTTTCACGAACCGGCACTTTTCCTCACCTCCGGCAATGCCGACCGCCCGCAAACCCTTGATCTTCGCCAGTTGACCGACCACCGAGCCCACGGCTCCGGAGGCCGCGGCCACCACCAGCGTCTCGCCGGATCGGGGCTTGCCCACT
>JBNJGU010000299.1:0-2935 GCA_051747985.1 Pseudomonadota bacterium | reverse complement strand
GCGCGATCCGACCATCACCGGTGATGGTGGCGCCGGCCATGCCGGGGGTACCCTGGAGGACATGACCCAGCGGCTTGATCACCACCTCCTCCTGTCCGATCAGGCTGTCCACGACAAAACCGATCCGTTGCGAGCCCACGTTGACGATGACCACATTGGCATCGCCATGCTCTGCCTCCCCGGCGGCGCGCCCGCACAGCCAGCGCTGCAGATGGAACAGTGGCAGTGCCTTGTCCCGCACCGTGACCACCTGCCGGCCGTCCACTACATTGGTACGGTTGAGGTCCAGATTGAAGATCTCGTTGACCACGCTCAATGGCAGCGCAAAGGTCTGGTCGCCCACAATCACCATCAGCGTGGGCAGGATCGCCAGCGTCAGGGGCACCTTGATCTTTATATGGGACCCCTGCCCCTTTTTCGAATCGATGGTGACGGTGCCGTTGAGCTGCGAGATCTTGGTCTTGACCACATCCATGCCCACGCCACGACCGGAGACATCGGAGATTTCCTGCTTGGTGGAGAAACCCGGCGCAAAGATCAGGTCGAAGCACTCGCTGTCGGTCAGCCGCGCGGCGGCCTCGGCATCCATCACGCCCTTGTCCACGGCCTTGCGGCGCAGACCGTCCGGATCCATGCCGGCGCCGTCATCCTGGATCGACAGCAGAATGTGGTCGCCTTCCTGTTCGGCGGCCAGCAGTACGGTTCCGTTACGGGGCTTGCCGACCCGCTCGCGTTCGTCGGGCATTTCGATGCCATGATCGACGGCATTGCGTACCAGGTGCACCAGCGGATCGGCCAGGGCCTCGACCAGATTCTTGTCCAGATCGGTCTCCTCGCCCTGCATCTCCAGCGTGACTTCCTTCTTCAGGCCGCGGGCCAGGTCGCGGACCACGCGGGGAAAGCGGCCGAATACTTTCTTGACCGGCTGCATCCGGGTTTTCATCACCGAGCTCTGCAGGTCGGCGGTGACCAGGTCCAGGTTGTTGATGGTTCTGGAGAGAATCTCGTCACCGGAATCGGAGCCGATGCGCACCAGCCGGTTGCGCACCAGCACCAGCTCGCCGACCATGTTCATGATCTCGTCCAGGCGCCGGGTGTCGACCCGCACCGAGGTGTCCGCGCCGCCACTGTCGCGTTTCGGCTGGGCGCCGTTGTTTCCGGCGCCATTGCCGCCGACGCCATTGTCCGGCGGTCCGCCATTTCCGCCTCCCGCGCCGGCCGGCGCCGGTTTCGGGGGTGGCGGGGTCGGGGCCACCTCGTTCCGGGGACGACCGCCATGGGCACCCGCGCCGTGCAGCTGATCCAGTAGCGCCTCGAACTCGTCCTCGCTGATCTCGTCCGAAGCGGAAGAGGATGCCTCCGATGCCTGGCCGACCGCCGGAGTGGCCGGGGCGGACTCCGGCTGACCGCCGGCATCGGCTCTACTGCCATCATGGCCAACCGGTTTCGCCGGCGCCCCGTGTAATTCATCCAGCAACGCGTCGAATTCTTCCTCGGTGATCAAGTCATCGTCGTCCGCGTCCGACCGGTTCTCCGATCCGGCGTCAGAACCGGCCTCCTCCAGCGGCGGAACGTCGTCCACCATGACGGACGACGGCGCCTCGCCCTGCACCAGCTGCTCCAGGCTGGCGATCAGCGCCGGATCAGCCGGATCGGGCTCATTGTGATTCTTGACGTCCTCGAACATGGCGTTGAGCGCATCCAGCGCCTGCAATACCACATCCATCATGTCCGTGGTCACGGAAAGCTGGCCGTTGCGCAGATAGTCGAACAGGTTCTCGGTGATGTGACACAGGTCCACCAGCGGTGTCAGCTGCAGGAACCCGGCACCGCCCTTGACGGTATGGAAGCCCCGGAAGATGGCATTGAGCAGATCACCATCCCGCGGCTGCTGCTCCAGCTGCACGAGCTGGTCCGACAGCTGTTCGAGTATTTCCCCGGCCTCTACCAGGAAATCCTCAAGAATCTCGTCGTCTTCGGAAAACCCCATCGGTCCCTACCCTGTGCCCTAGAATCCCAGACTGGATAACAGTTCATCGACATCGTCCTGACCGGACACCACTTCCTTCGACGGCGCGCCATCGCGTTGTAACGAAGGTCCCTCGGCACGGATTTTCCGCTCCTGCTCGCTCTCGTGGCCGGATCCTGCCGCCTCGCCATGCCCGTCTTCCCGTGTCGGCGGTGGCGCCGCCGCCAGACCCGCGGCCATCTCCACGCTACTGGCCAGCTTCACCAGCCGCACCAGGCTCTGTTCCACGTCGTTGACCAGCGTGATCACGCGCTTGATGATCTGGCCGCTGAGATCCTGATACCCCTGCGCCATCATGATCTCGTTGAGCTTCTCCTGCAGAACGGCACTGTCCGCCACCGTCATTTGCAACAAGTCTGCCACCTTTCCATGCACCGCGGTGTCGCCGTCAACGGCCTGCTCGTTCCAGGCCTCCCGCAGATACCGGGCCTCGTCCGCCAGTCGCTGTGCCAGCGGCAGACTCTCATCGACCCGGTCCATGGTGGTGGTGGCGGCCTCTTCGGTCATGTTGATGACGTAGTCCAGCCGGCTGCGGGCATCGGCGATCTCCGACAGTTCATCCTGCACTTCCTGGTGCCCATCCAGTCCGATGTCGAGATGAAAATCCCGGATCGAATTGTGCAGCGCCCGCGTCAGACGTCCCACCTCGGAGTACAGCACCTGGTCACGCCGCCCCTGCAGCTCACTGATCAGGTCGCCGGCCATGATGATGTCGCCCTGCTGCAGCAGACTGATCAACACCGGCCCGTTTTCTTCCAGGGCCTCGGTGAACGCCTCTCGATCCACCGGTTCGATGGCCGGAACGGACGGACTGCTATGGTTCTCGCTCATCAGGTTGTCTATCCCGCTAGCTGGTGGCTTCGATCCGGTCGAAGATCTTCTCGATTTTCTCCTGCAGGGCCGCGG
>JBNJGU010000298.1:0-2952 GCA_051747985.1 Pseudomonadota bacterium | reverse complement strand
TGTGCCAGGAATGTCTGCGAGGCGGGGTCTCCCTGTTCCGCGGCCTTAAGGAACCATTCCCGGGCCTGGACAAAGTCCCGCTCCACGCCATTGCCGGACGCATACAGCATGCCCAGTTGGGCCTGAGCCTCGGGCAGGCCGGCCTCGGCGGCCTGCTCGAAATAGGACCGTGCCCGCGCCGGGTCCGACGGGGTGCTCTGTCCCGCGACATGCATCAGGCCGGCATTGTATCGGGCGTCAATACTGCCGTTATCGGCGGCACGCTCGAACCAGTGCAGGGCCTGTGCGGGATCGGGGGACGTGCCCAGTCCATTGATGTACATGACGCCAAGATTGTACTGCGCGTCGGCATGCTCCTGTTCGGCGGCCAGCTGATACCATTCCATGGCGGTGACGGGATCCTCCGATCGGCCCTGGCCATAGAAATTCATCGTGCCGACGGCATACTGCGCGTCGGCGTCACCCTGTTCGGCGGCCTGCTCATACCAATAGTAGGCTTCGCGATAGTCCTGCCGGACGCCATCGCCACTGTCATACATCCTGCCCAGTTCATACTGGGCGCGGACCACTCCCTGCTGGGCCGACAGCGCGTACAGCTGCTGGGCCCGGTCGGTGTCGCGCTCGGTGCCGATGCCCTGGTGGTACATGACGGCAAGGTTGTACTGGGCCAGTGCGTGCCCGACCCGTGCGCCTTCGGTGAAGTTGTCCAGTGCCACGGCATGATCGCCGTTCTCGTAGGCTCGCATGCCGGTACTGAAATCGTAGTCCTGGGCCTGAAGTGGCTGCGACAGCAGGGCGCAATACAGTAGTGTGAACAGTATACGTCGGATCATGACCTGGTCCCGTGGAAGGATGGTGGAACCCTATTCTAGCCAAGGCGCAATGGTGCCGCAAAGAGGAGTCGAACCTCCGACCTACTGATTACGAATCAGTTGCTCTACCAACTGAGCTATTGCGGCCAAAATCCACTGCTGGTTCCGGGGACGGGCCGGATCCATGCTGAAATGGTCGGAGTGAGAGGATTTGAACCTCCGACCCCCGCCTCCCGAAGGCGGTGCTCTACCAGGCTGAGCTACACTCCGATGGGGTCTGAACTGCGTCCGGCCGGGGTGGTCCCGGCCGGGGCGCATAATATGTCAGAAATGCGCGCGATTTCCAAGTGCCGGGTGCAAAAAAATCGTCAGCCGCTTACCGGTAGCCGGTCAGGGCAGGGCCGAGGGCCTCCTTCAATGGCTCCAGCCAGGGCTCGTAGTGTTTCCATTGCTCGAGTCCGTCGGCACTGATCGGCTGTCGTACCTGCTCGGAGCTGGCGGTGCGGACCACGCGGTCGGTGCGGTGGAAATCCAGGCAGGCCTGTTCGAAGGGCAGTCCACAGAACTCGAGGAGGCGGCGCACCTGTGTCTCCAGATCGTTGACCACATCCTCGTGTTGCACTCGGAGGATATGGCCGGGCAGAACCCGGTCCCAGTGATCCATCAGGTCCACGTAGCCACGGTAGTAACGTCCCATCTGCTCCAGACCGTAGGAGAACTCCTGGCCTTCGGCGAACAGCTGTTTGAAGCCGCTGAAGCAACAGGCCATCGGGTGACGTCGTGCATCGATGATCTTTGCATTGGGCAGAATCAGGTGGATCAGCCCGATGTGGCGGAAGTTGTTGGGCATCTTGTCGGTGAACAGGGGAGCCCCCTGGCGATAGATCGCAGTATCGTCCAGATACTGCTGCCCGAACTCCACCAGCTTCTCCGCGGGCAGTTCGCGGAGTATGCCGGGATAGCGGGGCTCGTCATCCACCCGCCGACGCCCGTCCAGCCGGTGTGCCAGTGCCAGGATGTTGGGCAACTCCAGCGTGCCGTCCACCTGTGAGTGCGATGCGAGTATCTGCTCCAGCAGGGTAGAACCGGCGCGGGGCAGGCCGACAATGAAAATCGGATCGGGCGCCGGGTTGCCGGTGTCGCGGTAGCGCTCGAACAATTCGGGCGTACAGACCTCGCGCTGCAATGCGAACTCCTTCTCGGTCCGTTCATCGCTATAACGGGTTTCCTGGCGCTTCATTTCGTTACCGCGGCGATAGTATTCGAAGGACTCCTCCCATTCGCCACGATCTTCCAGCGCCTTGCCGAGTGCAAAGCACAGGTGGTAGCGATCCGCCAGTGGAACACCGCCTCCGGCTTCCTGCCGACGCATGGTCGCCAGTTCCTCGTCGGTGAAGGTGTAGGTTTTCAGGTTGGCCAGACTCCACCAGGCATCGCCGAACGAGGGGCGGTATTGTGCCGCCTGGTGATAGGCTTCAATGGCCTCCGGCTGGTTGCCCACCGTTTTCAGGGCATGACCACGTACCAGGTGTACCTGACTGTTGTCGGGCATCTCCCGCAGTACGCGGTCGAAAATTTCCAGCGCTTCCTCGTAGTTCCCGACGGCCATGCACTGGTTGGCATACAGGGTCTGGAAGGCCGGGTTGTCCGGATCCAGATCGCGGAGTTTGCGCGCTTCTTCCTGTGCCCGCCGGTATTTCTGGCGGCGCTGCAGGACATCCACGTAATCGACCCGGGCAATGACGAAATCCGGCTGGAATTCCAACGCGCTTTCCAGGAGAAATTCGGCATCATCCAGCACATGCAGCTTGACGCCGAGATTGGCCAGCAGGCGCATGGCCTCCGGATGGTGCGGGTTGTTCTGCAGGAAGGCGCGACACAGCCGCTCGGCCTTGTACAGCCTGCCTTCGTGCATGAAGCTGGCCACCGAGACCAGTTCGCGGGGCAGTCCGGACAGACGCTGGAACTGGGCACGGGCCCGGTCCGCTTCGGTCTGACGATCGGTCTGTTGATACAGGCTGGTCAGGGCATTCCAGCTTGCCGCCAGCGCCGGGTTGTGTGCGATGGCTTCTTCGTAGGCGCGGATGGCGCTTTCGTCGTCGCCGGTCCGCGAAAAGAGGTGGCCCTCTTCCTGCCACGC
>JBNJGU010000297.1:0-2986 GCA_051747985.1 Pseudomonadota bacterium | reverse complement strand
TGCGACCCAGAAGAAGATGATGTCGAAGCCGGTGACCAGCACATTGGTCGGGTGGAAGGTCTTCATCGCTTCGGTGTCATCCGGCCAGCCCAGCGTGGAAAATGTCCACAGCGCCGAGGAGAACCAGGTATCCAGCACGTCCTCGTCCTGTTCCAGCGCGATGTCGGGCGCCAGGTTGTACTTTTTACGGACTTCCGCCTCGTTGCGACCAACGTAGATGTTGCCCTCGTCGTCATACCAGGCCGGGATGCGGTGCCCCCACCAGAGCTGGCGACTGATGCACCAGTCCTGCAGGTCGCGCATCCAGGCGAAGTAGGTGTTCTCCCAGTTCTTCGGAACGAACTCGATATCGCCACTTTCGACGGCTTCGATGGCGGGCTTTGCGAGCTGCTCGACGGCCACATACCACTGATTGGTCAGATAGGGCTCGATGACGGTACCGGAACGGTCGCCGCGCGGTACCTTCAGCTTGTGGTCCTCGACCTTGATCAGCAGGTCGGCGGCGTCCATGTCCTCCACGATCTTCTTCCTGGCCTCGAAGCGGTCCAGGCCGCGATAGGCTTCCGGTGCTTCGTCATTGATCGCGGCATCCTCGGTGAGGATGTTGATCATTTCCAGATCGTGGCGTTTGCCGACCTCGTAGTCGTTGAAGTCATGCGCCGGCGTGATTTTCACACAACCGGTTCCGAGCTCGGGGTCGGCGTACTCATCGGCGACAATCGGGATGCGGCGATCACACAACGGCAGCTCGACGTACTGGCCGATCAGGGACTGATAGCGCGGGTCGTCCGGATGCACGGCCACGGCAGTGTCGCCCAGCAATGTCTCGGGGCGTGTGGTGGCGATGCCGACGTGGGTCTCGCCGTCGGCCGTGGTGACGCCGTCGGCCAGCGGATACCGGAAATGCCAGAAGTGTCCGTCCTCTTCCTCGGCGATCACTTCCAGATCGGACACGGCCGTATGCAGCTGCGGATCCCAGTTGACCAGGCGGTTGCCACGGTAGATCAGCCCTTCATCGTACAGACGGACGAACACTTCCTCGACCACCTTCGACAGACCTTCGTCCATCGTGAAGCGTTCGCGCGACCAGTCGATCGACCCGCCCAGCCGTCGGATCTGTTGCGTGATCATGTTGCCGGAGTGTTCCTTCCACTCCCAGACCTTTTCGGTGAACTGTTCACGACCTAGTTCCGTGCGGGACAGGCCCTGCTGTTCCAGCTGCCGTTCCACGACCATCTGCGTGGCGATACCCGCATGGTCCGTGCCCACCTGCCATAGCGTGTTACAGCCCTGCATGCGGTGATAGCGGATCAGCGCATCCATGATGGCATTCTGGAATCCGTGCCCCATGTGCAGTCGCCCGGTGACATTCGGAGGTGGAATCACGATGCTGTAGGATTCGCCCTCGCCGGAGGGGGCGAAATAGCCCCGCTCTTCCCAAGTCTGGTACCACTGACGCTCGATGTCCCGGGGCTGGTAGGTCTTGTCCATTGTCTCGTTTCTATGCCGGTGTAGGGTGGGCGGAAAAACGCGCAGTATACCGTACCCGCCGCGCTCCCGTCAGGCCTCTGGCCCGAATCCTTCCAGGCGGCGATAGAGCCAGAGGGAATAGAAGAATAAAAAAAGGACAGTGATTGTCATGAGAATGAGGACGATCCAGACAGAGGCAGATAAGGGTGCCACCAGAATCATCAGTATTCCGTTGGCGACGAACAACCAGCCGCCGACACGATGGACGAGCCGCCATACCTCCGCGTGGGCCAGCGTCCAGGGCGTGCGGATGCCGATGATGAAATTACGGGGCATTTTGCCGAGGTAATTGCCGAGGCCGATGAACAGTATGCCGGACAGGCTGAGCATCAGCCACGTCACATCGACATCAAGGCCCAGAGCGACAGCCAGTTGCATCAGGTAAACGACCAGCAGGAAGCCGAGTGTGACGAGCATGATAATGCCGACTGCCCGGATTGATCGGTCCAGTCGAAAGCCTCGCGGCGACAGGCGGATACCCAGCTCAAAGAACAGCCACGTCATCAGCATCGACAGTGGCACCAACAGCACGCCCCAGGGTTTGGGCATTGTTCCCTCCAGTTGACCTTCGAAGTTCCAGTTGGCCGGCATCGGATCGGGAAGTTGCTGATAGAGAACTGCTGCCAACAGTATGGCCACGCCGGTCAGCGAGCCGGCTATGATGTGATGGGTCCGGGTCATCGCTTGTCCTCCTTCGGGTTCGTTCGGGAATCAAACAGATTGAAAAACAGCGTCGCCACTTCCTCGAACACACTGGTGTTCAACGAGTAGATGATCCGCTGCCCCTGTCTTTCGGTGGTCACCAGGTCCGCCGCCTTTAACACACTGAAATGATGCGAAAGGGACGCCTTGCTGATCTCGAAGTGCTCGGCAATCTCCCCGGCGCTCATCGGAGGCCCGCCGCGCAAGCGCCGCAGGATCTCCCGTCTCGTGGGATCCGCCAACGCCCGGAACACTCCCTGCTGATCCATACTCAGTCCCGCAAACACTTCATTAGATGTTTAAATAATATTCTAAATTATAAATCTGAGCAACCCGTGGCTCGCAGAACCAGTCTCAGAGCCGATGGTATCTTGCCCGGGTGTGGCAATTCAGTGAGGTAGAACGGAGCCGGGAACCGGATGGCGGATCAATAAGGCCATGTTTTGGCCGGCCCGGAAAATCGGGTAGACACGGACAACCCCGCGAGCCGGTCCCTCGGCGAGCGCTTGGGAGTCCGATTTTCCGGGCCGGACAATGGCCGATCCGCCATCCGGTTCCCGGCTCCGTTCTACCGGAATGGAGGGTGATTACCGGGAATCAGGCCTTCTGCCGCCGCAGGTACTCCAGCAACAGTGGCACCGGCCGCCCGGTAGCCCCTTTCTGTTTGCCCGAGTTCCACGCGGTCCCCGCGATGTCCAGGTGCGCCCATGGGTACTTCTCGGCGAAACGCGACAGGAAGCAGGCGGCCGTGATC
>JBNJGU010000296.1:0-3026 GCA_051747985.1 Pseudomonadota bacterium | reverse complement strand
GGTCTGGGGGGAGCGCAACGACGTTCCGGTGATTGCCCAGGCCACCGGCTCCGACAGCGCCTCGGTGATCTTCGATGCCTATCAGGCCGCGAAGGCCCGTGGTATCGACGTGCTCATCGCGGACACGGCCGGACGACTGCACAACAAGACCAACCTGATGCAGGAACTGGAGAAGATCGTTCGGGTGCTGCGCAAACAGGACCCCGACGTACCCCATGAGTCCATGCTGGTGCTGGATGCCACCACCGGCCAGAATGCGCTGAGCCAGGCCCGCAGCTTCAATGAGGCGGTCCAGCTGACCGGCATCACGCTGACCAAGCTGGATGGCACCGCCAAGGGCGGCATGGTCTTCGCCATCGCCCGCGAGCTGCAGCTGCCGATCCGTTTCATCGGCGTCGGTGAAAAGCTGGAGGACCTGCAGGCCTTCGACCCCGAAGCCTTCGTAGAGGCGCTTTTCAGCCAGTCCGCCTGACCATCACGGAGGCCAGATCCCATGATCCGGTTCGACCACGTCGCCAAGCAGTATCCCGGAGGACACGTGGCGCTGCGTGGGATCAATTTTGAACTGGCGGATGGCGAGATGGCGTTCGTCACGGGTCGCTCCGGTGCTGGCAAAAGCACGCTGCTGAAACTGATCATGCGGATGGAAATCAGCTCCCGGGGACAGGTCATTGTCGATGGACGCAACCTGGCCCGACTGCCACGCCGCCAGGTCCCGCTGCTACGCCGCCGCATTGGCGTGGTGTTCCAGGACCACCAGCTGCTGTACGACCGCAGCGTCTTCGATAATGTCATGCTGCCGATGCGGATCACCGGCCACGATCGCCGCGACGCGGCCCGGCGGGTCCGGGCCGCCCTGGACAAGGTCGGCCTGCTCGGCAAGGAGCGGCTCAACCCGATTGCCCTGTCCGGCGGCGAACAGCAACGCGTCGGCATCGCCCGGGCCGTGGTCAACCGGCCCCGTTTCATCCTTGCGGACGAGCCCACCGGCAATCTGGATCCGGAGCTGTCGGCGGAGATCATGTCGCTGTTCGAGCAGTTCAATCATATCGGGGTCAGTGTACTGATCGCCAGCCACGATCTGCGCCTGATCCGTCGCATGGAGCACCGCATCCTCACGCTGGATGACGGGCGACTGGCCGGGGATGGCAGCACATCACGGAGCGGGACGACATGAGGGGAAACCGCCATTTCCGAAGCTGGTTGCAAGCGCATCGCGAAAGTGCCGTCGACAGCCTGGCCCGCCTCTGGCGCCATCGACTGGGCAGCCTGATGACCCTGTCCGTGATCGGCATCGCCCTGCTGCTGCCGGCCCTGCTGCTGACCGGCGTGAACGCCCTGTCCGCCATGGGCGACGGTCTACAGGACTCGGCGCGGATCACCCTGTACCTGCGAGACGATGTCACCGACGAAGAACAGCAGTCCCTGCGGGACTCACTGGCCGGTGACGCACGGATCAACGAAGTGCTGTACATCTCCCCGGAGGAGGCGGCCAGAGAATTTGCACGGTATTCCGGATTCGCGGATGTGATTTCCGTCCTGCCGCGGAATCCGCTGCCGGCCACGATCGAACTGCTCCCCGCCGTCAGCGAGCCCGAAGCCGTGGAGCGCCTGGCGCGGGAGATGGCCGACAGGCCACAGGTGGCGGACATGCAGGTGGATCTGGACTGGGTACAGCGCCTGGCCACCCTGATGGAACTGGGGCGGCGGCTGAGCCTGGCACTGGCGACGATCATTGCTGTCGCCGTGGTGTTCATCGTGGGCAACACGATCCGGCTGGCCATCGAAAGCCGGCGCGATGAGATCATGGTGGTGAAACTGATCGGCGGCACGGATGCCTTTGTGGCACGCCCCTTCCTGTATACCGGGGCGCTGTATGGCCTGGGTGGTGGCCTGCTGGGAGCACTGCTGCTCTGGTTGCTGTACCGATTGATCGAACCCCCGCTACAGCAACTCAGTGCCCAGTACGGCGACGGGTCGCTGTCCGCCACGACCACCACGCCTGTCCCGCTGGTGCTGATCGGCCTGCTGGCGATCAGCACCGTGCTGGGCTGGCTGGGGGCTCAGCTGTCGGTCCGGCGCCATCTCCATGCCATCGAACCGGACTGATCGACACCACATTGCCCCGCGCGGCTTTACCAGATCTTGACGCGCTCCTCCTCGGGCCGGTACATGCCGTCCCCTTCTTCCACATCGAAGGCCTCATAGAATTCCGGCATGTTCGACAACACACCGATGACCCGGTATTGCCCGGGTGAGTGCGGCCCGGTCATCAGCTGTTGTTGCAGCGCCTCGTCGCGGTACTTGATCCGCCAGACCTGCCCCCAGCCCATGAAGAAACGCTGCGCTCCCGTGAAGCCCTCGATGACCGGAGCCGATTCACCGTCCAGTGAACGCTGCCAGGCCTGGTAGGCCACGGTCAGGCCGCCCAGATCGGCAATGTTCTCGCCCAACGCGACATCGCCCTGGATGTTCAGCCCCGGCAGTGGCTCGTACTGGTTATACTGGTCCACCATGAGCTGTGCCCGCTGGTTGAACCGCTCCTCGTCATCCTCGGTCCACCAGTCACGCAGATTGCCGTCACCATCCGAGCGCCGCCCCTGGTCATCGAAGGCATGGGTGATCTCGTGACCGATGACTCCGCCGATGGCGCCATAATTCACGGCATCCTCGGCCTCGACATTGAAGAAGGGCGGCTGCAGGATCGCGGCCGGAAAGACGATCTCGTTGTTGGAGGGGCTGTAATAGGCGTTGACCGTCTGCGGCGTCATGAACCACTCATCACGGTCCACCGGCTGCCCCAGTCGATCACGGATACGCTCCCAGTCGCACTCGGTGGCACGCTGGATGTTGCCGAGGATGTCGTCGGCCGCGATCGCCACACAGCTGTAGTCGCGCCACTCCTCGGGATGGCCGATTTTGGTGGTCAGATTGGCCAGCTTGGTCTGGGCCTCGGCACGGGTTTCCTCGCCCATCCAGTCAAGATCGTCGATGGCTGTCTCGAACGCGGCCAGCAGATTGTCGAC
>JBNJGU010000295.1:0-3037 GCA_051747985.1 Pseudomonadota bacterium | reverse complement strand
CACGCCGGCATGGGCGGCCAGCTCCTCCACGATGGCCTGCCCGAAGCCGCGGTACTCGATGGCATCGTAGACCCGGCCCAGGACCCGGGCGGTGTCCTTGACCGACTCCTTGTGGCCGAGGTGGTTGCCGGTGGGGCCGAGGTAGGTGACGCGGGCGCCCTGGTCGTAGGCCGCCACCTCGAAGCCAACCCGGGTGCGGGTGGAGTCCTTCTCGAAGATCAGCGCGATGTCCTTGCCCTTGAGCGTCGGCACCTCGGTGCCGGCGTACTTGGCGGCCTTCAGGTCCGCGGACAGTTTCAGCAGGAAGCCGATCTCCTGCGGGTTGAAGTCGCGCAGCGTCAGGAAATGCCGGTGCTTGAGGTTGAATGCCATGGTGCGGTTCCTTCACTGTCAGATCGGATCACGGCGAGTGGGGCAGCTCATGCAGCGCCCGCCACCGCGCCCCCTTCCCAGTTCGGCGCCGGGAATGGCCAGCACCTCGATGCCCGCCGCTTCCAGGGCGGCATTGGTGTCATCGTTGCGGTCGTAGCCCACGACGACCCCGGGGCTCAACGCCAGCACGTTGTTGCCGTCGTTCCACTGCTCGCGCTCGCGCTCTTCCGGCGTGTCGCCGCCGGTGGGCACCACCTCCAGCGCCCCGTACCCCAGGACCTCGGCGACCAGGTCGAACAGATGCCGCGGGTCCTGACGGAAGGCCAGCGTCTTGCCCCCCTCGCCGGGACGCAGGTCATAGCAGACCACCGCATCCGCGACCTCCTTGAAGGCGGTCACCACGTTGCCGCCACAGAAGGTGAAGACCGTGTCCAGGTGCATGGCCGAGCGGGTCTTGGGGAGCTGGCAGGCAATCACCCGGTGCACGCTGCCCTTCGCGAACCGGGCATCTTCGAACAGTGCCTTCGCCAGCTGGCCGATGGCCTGGGGCGAGGAGCGTTCACCCATGCCCACCAGCACCGTGCCGTTCCCCACCGGCATGATATCGCCGCCTTCCAGGGTGGCGAGGCCATGGTCGGCCAGCGGATCGCCCCAATGCACCTTCACCCCGCCCGCGAAGGCCGGATGGAAGGTGTAGATGGCGGCCATCAGAAGAGTTTCCGGCTGGCGTGCGCTCCAGTACATCGGGTTGAGGGTGACGCCACCGTAGATCCAGGCGCTGTTGTCGCGGGTGAACAGGAAGTTGGGCAGGGGGGGCAGCACGAAGCCGAAGTGGCCGAGATGATTGCCGAACAGCCCCACCGGGTCGAAGGGCAGGTCTCCCACTTCCAGTCCGCCGATCAGGAACGCGGCCAGGGTCCTGCTCGGCAGCTCATCCATCCAGGCGCGCAGGTCCGACACCATGCCCACCCCGATGTGGTTCCAGGTGATCCGGTGGTCCAGTACCCAGGCCCGGGCTTCAGCGATATCCAGGGTCTCGGCCAGCAGCTCGTTGACGTCGAGTACCTCCACGCCCCTGCCCCGCATCACGTCGGAGAAGACGTCATGATCCTTCTGGGCCTGCTTGACCCAGAAGACATCATCGAACAGCAGGGCATCACAGTTGGAGGGGGTCAGCCGCCGCTGGGCCAGGCCCGGCCGGCAGACGACCACCTGCCGCAGGGTGCCGGTCTCGGAATGCACGCCGAGTTCGGACGGCACGTCATGGGAAGGGTCAGACATGGCAACACTCCTTTCCGTCGGGCGTCACAGCCATTTATCACAGAAAGGCCCCGACACTGATGACCACGCTGATGAAGACGGTCAGTATCAGCAGCAGCGGCCAGATGAAGACCAGCCAGCGGTCGTAGGAGACGCGACCAATGGCCAGGCCGCCCACCACCACCGCGAAGGTGGGATTGATCAAGTTCACCAGGCCATTGGCAGACTGGTAGGCGGTGACCACCAGGTCCCGCCCGACGTTCGCGAAGTCCGCCAGCGGGGCGAGGACCGGCATGGACAGCACCGCGAGGCCGGAGGACGAGGGTACGAAGAAGCTCATCCCCACCTCGATCCAGAACATCAGGTTGATGAAGGCGAGCTCGGGTAGGCCCCCCAGCGAGGCCTCGGCACTGTGCAGGATGGTGTCGGCAATCATGCCCTGCTCCATGATCACCACGATGCCGCGAGCCAGGCCGACGACCAGGGCCACGCCCAGCAGGTCCTTGGCACCGTCGACGAAGCTGCTGGTCAGCGTCTTCTCGCCCAGACGGGCGACCAGGCCGATCACGATGGCGGCGCCGAAGAACAGGGCCCCCATGCGCGCCATCCACCAGCCCTGGGTGGAGACGCCCCAGATCATGACCGCGAAGGTCAGGGCAAAGATCGAAAGCGCAATGATCTGGGTGGTGTTGAGGGTGGCGTTCTCGATGTCGTCGCCCTCCTGCCCTTTCAGGAACAGGCGCCGGTGGGCGTCCCACTGCTTGGCCACCACGGAGCGGGAGGGGTCAGCCTTGACGCGCCGGGCATACCACATGACATAGAGGCTGCAGATCAGCAGGCCGCCGACCAGCAGGATGAAGCGGAGCACGATGCCGTCGGTAAACGGAATGCTGGCCGCATTGGATGCGATGACCGTAGCGAACGGATTGATGGTGGAGCCGAGAACCCCAATGCCTGCGCCAATCAGGATGATGGCCACGCCGGTGACGACATCGTAGCCGGCCACCAGTATCACCGGTATCAGGATGGCGTAGAAGGCGAGGGTTTCCTCCGCCATGCCATAGGTCGTTCCCCCCAGGGCAAACAGCGTCATAAGGATCGGGATCATCCAGATCTCATGGCCTTCCAGGTGTCGCATGGCACTGCGTATGCCAGTGTCGATGGCCCCGGTGGCGTTCATCACTCCCAGGAACCCGCCGAGGAACAGGATGAACAGCGCCACATCGATGGCGTTGGCAGCATAGCTGTCCGGGTCGTAGAAGCCGGCGGTGGGTGCGAGCATGACCTCGACGAACCCCTGCGGGTTGGACTCCACCGTCTGGTAGGTGCCGGGCACGGCCACCTCGCGCCCGACCTCCTCGTTCATGACACGGTCGTACTGTCCGGCCGGAATGATCCAGGTGAG
>JBNJGU010000294.1:0-3069 GCA_051747985.1 Pseudomonadota bacterium | reverse complement strand
AGGGAGCATACGGGAGTACCTCATTATGACAAGCCACGATGACAGTCTGCAAATGCCTCCACGCCGGCACAATGAAGCCGGCGATGAGCGCCGGGTGGGCGTCGAACTGGAGATGCACGGACTGGATCTGGATCAGCTGGCAGCGGCAGCGGCGAGGACCCTGGATCTCCGTGTGGAGAAAACGGGGCGTTATGAACGGCTGCTGCACGGTGACCCGGCCGGCAACTGGGAGGTCGAACTTGACTTCGCGCTACTCAAGAAAATGGGGCGTGAGGATCGCGTGAAGGATGATCTGCGCAGCGATATCGAGGAAACGGCGGAAACCCTGCTGGCCATGGGAGCAGAGCCCCTGGTGCCGATAGAACTGGTCAGCCCGCCGCTGCCGCTGCATCGACTGGCGGAAGTGGAGATCCTGATCGATCAGCTGCGCGAGGCCGGCGCATTGGGCACCTCCAGTCGACTGCGATACGCCTTCGGTATGCAGTTCAATCCCGAGGTACCGGACACCGCCCCGAGGACCCTCCGCGACTACCTGCGGGCCTTTCTGTGTCTGCATGACTGGCTGGACGACCGGGCGGAAATCAATTTCACCCGGCGCCTGACCAGCTATATCGATGCCTTCCCCCGCCCCTACACGCTGAAGGTCCTGGCCTCCACCTACGAACCGGACACCAGGTCCCTGATCCGCGACTACCTGATGGACAACCCGACCCGCAACCGGGCACTGGACATGCTGCCCCTGTTTGCCTGGCTGGATCCACGGCTGGTGGCCGAATACGTGCAGGATGAACGCATCAAGCCGCGACCCACATTCCACTATCGACTGCCCAACTGCGAGATCGACCGACCGGACTGGGGACTGAAACAGGCCTGGCATGACTGGCTGCAGGTTGAGAGACTGGCCGAGGATCGAACACGCCTGGCAGCCTGCTGCCAGGCGTACCAGAGACACCTGACCGACCTGTTCCACCTGCCCGGAAGCTGGGCCCGTATCGTGGAGGCTGAATGGCTACAGCAGTGAAATCACCGTCCGGGAAAGTGGTGGTGGCGATTACGGGACCAGCCCGACGCGCCATCATGCCCCGTCTGCTGGTCAGTGTGGCGGTGCGCCTGTATGGCGCCACCCCCCTGCAGTTGCGCCCCGGTGATCGATTCGATCATCACGGTTTTGATGCCGCCATTGTCACCGGTGGTCATGACATCGATCCCGTGCTGTATGCCGCCAAACCGGAAGTGGTGCCCCGCCATGACCCGCAGCGGGATGAACTGGAAAGTCGCGTGATCGACCTGGCACTGGAGCACAGCAAACCACTGCTGGGTATCTGTCGCGGCGCACAGTTGCTGAACATCCGTCGTGGTGGCTCGCTGTTCCAGGAACTGAAGAACATGCGCCGGGAAACATCCAATCGCTGGACCATACTGCCATTGAAAACCCTGTTGGTGAACAAGGCCAGCCACCTGGCCACACTGTTGGCCTGCAGTCGGTGTCGGATCAACAGCCTGCACAACCAGGGCATCGACCGTATCGGAGACGGTCTGCGGGTCAGTGGGCGCGATCTGGATGATATCGTGCAGGCCGTGGAGGACCCGTCCGCGAGATTTCTGGTCGGCGTGCAGTGGCATCCGGAATTCCTGCTCTATCAACGCCGCCAGCGCAGCCTGTTCCGGGCGCTGGTTCAGGCGTCGCGGGAGACATTGAACCAGGCCAGCTCACGGTGCAATGACACCACATGACCGATGATGATGATGGTCGGCGGCTGTACCGATTCGGATTCCACCCGGGCGACGATGTCATCCAGTGTTCCGGTCACCACGCGTTGGGTCGCCGTGGTTCCCTGCTGGACGACGGCCACTGGCATGTTCGCCGGCATGCCGTGCGCGACCAGTTGTCGGCAGATGTTGGGGAGACCGACCAGGCCCATATAGATGACCAGGGTCTGGTCCTCGCGCGCCAGATGGGGCCAGTCCAGGTCCACCCGATCGCCTTTCAGGTGCCCCGCCACAAAGCGCACGGACTGGGCGAAATCCCTGTGGGTCAACGGAATACCGGCATAGGATGCACAGCCCGAGGCCGCTGTGATACCGGGTACCACCTGGAAAGGAATACCCAGTTCGGCGAGTTGATCGATTTCTTCACCTCCCCGGCCGAAAATGAAGGGGTCGCCGCCCTTCAGTCGCAAGACCTTCTTGCCCTGTCGCGCCAGGCGGACCAGCTGTTCATTGATCGCCTCCTGCGGCACCGGATGATGAGAGCGCTGTTTGCCGACATGGAATTTCTCCGCGTCGGGTCGCACTTTCTGAAGTATCTCCGGGGATACCAGACGGTCGTACAGGACCACATCGGCCGCGTACATCAGCCGTAGCGCTTTCAGGGTCAGCAGATCCGGATCGCCTGGACCGGCGCCAACAAGCCACACCTCACCTTGTGGGGAAGCTGGCGCATCACCGGCCTTTTCCAGTTCAGACTCGATCCAGGCTTCGGCCTCTCGTTCCCTGCCGGAAAACACCAGGCCAGACAGAGGGCCATCGAGCAGGCGTTCCCAGAAGCGGGTGCGCTGTTCGAAATCATCGATGCGGACTCTGACCCGCTTCCGGAAGCCGCCAAGCAGGGCCGCAAGACGACCGTAGGCAGCGGGCACCGCCTGTTCGATCTTCTCCTTCAGCTGCCGGGTCAGGACCGGCGAACTGCCCCCGGTGGAAATGGCGACCACCACCGGTGATCGATCCACAATGGCGGGAACGATGAAGGTACACAACGCTGGCTGGTCAACCACATTGACCGGCAGGGAACGATCACGGGCCATCCGGGAAATGTGTCGATTGACCTGATCGTCATCGGTGGCGGCAATCACCAGCGCCACATCATCCAGATCACCATCCTCGAAGCGACGTTCATGCAACAGGCCCCGTTCCGCCTCGAGCAGTTCGCGCAGATCCTCGCGGACCTCCGGCGCCACGACCTTCAATCGCGCACCGGCCCGTGACAGCAACGTCGCCTTGCGCAGTGCCACCTCGCCGCCACCCACCAGCAGGCAGGGGCGCTCGCGGATGTCCAGGAAGACCGGCAGA
>JBNJGU010000293.1:0-3081 GCA_051747985.1 Pseudomonadota bacterium | reverse complement strand
CTGTCCGGCCAGCTCCTCGATGGCGTTCTTGCCGGTTCCGGAAACCGCCTGATAGGTGGCGACATTGATGCGGGTGATGCCGGCACGGTCATGCAGCGGTTTCAGCGCCACCAGCATCTGGATGGTGGAACAGTTCGGATTGGCGATGATCATGCGCGTTCTGTAGTCAGCGATCGCTTCGGGATTCACCTCCGGGACGACCAACGGGATATCATCCTCGTAGCGGAACCGGGAGGTGTTGTCGATTACCACGCAGCCCGCCTTGCCGGCCTTTTCGGCGTATTCATCCGAAATGCTGCCACCCGCCGAAAACAGGCCGATATCGGCCCGGGAAAAATCGAACTCGGCCAGATTCTGCACCGTCACGGGATGTCCCTTGAACATCACCGTGGAGCCGGCCGACCGTTCACTGGCCAACGGGTAGAGTTCACCGACCGGGAAATTGCGCTCTTCCAGAATGCTGATCAGTGTCTCACCCACGGCTCCCGTGGCACCCACTACTGCTACATTGTATGTTTTCATAGTTCCTTGCCTGACAGTATCAGTCGTTCATGTTTATCGGCGCAGCGTATCACAGATACACTGTAACCGGTTTGACGACGCGCACAATACGGGGCTTCATGTCCGAAAGTACCACGGCTCCCGTTCCCGCCATTGTTCCTCAAACCGGCGGATGGCATCGGCTTCTTCCAGGGTGACACCGATATCATCAAGTCCTTTCAGCAGACTCTGTTTCCTGGATGGATCGATATCGAATGGCAGTACGGTGCCATCCGAGCACCGTATCTCCTGTTCTTCCAGATCCACCCGCATGGAGAAACCTTCCTCGGCTTCGACTTTCCGGAAAAGATCATCAACAATATTTTCTTCAAGAACAATGGGAAGGAGCCCATTTTTGAAGCAGTTGTTGAAAAATATGTCGGCAAAACTCGGTGCAATCAGCACCCGGAACCCGAAGTCATCCAGCGCCCATGGCGCATGCTCGCGACTGGAGCCGCAGCCGAAATTCCGACGCGCCAGCAGGATGCTGGCGTCCCTGTAGCGCGGCTGATTCAACACGAAGTCCGGATTCAGGGGACGCTGGCTGTTATCCGCATCCGGCACCCCCTTGTCCAGGTATCGATGTTCGTCAAACAGGTTGACGCCAAACCCCGTGCGCTTGATGGACTTGAGGAACTGCTTGGGAATGATGAAGTCGGTATCCACATTGGCCCGATCCAGGGGCATGACGACACCTTCATGTACGGAGAATTTTCTCATGTTCCGTCTCTCGATTCTGATTGATTCACAACGTCACTGGCGCTCAACCGGCCCTGCGCTCGGTCAACAGCATGTCCCTGACATCAACAAAACGCCCGTTGATCGCTGCCGCCGCGGCCATCGCCGGGCTGACCAGATGGGTGCGTCCGCCAAAACCCTGGCGTCCCTCAAAGTTACGGTTCGACGTCGAGGCGCAATGCTTGCCTTCCGGCAGCTGGTCGGCATTCATTGCCAGACACATCGAACACCCCGGTTCCCGCCATTCCAGACCGGCTGCGGTGAAGATGCGATCAAGCCCTTCCTCCTCAGCCTGCTTCTTCACCAGACCGGAGCCGGGTACCACCATGGCCATCTCGATATTACCGGCCACATGATGTCCTTTCACCACCTCGGCGGCGGCCCGCAGATCCTCGATCCGGGAATTGGTGCAGGAGCCGATGAAGATGTAATCCAGCTGAATATCGGTGATCGCCGTCCCCGGTTCCAGCCCCATGTACTCCAGTGCCTGGCGGATGCCCTCGGCCTTGCCCGGGTCGCGCTCTTGCGCCGGATCCGGCACATGCCCCGTGACGGGCGCCACCATCTCCGGTGAAGTGCCCCATGTCACCTGCGGGACGATATCGGCGGCATCCATCACCACCACCCGGTCGAAGTGGGCATCTTCGTCGCTGACCAAGTCTTTCCAGACCGACACGGCGCGCTCCCATTGCTCACCTTTCGGCGCGAAGGGTCTTCCCTTGATGTAATCGATGGTGGTCTGATCGACCGCCACCAGGCCGGCGCGCGCACCCGCTTCAATCGCCATGTTGCAGACCGTCATCCGCCCTTCCATACTCAGGGAACGGATGGCCTCTCCGGCAAATTCTATGGTGTAACCGGTACCTCCGGCCGTGCCAATCTCCCCGATCACGGCCAGCACGATATCCTTGGCGGTGACACCGGGATTGAGACGTCCGTCCACTCGCACCAGCATATTGCGGCTTTTGCTCTGGATCAGGCACTGCGTGGCCAGCACGTGTTCGACCTCGGACGTACCGATGCCGTGAGCGAGGGCGCCCAATGCACCATGCGTGGACGTATGCGAATCACCACAGACCACGGTCATCCCGGGCAGTGTGGCACCCTGCTCGGGCCCGACCACGTGCACGATACCCTGGCGCTCGTCATCCATACCCAACTCAAGAATATCGTAACTGCGGCAGTTGTCATCCAGGGTCTTGACCTGAATGCGTGATATCGGGTCCAGGATTCCTTCCAGACCGCGACTGCGCTCTTCCTTTGTGGTCGGGATGTTGTGATCCGGCGTCGCGAGGTTGGCATCCGAGCGCCACGGACGGCGGCCGGCCAGACGCAGCCCCTCGAACGCCTGCGGCGAGGTGACCTCGTGAATGAGCTGGCGATCGATGTAGATCAGGGCCGTACCGTCGTCGCGCTGCTTGACGAGGTGCGAATCCCACAATTTGTCATAAAGCGTTTTTCCGGCCATATGCATGTCCTGTAATATTCAGATAATACAGAGTATTAGACGTTTAAATAAATGCTGATTATTATAATTGGAATGCCCCACCATCACACAGGCCGGCGTCAGATGACCGGCGTGTCGGTGGAGACATCGGCATTCTGTGCACGATGCCGTAACAGATGGTCCACCAATACCAATGCCATCATGGCTTCGGCAATCGGTACGGCGCGGATGCCCACACAGGGATCATGACGCCCCTTCGTGACCACTTCAACAGGGTTGCCGTGGATATCAATGGATTGACCGGGCAATCGCAGGCTGGAGGTCGGCTTCAAAGCAATCCTGGCCACAATATCCTG
>JBNJGU010000292.1:0-3129 GCA_051747985.1 Pseudomonadota bacterium | reverse complement strand
CAGGCGATGGCCCGGATGGCGGTCCACGCCGCGCTGCAGCAGGGTCAATGCCTCCGTGCGCTGGTCGATATTCTGCAGCAGCTGCGCCTGCACGATAATCCATCTGGGGGTCTCCCCGAATCGGTCGAGCGCCTCATCCAGCACTGTCCGGGCCTGCTCCCGGTCACCGGCGTAATCGAGCTGCTGGGCCAGGGCGTAATGCAGGGAGGGTTCGTCCGGGAATCGCTCGCGCATCTGCTTCAGGCGTTCGCGGATCTGTTGCCGTGTGGTGGCATCGACTTCGGTGGAGCGCGCGGATACGGCGGTGAAATCCGCATCGCCGCCCATTTCCAGAACGGCTTCCATGTCGCGCATGGCGGCCAGCGGTTCGCCCCGTTGCAGCCGGTGGTAGCTGCGCATCAGCCGGGCTTCCTCTTCGTCTGGTGCCAGGTCGATCCAGCGGTCGGTGAGTGTCAGGGTCGCGTCGACATCGCCGACCGCCGCATTGTATTCGGCGGCCCTGCGGATGATGCCCAGATCTCCGGTATCCAGAGCCAGGTGATAGTAGCGCTCTGCCGCCTCTTCCAGCCGACCACGCTGGCCACCGAGTTCCCCGAGAATCATCGCGGTGAGCTGCTCTCTGGTGAAATTGCCGTATTGTTGTGGTTCCGGGGTTTCGTCGACCTCGGCGGGGGTGCCGATTTCGGTCGTGTCAACCGTGAGATTGTCGGACGATGCCGTCTGCGTTTCCGCCGACACGGGGTCCGGCAGCGTGGGGCTGCTGGTGCAGGCAGTCAGCCAGGCACTCAACAGGCTGGCCCGCATGATCTGTATGAGGGTGCTGCGATAGGTCATTTCATTCCGGCGTCTGTCACACCGGGGCCGTTCCCGGTGGTGTCCGTCGATTGTAGCAGGATTATCCCGGCACTACACAGTAGACCGGTCTCGGCGCATAATGGGTTCACTGTCCGGGAGTGCATCGATGCAGCAAGGATGGGCGATTTCCGGTAAGATGGCGCATTTTCTCTGGTCAGCAGGTGCGTATGGCGCTGGTTCTTGTGGGTATCAATCACAATACCGCCAATGTGGCGTTACGTGAGCGGGTGGCTTTCCCGCCGGAGAAAATGGCCGGGGCGATGCAGGGCGTCACCGCCCTGGAGAATGTCACCGAGGCTGTCATCGTTTCCACCTGCAATCGTACCGAGCTGTACGTGGACGTGGACCTCGGTGAGCCCGCGGCTGATACCGGCGAGGGGCAGGTCGATGATGCCGTGCAGGAGGTCGAGCAACAGCGTCTGCTGCAATGGATGGCCCGTTACCATGGCATAGATCCCGGCGAACTGGGCGACAGCAGTTACATTTTCTGGCGCGAGGACGTGATCCGGCATCTGATGCGGGTGGCCTGCGGTCTCGATTCCATGGTGCTGGGTGAGCCGCAGATTCTGGGTCAGATCAAATCCGCTTACGCGGTGGCCACCGAACTGGAGTCCGCCGGCCCACAGCTGGGTCGGGCTTTCCAGGACGCATTCTCCATCGCCAAACAGGTGCGCACGGATACCGCCATCGGGGAGAACCCCGTATCGGTGGCCTATGCGGCGGTGACCCTGGCCGAGCAGATATTTTCGGATCTGGGCAGTCTCAGTGCCTTGCTGATCGGCGCCGGTCACACCATTGAGCTGGTGGCCCGGCACTTGCGTGACAAGGGCGTCAGACAGATCGTGGTGGCAAACCGGACATTGGAAAACGCGGTGCGTCTGGGATCGCGCTTCGACGGGGAGGGGGTGTTGCTGTCCGACATCCCGGAGCGGTTGAAGGCGGCCGATATCGTGGTCTCATCCACCAACAGTCAGTTGCCGCTGCTGGGGAAAGGCGCCGTGGAGCAGGCCATACGCAAACGCCGTCACAAGCCCATGTTGCTGGTGGACCTGGCCGTGCCGCGTGATATCGAGCCGGAAGTGGGACAGATTGCCGATGCCTACCTGTACAGCGTGGATGATATCCGCGATGTCATCGAGGATGGTGTCAAAAGCCGACACGAGGCAGCGGAGCAGGCCGCATCCATCATCGAACGTGGTGTCGAGGATTACATCCGCCATGTCCGTTCGCTCAACGCGATCGCCACATTGCGTTCGTTCCGGGGCAATGCCGAATCGATCCGCGAACAGGAACTGGAAAAAGCCCGTCGCGCCCTGGAGAACGGCAAGCCGGCTGTCGATGTGCTGGAATCGCTGTCCCGTGGCATCACCAACAAGTTGCTGCATGCTCCCAGTGTCAGGATGAAGCAGGCCAGCGCCGAGGGGCGCGACGACCTGATGCGCCTGACCCGGGAGTTGTTCGGACTCGACGCGATTTCCGGGGAGCAGAGGGAGGAGTGATGAAGGCTTCCATCGTCGGCAAGCTGGAAGCGCTGGCGGAGCGGCATGAGGAACTGTCGGCTCTGCTCAGTGATCCGGATATCATCAGCGATCAGCAGCAGTTCCGTTCGTTGTCCCGGGAATACGCCGAACTGGAGCCGGTGGTGGTCGCGTTCGCGCGCTACCAGGAAGGGCGGGCGCAGTTGGCCGAGGCCCGTGAGCTGGTGGCGGATTCGGATGGCGACATGCGGGCCATGGCCGAAGAGGAAGTGCAGAGACTGGAGCAGGAGATGACGACCCTGGAAACCGAGCTGCAGTGGCTGCTGATCCCGAAGGACGAGAATGACAATTGTGACGTGTTTCTGGAAATCCGGGCCGGCACCGGCGGCGATGAAGCGGCCCTGTTCGCGGGTGACCTGCTGCGCATGTATCTGCGCTATGCAGAATCACTGGGCTGGAATGTCGAGCTTCTCAATGAACGTCCCGGTGAGCACGGGGGCTACAAGGAAGTGATCGCGCGAGTGAGTGGCAAGCAGGTCTATGGCCGACTGAAATTCGAGTCCGGTGCCCACCGGGTCCAACGGGTACCGGAGACCGAGGCGCAGGGACGTATCCACACCTCGGCCTGTACGGTGGCCGTTTTGCCCGTGCCGGACGAGCAGCAGGCCGTCGAGATCAACAAGGCCGACCTGCGCGTCGATACCTTTCGTGCCAGCGGGGCCGGTGGCCAGCACGTCAACAAGACCGATTCGGCCATCCGGATCACCCATATCCCCACCGGTCTGGTGGTGGAGTG
>JBNJGU010000291.1:0-3132 GCA_051747985.1 Pseudomonadota bacterium | reverse complement strand
AGATGCAGGTGCAGGACAATATCGGGCTGGATTTCGCCAGCGGCGTGAAAGCTTTGATGCGCCAGGACCCCGACATCATCATGATCGGCGAGATCCGCAATCTGGAGACGGCCGAGATGGCAGTGCAGGCCGCGCTGACGGGACACCTGGTCCTGACCACGCTGCACACCAACGATGCGCCCTCCGCGATCACCCGCCTGCTGGAGTTGGGCATTCCGTCCTATCTGATCCGTGCCACCGTGGTCGGTGTGGTCGCCCAGCGCCTGGTCCGGGTGTTGTGTCCGTCGTGCAAGTCCGAGGCCGACATCAGTGCCGAGGAATGGCGTCAGCTGACCCGGCCGTGGAAGCCGCCACTGCCTGAGCGGGTGGCCGAGTCCACTGGCTGCCTGGAATGCCGCCAGACCGGTTTTCGGGGGCGGATGGGCATCTATGAGATGATGCCGTTCGACGAGACCCTGCACCACCACGCCGGTGATGCCGGCGATCTGCCCGCACTGCGCCGGGCGGCCTGGAAGAATGGCATGCAGAGCCTGCGTCTGGCCGGCGCATTGCGGGTGGCCCAGGGCGTCACCACCATGCAGGAAGTGCTACGGGTGACACCTGACGTGCCGATTTCCGGAAAGTGATGAGAGACTCCATGCGATTGCCCCCACTGAATGACGATCTGCGGTCGATGATCGCCGTGTACCACCAGCGGATCGGGTCCGCCGATGACGCCGGTGCGGCCCGGTTGCGTTCCCTGATGGACCAGGATGCAACATTCCGGGATCAGCTCGACCGGGTGATGGTGGCCAGTGATCACGCGGCCAACATCGTCATCGACCAACCGGCCCTGTTGCTGGAGCTGCATGACGAAGAACTGCTGTCCGGCGGTACACACGATGACGTGGCGGCCCTGCTCACCGCACGTTTCCGGGCGCTGGGAGACGAGGGCGATGAGGCCGGTCTGAAGCGGAGCCTGCGGCAGTTCCAGCAGCAGCAGATGCTGCGGCTGATCTGGCGAGACGTCTGTCGGATGACCGATGTGCGGACATTGTGTGCAGAGATTTCCTCACTGGCGGAGACCGTGCTGGACCAGACCCTGGAATGGCTGCATGCCAGGAGCGTGGCCGAATGGGGGGAACCCGTCGGCGAGCACAGCGGCGAGGAACAGCGGCTGGTGGTCATCGGCATGGGGAAATTCGGGGCGGGCGAGCTCAATCTGTCCTCGGATATCGACCTGATTTTCGCCTATCCGGAATCCGGCGAGGTGCGTCCGCCTGAACAGGGCGGCAAGGTGATGACCAATCAGCAGTTTTTCCTGCGCCTGGGGCAGCGGCTGATCGATGCGCTGGACACCGTCACCGCCGATGGTTTCGTCTATCGGGTGGATATGCGGCTGCGCCCCTATGGCAGCGACGGGGTGCTGGTCAGCAGCTTCGATGCCATGGAGAATTATTACCAGCTGCAGGGACGGGACTGGGAGCGTTACGCGATGATCAAGTCCCGGGTGGTCGCCGGTGATCGCGACAATGGCAATCACCTGCTGGACCGGTTACGTCCTTTCGTCTATCGCCGTTATCTGGATTTTTCCGCCTTCGAATCCCTGCGGGGTCTCAAGCAGCAGATCAACAAGCAGGTACGCCGCAAGGGACGCCAGCATGACATCAAGCAGGGGCCGGGTGGCATCCGCGAGGCCGAATTCGTGGTGCAGGCGCTGCAGTTGGTGCATGGCGGCCGGGATCGTACGCTGCAGGATCCTTCCCTGTATCGCGCCATGGCCGCCATCCGCGAAGCCGGTTATCTGCCCGCGGAGCTGATCGAGGAGCTGGAGCGGGCGTATACATTCCTGCGCGACCTGGAACACAAGCTGCAGGGGTTCGCCAATCGTCAGACCCAGTCGCTGCCAGGCGGTGAGGAAGAAAAGCGCCGGGTGGCCCTTGCCATGGGGTGCGAAAACTGGGCATCGCTGCGGGAGACACTCGATCACCACCGGAAGATTGTCCATCAGCACTTCAGCGATGTCATCCGTACCGATGACGAGGACGAGGCCGGGCACCACAATGTGGAGGAGGGACGGTTCCCGGAACTGTGGCGCGGAGAACTGGATCGCGAAGAGGCCATCAATGTCCTGCGCGACAGTGGCTTCGAGGATCCGGAGCCGAGTCTGGAGCGACTGGAGGGTTTCCGCGATGACCGCCAGTTCCGCACGCTGCCGGAGCAGAGCCGGCAGCGATTCGACCGCTTCATGCCGCTGATGCTGGCGACGCTGACCGATGAAAAGACACCCAGCCTGGGGCTCGAGCGCGTCATGCGGATGGTGGTCGCCGTGGCCCGCCGCACCGCGTATCTTGTGCTGCTGGTCGAAAATCCTGGCGCCATGCGGCAGTTCGTCCGTCTCTGCACCGCCAGCCCCTTCATTGCCGAATTTCTGAGTCTGCATCCGGTATTGCTGGATGAGCTGCTGGACGGTATCGACCAGCCGCCCGACAAGGCCGAACTGGAAGACGAACTGCGACAGGGGCTGCAACGCATCGATGCGCGGGACCTGGATGGTCAGATGGAGTACCTGCGCTATTTCAAGCTGTCTCACACGCTGCAGGTGGCGGCGGCCCAGATCACCGGCAAGATGACGGTGATGAAAGTCAGCGACTACCTCACCTTCACGGCCGAGGCCATTCTGGAACAGGTGTTGGCGCTGGCCTGGGAGACGCTGCAGCGCAAGCACGGCCACCCGGTCAACAGCAATGGCGACCATGGGGAGATGGATTTTCTGATCCTGGGATACGGCAAGCTCGGCGGTATCGAGCTCAGCTACCTGTCGGACCTGGACATCGTGTTTCTGCATGATGGTGCCCTGGATGAGACCACGGTGGCCAACGAGGAGCAGAAACCGGTCAACAGCCGGGAATTCTATACGCGTCTGGCGCAACGCATCATCACCATGCTGGACACCCAGACCATCTCTGGCCGCCTCTACGAGGTCGACATGCGCCTGCGACCAAGCGGGGAATCGGGGCTGCTGGTCAGTTCCCTGTCCGCGTTCCGCAAGTACCAGCAGGAAGAGGCCTGGACCTGGGAGCATCAGGCACTGGTGCGGACCCGGGCCGTGGCTGGTTCCGGTCGTCTGAGCGAAGCCTTCACCGACCTGCG
>JBNJGU010000290.1:1853-3150 GCA_051747985.1 Pseudomonadota bacterium | reverse complement strand
AAATGGTCATGGGATGCAGGCGGGTACCGGTGCCACCGGCCAGGATGATGCCCTTGGTGGTCGACTCCATGGTCTGGCTGTCCTTGTTGTTTCATGAGGCGGATTCGCGGGCGCATTATAACGCAAGGTCAGCTTCGCTGTTCGAGGGACAGATACACCTTGCCTTTCTCCCGCTTGCCCACCGCGATGACGAATACAAGCAACTCATCATCCACAACTTCGTATACCAACCTGTAACCCGCCGAACGCAGCTTAATCTTGTAAACCGAGTCATACCCAGTCAACTTATCCGCGGGAACCCGCGGATTGACGAGCCTTTCAGCCAGCTTCTTCTTGAGTTGCGCCCTGATCGGCGCGCCCAGCTTCTCCCACTCCTTGAGGGCAGCGGGGTGGAATCGCAACTTACAGGTCATCGATAGATACCGTTACCGCTTCCTCCATGTCGCCACGACGCTCTTCCACAAGCTTTGCGAGCTCGTAGTCCTCGATCAAATCCATCAACGCTTCATAGGTCTCCGCTGGAATCAGGTAAGCCGCCGGCCTGTTATGATTCAGTACAGCAATGGGCGAGCCACTGGCCCGGGAAAGCAGGGCAGAAGGGTTTTTCTTCAATTCCGAGATGCTTACAGAAAAATCCGCTAGAACCTGACGCATATAGACCTCAATATAGTACTGTATTAGGCCCTTATTTTAGGTCATTTTTTTGATGCTCGCCACTGGAAATCAAGTCCGGCAACACATCCTGAAACCGCCCGACCGGCTCATAAGCCAGCGCCTCGCGCGTGGCGCGGTCATCCACCACACGGCCTCGGGTCAGAGCATGGTAATTGCGCAGGCCCGGCGCGTTGTCCAGACGCAGGAAGCGGTCAGCAATCTCCAGGCCCAGCGCGCCCAGAAACAGCGCGGATCGGGGCAGCGCCCAACGCGGTTGCGGCCGGCCCAAGGCCTGGCGGATGGCCGTTTCGACCTCGCGCAGGCCGTAAACGTGGCCGTCGGTGACGGGATAGACGGGGGTATCGGTGTCGGGGCCGGCACCACTGGCGGCCAGCCACACCGCCTGGCACAGGTCATCCACGCTGACCAGGGAAAAGCGCTCGGGCAGATCGGGCAACGGCGGCAGGCGGCCGCGCCGGGCCAGGCGGATCAGGGTCATCAGATTGCCCTTCATGCCCGAGCCATAGACATTGACCGGGCGCAGGATGGTGACGCGGATGTCGCCGGCCCGGTGCGCGGCCAGCAGGGCCTGCTCGGCGTCGTACTTGGATTGACCGTAGGGCGAGCGGGGCCGGTCGTGCTC
>JBNJGU010000290.1:0-1753 GCA_051747985.1 Pseudomonadota bacterium | reverse complement strand
CCTTCATGGCTGCTTCAGATCATCCAGCAGAGTCTCATACGTCATGGTAGGCTCTGTCACTCGATCCTTGAACGCCACCAGATCTTCCTGATCCTCCGCCAGTGCCTCACGGACCGCATCGTTCACCAGCTCGGAAACGGATCGATCCGATTGCGCCGCCTTTAGTCGCAGCGCGGTGTGCAACTGCGGATCAAAATAGATTGTGGAGCGTTTTCTTTGCTGGTCCATGGATTCCTCCCCCTGTCTGCTGACGTCATGACGTTGACTCATCTTGCTGGCGTCACTTCAGCCACGAACAACCATGTGATGCAATGGAAGTGCACTTCAGAAGCTCCGCATTCAGGGCTGTCTTGTGTAGAAACGCACATCCGGCAGGTCTTTGAAATCGCTGTCCTGTGTCCACACCGTGGCGCGATGCCTGCGAGCCGTGGCATAGATGATGCTATCCGCCAACGGCAAGCGGTACTGTATTCCGTAACTGGCCGCATCCGCCGCCAGGCCAGCATCCAGAACAATCACATGCCCCTGGTGCATCTGGGCAACGGCCATCAGCGCCGATTCTTCGTCTCGATGCCGCATCACGTGCCGGAACACCTCCGTGATCGTCACGGTGGGCACCAGCAACTTCACGGTGTCCTCAATGGCTTCGGCGAACGACGCGGCATTGCCATCCCCCGCAAACCACGACAACCAGGCGGACGAATCCACGACATTCATAAGCGATCGTCGTCCCTTTCCAGATCCGTATCCAGCCCGGGCAACAACCCTCTGGATTCACTCATCGGCTTTACCGGCACCAGCTCAATACGTCCCCGATAGGTCAACACCTGCATTTTCTGACCCGCCGTGATCCCCATCGACTCACGCACCTCCCTCGGTATCACCACCTGGTATTTGGGCGAAACGGTAACGGCTGTCATACTGCCTCCTCAATCGATAGTCATATCGTATTACGAATAGTCTATCGATTAGCACCGCTCATTGCATCCCTCACTGCCAGCATAGCCCAAACCTCCGATTTTGCCAGTCACCACCACCGCCAGCCGTGATCCCGGAAAAACCGGAAGCCCGAACGCGCAAACAGCAGGATATGGCGCAGCCCCTTGCGGGCGCTGTTGCCGCCCAGATGGGTGATCTGCATGTCCGGCAGGTAGGTCAGCGGGCCCAGGGGATGGGCGCGCATGGACAGATCAAAGTCCTCAAAGTAGAGGAAGTAGCGCGGATCGAAACCGCCCAGTTCCCGCAGTGCACTGCCGCGGAACAACATGCAGCAGCCACTGATGATGGGGATGTCCTGGGTGGGGCGGTCGCCCGGCAGGTCCTGCATCTCATAGCGCGCCAGCCGGGCGGAGAACCAGCGGCGCAGGAAGCCGGGTGCAAAACCGCGCAGCAGGAAATCCAGCACGGAGGGATAGCGCTTGCAGGCGTATTCCCGGTTTCCGTCGCCATCGGTAATGGCCGGTGCCACGGCCGCGGTGTGCGGGTGCGTGGCGAAATGCGTCAGTGCCACGCGCAGCGCATCCGCTTCCAGGAATACATCCGGATTGAGGATCAGATGAAAGTCACTGTCTGTTTCCGCGATCACCCGGTTGTGACCCCGACCATAGCCGATGTTGCCGTGCCCGGTCTCCAGAACGGCCTGCCAGGGGGCGGGTGCCTGCTCTTCCAGCAGCGCGGCCAGTGCGGACTCATTGCGATCGTCCTCAGCGTTGTCCACCAGGGTCAACTTCGTGTTGGCCAGCGCTCCGGCGTC
>JBNJGU010000289.1:0-3153 GCA_051747985.1 Pseudomonadota bacterium | reverse complement strand
GGATGGGCTGTCCACGGCCAGCAGGGTGGCGCCCAGCACCATGATCGACTGGGCGATGAGGTGGGCATAGACCAGTGACAGCAATACCGTGCGGGTGACGGGCCGGGGGTCGAGTACCGGCAGCGCCAGGTAGGCCACGGCCAGGAATACGGCCAACGGGATCAGGCGCAGCAATAGCGTCACCACCATCAGCAGAATCCGGTTCAGGATGCTCTCCGCCGAACGTTGCTGAATGTGGCGCCAGGGCCGGGCCAGCAGCCGGGCCATGATCCAGGCGGCCATCAGGGCCGCGATCAGTGTGCTGACCACCTTGCCCACGATTTCCAGGATCACGCGGCGGTCGCCGGGATCCAGGAGGGCGGCGTAGGCTGTATTGATGGCCTCGGGCGTCTCGCTCAGATAGGCGGTGGCACCCTCGAGTCGGGCCGTCAGTGAGTCGATGGCGCTGGTGGCCGCCCCCATCAGGGTGGCAGTGAGGCCATCGGCGATGACCTGGATGTCATCGACCGGCGCTTCTTCCTGCTCCGGATTCTCTTGCAGCGCCCGCAGGGTATTGAGCCGCTCCAGGAATATGGCGCGGCGTTCGGGATCCTCCAGTGTGTCGATCAGCCCCTGCAACTGGCCGGCATCGACCTCGCTGGCCAGTTGTTCCGGACCCGGTCCGGTATCGGGCGTGGTGGCGGGTTGCGCCTGGGACAGGACAGGAAACAGTCCGCCCAGGCACAGCAGGAAGATGGCGATCAGTCGTTGTATGTTCATGCGGCACAGTATACCCGCAGTCCATACCGCCGAACAGTTCCAGTCGGATGCCGGGTCAGATGAAGAAGGGCCCCCGCATTTCATAGATCCGGCCGTCCAGTGCGTTGCCCTGCGCGCCGTTCTGGGAGCTGAAGTACAACCGGCTGCCATCCGGACTGAAAGCGGGCCCACAGATCTCCGAGCCGCGATGTCCCTGCACGTTGACCAGCTCGAACGGGGTCAGGTCGGCGCCGACCACCACGATGCGCATCTCGGCACCATCCTCGGCCACCAGCACGTCGCCACCGGCCGATACGGTAAGGTTGTCGACATCGTCGATGCCCGGATTGAAGGCCTGCTGACTCTGTTTGTCATAGATCAGGTCGATGGTCTGTGCCGCGCAGTCCACCGCCCAGACGCGGTTGTCGCCCTTGGTGGTGAAGTACACGATCCCTTCGTGAAACCAGCAGCCCTCGCCGCCATCGAAGGTGGCCGCGCCGGGTACCTGGTATCGGGTGGCGGTGGCGCCGCGACGCAAGCGCACACCGTCATTGTCGGGTTGTGCATTGTCCACGGTGACCCATTGCAGGGGGCGGGTGGCCATCGGGTCATCGACATCTACGACGGCCACTTCCAGTGTTCCGGAGGACAGATCGGGTCGACCGCCGGCCGGATAGTGATCGGGGGTGAAACGATAGAAGTTGCCGTCCGATTCGTCCTCGGTCAGATAGATGTGCCCGCGTACCGGATCCACCGCCGCTGCCTCGTGCTTGAACACGCCCATGGCCGGGCAGGGCACGGCGGGTCGGCGTCCCATTGGATCGCACTCATAGGTGATGCCGCCGTCGATTTCCTCGCAGGTCAGCCATGTACCCCATGGAGTGGGGCCCCCGGCGCAGTTGTTGGTGGTGCCGCTGCAGATCGGATAGGCGTCGACCAGCTCGCCGGCGGCATCGAAACGCAGCGCGCCGACGCCGCCATGACCGCGTTCACCGACCTCGGCGTTGGAGACATAGACCCAGCCGCCATCATCGGTGGGGAAGGTGGCGCCGCCGTCGGGGTCCTGGTGCCAGATGTAGTCCGAAGAGGCCACCGGCCGTTGTCCGGTGCGGGCCACCTCGCGGATGGCGAAGCCTCGTGGCAGTCGTACGCGGGTGTGCAGGTCGTTCTCCACGGTCACTTCGTGCAGCGTGCCCGCCAGGTTGGGAATGTTGCTGGTGCGGGGACTGGTGCCGACCGGCAGGGCGGATCGCGGCGAGGCCGCGTGACTGCCCGATCCCCACAGGGCCGGGCCGGCGGCGATCACGCCGGTGGCCACCAGGCCCTGCCGCAGCAGGCTCCGGCGCGATGGGGAAACGGGACGGGAATGTGTCGACCGGCTCATGGCAAACTCCTGCACTGTCATTGGATGATTGGCGTTCATTGTGAAGCCATATCGTTACACTCTGATGACAACCGGGTGCCCGGGGCGATCAGAGCTGCAGGGGCGGCCTGCCACGACGCCGTCGCAGCCAGTTGATGCTGTCCAGAATCGCCGGCTGCCGGATCAGTCCTCGCTCGAAGCGGTACTTGCCGGGAAAATCCAGCAGGATGATGCCGGCCAGCATGGTCAACAGCCCCTGACCGGGCAACACCAGCATGGCGATACCGGCGGCCAGAAACAGGATTCCGGCCGTGTTCTTGAGCACCAGCAGGGGCCAGCGCACTGCCGGGTGATGCCGGGCCCAGGGCAGGACGCGGCGCCGCTCGCTGTGAAAATAGTCGGTGGGAATGCGGGCCACGAACCAGGGCACGGTCGCCAGCGAAACGATGAAAACGAGTGCCGAACCCACACCCAGCCAGGCGAGCAGGACCTCGTTGGATCCGATCCAGTGCAGCACCGCGTCCATGTTCAGCCGTGGTAGCCCTGCAGCAGGGCACTCCAGTCGGCGTCGGTATAGTACATGTCCGGTGTCTGTCGCCGCAGCTTTTCCAGTGAACGTTTCAGGCGTCGCAGATTGGCTGCCTTCCAGCGTCCGTCCCCGCGCAGTCGACTCTTGTCGAAATCGATCAGCCAGGGGCGGTTGTGCCGGTCCAGCATGATGTTGGTGGCGTTGAGATCGGCATGATCGACACCGGCCGCATGGAAACGGGCCACGGTGCGGCCGATACCCTGCCATTGGGCGACGTCCAGCGGTCCATGACACAGCTGCTGGTACAGCGTGTGGGCACCGGGTATGCGACGGGTGATCAGATCCCCGCGATAGGTCAGCCAGCCGGTGCGCTGGCAGCGGGCCGCCACCGGCACGGGTACCGGCAGGCCGCGCTGGTTGAGTAGGTCCAGCAACCGGAACTCGGCCAGCATGCGGGGGCAGCCACCGGGCAGCAGGGTATAGGTGTCGCGGACCAGACGTCCCACCAGTCCGCCGCGGTGGT
>JBNJGU010000288.1:0-3186 GCA_051747985.1 Pseudomonadota bacterium | reverse complement strand
GCCACTGAACCGCGATTCATTCTTCTCGACGAGCCGTTCGCCGGTGTCGACCCGATTTCGGTCAGCGATATCAAGGAGATCATCCTTCACCTGCGCGATCGCGGTATCGGGGTCCTGTTGACCGACCACAATGTGCGTGACACGCTGGATATCTGTGAAAAAGCCTATATCGTCAGCGAGGGCCAGATCATCGCCGAAGGTGAAACCTCCCGGATCCTGGCCAATGAGAAAGTACGCGAAGTCTATCTGGGTCACAGCTTCCGATACTGACCATGTCCAGGGTAAGCCCCTCGCAGGTTGCAAGTTTTCAAAATGCTCGGCATGATGCTTGCTTTCCAATTCGCCGCCATTCTCGCGACTGATGTGACATGAAGTTATCTCTGCAACTCAAGCTCGGCCAGCAGCTGACCATGACTCCGCAGCTGCAACAGGCCATCCGCCTGCTTCAGCTGTCCACGCTCGATCTGCAACATGAGATCCATGAGGCGCTGGAATCCAACCCCATGCTGGAAGTGGATGAAGGCGATGATGGCACTCCTTCCAGTTCCAGCGCCGAGGACAATGGCACCGAACCCGGGGAACGAGCACCGGATGCTCGCGACAGTCGCGGCACGGAATCGTCCGATAACCGCGAAACAGCGGCCACCGAAGACATGGATGACAGCTCCCGGTGGGAGGAGAGTATTCCGCAGGATCTGTCCGTGGACACCAGCTGGGACGACATCTATCAGTCCAGTTACAGCACCGGTCTGCCTGCCGCCGACGCCGATGGCGAGTACAGCGATTTCGAGTCCCGCAACAGCACAGACGAGTCCCTGCAGGACCACCTGATGTGGCAATTGAACCTGACCCCGATGTCGGACACCGACCATGCCATCGCCATGAACATCATCGACAGCATCGATGCCAATGGGATGATGACCGTGAGCGTGGAATCGCTGCTCGAATCATTGGGCCCGGAACTCGACATCGAGGAGGACGAGATCCTGGCGGTACTGCACCGGATACAGCAGTTCGATCCGGTCGGTGTCGCCTCCCGCGACCTGTCCGAGTGTCTGTTGATCCAGCTGGCGCATTTGACCGATGAAGACGACGCTGACGCGGTGCGACACGCCAGGATTCTGGCCCGCGACCACCTGCCTCTGCTGGGCAGTCGCGACTACAGCCAGATCATGCGACGGATGCGGATCCGCGAACCGGCCCTGCGTGACGCCATTGCCATCATTGAGAGCCTGAATCCACGACCGGGAGCCGACATCTCGCCATCACAGACCGATTATGTGGTGCCGGACGTGTTCGTGCGCAAGGATCCGCAAAGCGGGCGCTGGCGGGTCGAACTGAATCCGGAAACGGCACCGCGGCTGCGTATCAATCCGGACTACGCGGCACTGGTGCGGCGGGGCGACAGCAGTCGCGACAACGGCTACCTCAAGGACAATCTGCAGGAAGCCCGTTGGTTCCTGAAGAGCCTGCAGAGCCGCAACGAGACCCTGCTCAAGGTATCCACCCGGATCATCGAGCATCAGCAGGATTTCCTGGAAAATGGCGAGGAAGCCATGAAGCCGCTTGTGCTCCATGACATAGCGGAAGCGGTCGAGATGCACGAATCGACCATCTCCAGAGTCACCACGCAGAAATACATGCATACGCCCCGCGGCGTATTCGAACTGAAGTATTTCTTCTCCAGCCACGTCGGCACGGCCAGCGGCGGCGAGGCCTCATCCACCGCCATTCGGGCCCTGATCCGCAAACTGCTGGCCGCCGAGAGCACACGCAAGCCACTCAGTGACAGCAAAATCGCCGACCTTCTGAAGGAACAGGGGATCAACGTAGCCCGTCGTACCGTGGCCAAATACCGGGAATCCATGAATATCCCGCCGTCCAACGAGCGTAAACGGCTGAGCTAGTGGGCCATGCGGGAAATAAGGTAATGTTCAGCCGGGTCACCAGGTTGGGTCCTACGGGCACTTGGTATAGAATGGCGGCCGAATCCGCCGGACCACCATGCGTCCATCACCTTCAGACATCACTATCATGCAACTTGAACAGATTCTGGCACCCGAACGGTGCTTTGCCCGCCTGGATGGAGGCAGCAAGAAGCGTTTCCTCACCACGATCAGCGAGCTGATCGCCCAGCGCAGCGACAACCTGCCCGCTGATGCGATCTACAAAGCCCTGCTGGCGCGCGAACAGTTGGGGAGCACCGGCATCGGCAACGGTATCGCCATCCCGCACTGTCGGGTGAAAGAATGCCGGCGGATCACCGGAACGCTGGTGACCCTGGAGGATGGCATCGATTTCGATGCCAATGACAACCAGGCCGTGGACCTGCTGTTCGTACTGATCGTGCCCGAGGAAGAAACCGACGAGCATCTGCGGGTACTGGGCGGACTGGCTCAACTTTTTCATCAGGATGCATTCTGCAGGGCATTGCGGGATACCACCAGTGACCTCGAGCTGTACGAACAGGCCACCCGGTTTTCCGGCGAGTCGGGCTGAAGGAGACCATCCGTGAAACTCCTCATCATCAGCGGCCGATCCGGCTCCGGCAAGAGTACCGCCCTGAACATGCTGGAGGATCACGGTTACTACTGCATTGACAACCTGCCAGCCAGCCTGTTGCCGGCACTGGTTGAACGGATCAGCGGGCATACGATCGACCTGCCACGCATCGCGGTAAGCATTGATGCTCGCAACATCTCGACGGACCTGAAGGATGTTCCGGAAATCATACGGGCGCTGGAACCGACCCGGATCGATACCGAAATCGTATTCCTGGACGCCAACAGTCCGACGCTGCTCAAGCGCTTCAGCGAGAGCCGTCGCAAACACCCGTTGACCGATAACCAGACAGGGCTGCGGGAAGCCATCGATCGCGAACGCGACCTGCTGGAACCGATCGCGGCCATGGCCGGACTGTCACTGGATACCAGCAGCCTGTCCGTCCATCAGCTTCGCGACACGATCAAGCAGCGCGTCGTCGAGCGCAAGGACAATGCCATGGCATTGATGTTCGAGTCTTTCGGCTACAAGAACGGTGTGCCCATAGACGCCGACATGGTCTTTGACGTGCGCTGTCTGCCCAATCCGTACTGGGATCCGGCCTTGAGGGAGCACAATGGACTCGACCAGCCCGTACGGGCCTTCCTCGATGCCCAGGACGAAGTACAGTCACTATACGGGGAC
>JBNJGU010000287.1:0-3187 GCA_051747985.1 Pseudomonadota bacterium | reverse complement strand
TTTGACGACAACGCCACGACGCGCGCGCCGGCCCGTACAGACACTTCGTAACAATTCAGTAGGATTTTTGGAGGTTTTTCGGTCCGGTTTTCCGTATAATTTCATGGTTTTCCGCCCGGCTTCCCTCTGCCGAGGCGCCCTGGATAACAACAAAGGAACGCAGTCTTGAGCATTTTCCAGCATATCCCCACCGGACTGATTCTCGGCCTTTCCGCCTCGTCGGTGACAGTGGCACAGCCTCTGTCATCGGACGCTGGAGGTCTGTCGCCGGCCATGCAGTTGCGAGTCGGCCCTGAAACTCGTATTCCACTGTCCCGCATCGAGGGCGAGCAGGGCGCCATAGACATTGACGGCGTCATCGACGAGACCGCCTGGGAGGTGGCCGGTAACGTGCCCGGGCTTTCCATGCGGGTGGTGCAACCCGAAAACCTGGACGAGACACCATACAACACCGATTTCAAGATCTTCTACAACGATCAGGGTCTGTATATCGCGGTGGATATGGAGCAACCGGAAGAGACCCTGGTGCGTCGGATCAGTGGGCGGGACGCCCGGGGCATCCGCCGCGACCGCGTTTCCTTCACCCTGGATACCTCCGGTAGTGGCCGTTTTGGCTACTGGATGAGCCTGGCGCTGGGTGATAACCAGATGGATGGCACCATTCTTCCGGAGCGGCAATACAGCAGCGAATGGGACGGCGCCTGGTACGGAGCCACCGCGCAGACCGACGATGGCTGGTCCGCCGAGTTCTATATCCCCTGGGGCCAGCTGGCGATGCCGGACACGGAGGGAGAGGAACGCGTCATCGGATTCTATGCCCAGCGTAACGTCGGCAGCCTGGATGAAACCTGGGGCTGGCCGGGCATTCCCGGCTCCGACACATTGTTCCTGAGCGACTTCCCCCGGCTGACCATGGAGGGCGTGGCCCCCCGTCAGCAGTGGAGTGTTTTCCCGTATGCTTCCACCACTGTCGATGAAGTGGACAATGACGTGGACGGCAAGGCAGGGGTTGACCTGTTCTGGCGTCCGTCGAGCAACTTCCAGGCGACGGCCACCATCAATCCGGACTTCGGTTCCGCCGAATCGGATGATGTGGTGGTCAACCTGACGGCCAATGAAACTTTTTTCCCGGAAAAGCGCCTGTTCTTCCAGGAGGGCCAGGAAATATTCAACACCACGCCGCGATCAACCGGTAGTGGCGGCAAGCGTCTGAGCATCATCAATACCCGCCGGATCGGCGGCCGGCCCCGTGCGCCGGACCTGCCGCCCGGCGAAAGCCTGACGGCGCGTCAACGCGTGACACCGGCGGATCTTCTCGGTGCGGCCAAGTTTACCGGGCAGAGTGGTTCCGTCCGGTACGGTGTGTTGACCGCCATGGAGGATGATACGGAATACGATGTGGGTGGAGCCCGGGTCACGGCCGACGGTCGCGATTTCGGCGCCGTGCGGATGTTGTATGAGGACAGTCGCAATGCAGCCTATCGCGGACTGGGCTACATCGGTACCACGGTAAGGCACCCGGATCGCAGTGCCGATGTGCACGCGGTGGACTATCATTACCTGAGCACCAGTGGTCGCTGGAATGTGGATGGTCAGGTCATCGCCTCCGATGTCGAAGGCGTGGGCACCGGCTACGGCACGTTCGCCGATGTGGTCTATCAACCCCGTCAGGGCGTGCGTCACACGCTGCAGATGACCTACCTGGATGACACCATCGACGTCAACGATTTTGGCTTTCTGGAGCGCAACAACTCCTGGGAGTTCTGGTATCGCGGGCAGTGGATCTTCACCGATCTGGACGTGGTGCGCAACGTGCGCGTGAGTCCGTTTATGCGCTACGAGGAGAACCTGGACGGCGACCGTGTCAACAATGCCATACCGGTGGTCAATGTTGATGTGACGCTGAACAACCTGGACCAGGTCAGTTTCGGGGTATTCCATTTCCCCAAGCGCTACGACGACCGTAACAGCTTTGGCAATGGCACCTTCGCGGTGGCGGAGCGCACCAATTTCAATGTCAACTATACCACCGACCCCGCGCGCGCGATCAGCTTCGATGTCGGAGCGGGCCAGTCGGGAGAGTTCGCCGGTGGTACCAGTCACAATGTCTCGGCCGGAGTGACCTGGCGCCCGATCGACAACCTGAACTTCTCCACCGAGGTCGAGTATGACGACCGTGATGGCTGGCTACTTCATCAGGAAGACCAGAATTTCACGGCTTTCGATACCGAACAGTGGCGGAGTAACCTGAGCATGGAATACTTCCTGACCGCGAAGCAACAGTTCAGTGCCGCATTGCAATGGGTGGGTATCAAGGCGGACGAGGACCGTTTCTATCACCTGCCGGCCGATGCACCAACCCGCAATCGGGACCTGATACAGGTGGACAAGCCGGCCGGTCCCAGTGACAGTTTCGCGTTGACCCAGATGAACCTGCAATTGCGCTATCGCTGGCAGATTGCCCCATTGTCCGATCTGTTCGTGGTCTACAGCAAGAGCAACAACCAGCGCGGAATGATCCGCTCCTTCGATGATCAGTTCGGCGACGCCTGGGATGATCCTCTGGTCAGTCAACTGGTGGTCAAGCTCCGTTATCGCTTCGGTACCTGATCCGGCACAGGGACGGCGACAAAAAGGCCCCCGCTGCGGTACTGCAGCGGGGGCCTTTTTGTACAGGGCACCTCTAAAGTCGTATATCGTCAGACCGTCACAGGTCCTCGCGATCACGATTGGATTCCGCGTCATGACTGGCCGTCATCGGACGGCCCAGCATGCGGGACATGTCGACCAGGATGTTGCCACTTTCGATCAGCATCGGGTCCTGCTCTTCCTCTCCCTCGGCCTCCAGGTCGTCGGCCCCCAGAGTCAATGCCACGCTGTCGCCATCATCCTCGTCGGTTTCCTGCCACAGCTCCATCGGCAGCCCTTTCATCATCCGGCGCAGGTTATTGGCCTCAAAGGCCGCGCGGCGATCCGCTTCCCGCTGCGCTTTCAGTGCCGATTCCTGCAATGGCAGGGTGGTCCGTTCGCGGGCTTCCCGCATCCGTTCCACCGCACCGTTCATATAGATGAAATCGGGATCACGGGCGGCGCGCTGCTGGTGACGTTCCTGCAGTTCCGGCATGATCCGGCGCAGCGGGTAGTAGGTGTCATACTCCACCGGCCGGACCGTATCCCAGGGCAATGC
>JBNJGU010000286.1:0-3210 GCA_051747985.1 Pseudomonadota bacterium | reverse complement strand
CGGGCCAGTTCGGTGAAATGTGCCACGGGCCACATCTTGTAGCGTTTGGTGGCTCCGGCATGCAAAACGACACATCCAGCGAGAGAACGCACACCCATAGTGGCCAGCCGCTCGAGCAGCGCATCGGATCCCGGCGGCTCCGATACCGGCAGATGCATATAGCACGGCTGCTCCGGCAGGCTGGCAGCCATACCCAGGCGTTCGAACACCTCCCGGTAGGCGAACCAGACATGACGTTGCCGGATCGGACGGTCGCTGCGCTGTACCGGAACCACCTCATGCAACCCCAGGGAGGAGCGCGCCCGTGAATTGCCAACACGGTGCCGGGCACCGGAGAGACGGGTCAACTGGTGCGCCACCGAATCATCCTCGATCGGAAAGGCCAGATCGGCACGGAAGCGCCGGATCGCACGTACACAAAGCCACCAGGCCTTCCAGGCCCCAGGTCGGCGGGCCGGGACCAGCGCATCACGCGGGTACCAGACCACACGGACTCCGGGCAGGGCCGGATCCAGCAGTGCCCGATACCGACGATCCAGCACCAGCAGCAGCTCGACATCATTGCGCCGGCACTGGTCCGCGAAGGTCTGCAGCAGACGTCCCGCGATCATCAGGTTGCCCAGGAATTTGGTCGGATTGACCAGGACCACCCTCCGCGCAATCACCCCTTCCCCTGCTTCCGATACTGACAACAAGTATTACGCTCCCGACCCCGTTCGGCGTCGATGATAGCACAGCGCCCCGGACCATCGACTGATCCGGGGCGCTGCACCGCGTAACGATGTCCGTGTAGATCAGAACCCGTAGCTGAATCCGATCACGATCTTGTCTTCCTGCGAGACACCATTGCGGTCGTCGCCGCCCACGATATACGTGGCGAACATGCTGGCCGGTGAGCTCTCCAGCGCCTTGCTCAGGGTGATGTCCAGGCTACGGAAGCCACTGCTTTCCCCGGTGGAGGGAATATACTTGCCACTGTCCTCATAGGTGAAAAAACCCAGCGTGGCATCCAGTGCGAAATTGTTGCCCAGGTCCGTACCGGTTCCCAATGACCAGAAAATGTCACCCTGGTTCGACCAGCTGACATCCTGGGCCATATAGGCGGCCCCGAGAGTGACCGGTCCGAGGCTGACACTGGCGTACGGCTCGGCACCACTGGAATCGGAGTCATCCATATACCAGTAATACAGTACCCCTACATCATAGCCGATCTCTCCGGCCTCGCCGCCGAAGCCCAGGTACAGGTCGTTTTCCACCGTGGTGGAAAGGTTCTCGGATCCGTAGCCGAGGTTGGAGCCCCAGTAGCCGGCATAGAAACCATTGTCGGCTTCCAGGTCAAAGCCCCCCTGCACTGCTGGACCATCACCTTCCGTGGCCGAAGTGATACCACGGAACACGTAGTCCGAAACCACTCCGACATTGCCACTGATTTCGTAATCGGCGAATGCCGGGGCCGAAGCGAATGTCGTGGCTGCCAGCAGAGCTGCTCCGGCTCCGAGTGTTATTGTCTTGCGGCTGATCACTGCGTGGAATTCCTTCATTTTCATCGCTCCTGATTTTGTGCGTCTGTGCTTGATAGTGCTCTTGGATGAACCCGCAACCGCTCCGACCTCCTGGCCGTGATCCGTCCGGCACGCGTATTCACGATGTCTCTCAGCAAGCGATGTGCCAATTCCTATAATCTGTTTATTGTCATATGTTTGGGAGATTTTCAGGAGACTTCTGGCAGGCAGCTTCCAGCACTTTCGCACCATTTCGGACAGCGTCACGGTGCACTGCACTTTATTGGTGCACAGTGTCGTGGCTGTAGGGCCCACACTGCCATCACGACAGGATACGGGGTACACTACGCCACCCGGAATCGGACGCCACCGGCATTGTACGGCGTCCATTGACGGCATCATCAGAGGGACACAGCAAGGACCAGAAATGAAAGTCACGATATTCGGAACCGGCTACGTCGGTCTGGTGACTGGCGCCTGTCTGGCGGAGTCAGGACACCAGGTCATGTGCATGGATGTAGACCAGGTCAAGATCGAAGCCCTGTGCAAGGGCATGATCCCGATCTATGAGCCCGGTCTCGAACGCATGGTTGCCGAGAACGTCCAGCAGGACCGCCTGCACTTCACCGCGGACACCGGCGTCGCCGTGGATTTCGCTGAACTGCTGTTCATCGCCGTCGGGACACCACCGGATGAAGACGGCTCGGCCGATCTGCGTCACGTGCTGGAGGTGGCCAGGGCCATCGGGCAACGGATGTCATCCAGCCGGACGATCATCACCAAATCGACCGTTCCGGTGGGCACCTCCGGAAAAGTGCGCGCCACGGTGCAGCAGGCCCTGCACGAACGCGATTCCGGACTCGCTTTCCATGTGGCCTCCAATCCGGAGTTCCTCAAGGAAGGCGCCGCCATCAGCGATTTCATGAAGCCCGACCGCATCATCGTCGGCACTGACTCCAGCCACGTACGTGAGCAGTTGACCGAGCTCTATGCTCCCTTCAACCGAAGCTCGGACCGCATGATCTTCATGGACATCCGCGCCGCCGAGCTGACCAAGTACGCCGCCAACGCCATGCTGGCCACCAAGATCAGCTTCATGAACGAGATCGCCAGACTGGCAGAGCAACTGGGCGCCGATGTCGAGCAGGTCCGTCAGGGCATCGGCTCCGATCCCCGCATCGGTTATCAGTTCATCTATCCGGGCATCGGCTACGGCGGTTCCTGCTTTCCCAAGGATGTCAAGGCGCTGGCACGGACAGCATCGCAGACCGGCCTGACCATGGACCTGCTCAATGCCGTGGAACGGGTCAACGAAGCCCAGAAAGCCCACCTGGTCACACTCATACGGCGACATTACGGGGATCAACTGCAGGGCAAGACTTTCGCGTTGTGGGGACTCTCCTTCAAGCCGGGAACCGATGACATGCGCGAGGCGCCCAGTCGCGTGGTGATGGCAGCCCTGTGGGAAGCCGGCGCCCGCGTGCAGGCCTATGATCCCGAAGCGATGCCGGAAACCGAAAGACTGTACGGCCACCGCGATGACCTGCAACTGGCCGGCACCCGCGATTCGGCGCTCAAGGGCGCGGATGCGCTGATCATCTGCACCGAGTGGCAACACTTCCGCGCCGCCGATTTCGAGCAACTCGCCGGGCAACTGGCCGACCGGGTTGTGTTCGATGGTCGCAATCTCTACGATCCAGCCACGGTC
>JBNJGU010000285.1:0-3224 GCA_051747985.1 Pseudomonadota bacterium | reverse complement strand
ATCGTCGGGACACTGCGTCTGGACGTGGAAAACAGTTTCATCAACTATTTCAGTGAATCGACGGATGCACACCGGGAACTGAGCTTCATAGACCGGGAACTGGGTGGTTCCACACCCCTGGACCTGGTGCTCACCCTGCCCGAAGCGCAGGCACCGGAAAATGACCTGGTGATCAGCGCGGACAACGTACAGCAATTACAGCGCATCCAGGCGCTGCTGGAAGAGCAGGAAGGCATGGGGAAGGTGCTCTCCATCGTCAACTTCACCGAACTGGCCAGAGAACTCAACAACGACCAGCCGCTGACCGAGTATGAACTCACCGCCATTTACCGGACCATTGACGAGAATCTGCGGGATGATCTGCTGGGCTCCTTCTATTCCGCGGAACATGCACAGCTACGCATCAGTGCCCGGGTGCAGGATGCCACCGAAGGCCTGAACCGGGCGCGGTTGATCGAGAATGTAAGGACGGGGATGGCGGACCTGGAGATTGGCCGTGACCAGTATTCGCTGACCAATCTCTTCGTGCTCTACCAGGATGTTCTGCAACGCCTGTTCCACTCGCAGATGTTGTCCCTGGGCCTGGTCTATATTGTGCTGACCCTGACCTTTCTTGCCATCTTCGGCTCCCTGCGTCTGGCCGTGATCGGCATCGCGCCCAATATCCTGTCCACCGTGGGAGTGCTCGGCGTCATGGGCTGGTTGAGGATTCCCCTGGATCTGATGACCATCACCATCGCTTCCATAGCCATGGGTATTGCCGTCGACGATACCATCCACTACCTTCATCGCTACCGGGAAGAGCTGGCCAGGGCGGGCGCGAATGGCGCCGATGGCGCCATTCAGGCCACCAGCTTCAGCGTCGGCTATGCCATACTCTACACGTCGGTGATCATCATGCTCGGCTTTTCACAGCTGGGCTTCTCCGACTTCATTCCCAGTGTTCAGTTCGGCCTGCTCGCCAGTCTGGCCATGGCCATGGCGCTGCTATGGAACCTGTTGCTGCTGCCAGTACTGCTGAGGCGTTTTGTGCGCGCGTGAATCGCGCATCCCGCATGGAACGGAACGGGGAGATATCCCCGACCGTCATTCCCGTATTCTTTTCTGACTCACTCGTCCCACAGATTCCGCAGGTTGTACGGCCCTTTCCAGATCTCACCGGTCAGCAGGCGGCGGTGCTCGTCCAGTGCCCCGATACGCGCCATCTCGTCGTCAGTGAGCTCGATGTCGGCGGCGGCCAGATTCTCCCGCAGACGGCCGGGGTTGGCCGACTTCGGGATGGTCACCGTGCCGCGATTGACAGCCCAGGCGAGGAGAATCTGCGCCGGCGTGGCATCGTGCGCCGAAGCGATCTCGCGGATCGGTTCCAGCGCCATGAGATCCGGCTCGTCATCGGCGCGCATGGCGGCCGGGCGATCCGTGGAGCCCAGCGGGGAGTAAGCGGTCACCACGACGCCATGTTCATCACAGAACGCCTTCAGGGCCGGCTGTTGCAACACGGGATGCCCTTCCACCTGATTCACCGCCGGACAGATACGGCACTGACCCAGCAGGTTATCCAGTTTACGTACACTGAAGTTGGACACTCCGATGTTGCGGGTCAGGCCTTCATCGACACAGGCCTCGAGCGCGCGCCAGGTTTCCATGATCGGCACCTCATCCAGACTCAGGTAGTCGTCGTCCGATTCCGGAAAAGTGACATCGGGACGGAACACGACGGGCCAGTGGATCAGATACAGGTCCAGTGAGTCGAGCCCCAGATCGCTGAGAGTGCGTTTCAGTGCCGGTCGCACGTCTCTCTCTTTATGGGCGTTGTTCCAGAGCTTGGAGGTGATCCACAGATCCTCCCTGGAGACCACCCCCTCCCTGAACAGATCCGCCAACGCGCGGCCGATGGCCTTCTCATTGCCGTAGATGGCAGCGCAGTCGATATGGCGGTAACCCGCCCGGACCGCTTCCGTGACCGCCCGGTAGACGGTGTCCTCGTCGGCCTTCCAGGTACCCAGACCCAGCATCGGCATGCGGTCGCCATTGGTGAGGGTGATGTGCTTCATGAAACCATTCTCCTGTTACTTCATACAACTCTAGTGAGCCATGCGGATAATACGGTGCAGCGATTCATGATAACAGCCAGTTCAACTGTTCTGGCACTCCGCGATCATCCCGCGGATGCTGCGCTCTTCGGCCGCCTTCATCTTCAGACCGTATATCCGCACGATCCGCAGAAAACGCGCCACATAGCCGCATTGCCCCGACGGCGGCAACCACTCGTCCGGACCCCGCGCGCCCTTGCTGCGGTTCAGGCCGGCCTCGACCGGTATCAGGTTCACCGGATCATTGGCGAAGGCCTCGCGCTGCGACGCGGACCAGTCCGCCGCGCCGCGATCCCATGCCCACCGTAATGGCACCACATGGTCAATGTCGATCGCGGAGGCGTTCTGGATGATCTGCTCCGTGAACGGCGAGATCCACCGTCCCGTGACCACACGACAGCGCTCGTCATCGGCAAAGCGCACCGTGGTGGTGGAGGTGGCAATCAACGCCTCGGCACGACTGTCCTGGCAGTCCCCGTCCTCATCGGACCAGCCTGAACCGAACTGCGCCCGGTCGTACCCGGTCTTCGGGGCGGCGACCCGGTAGTTGGCGGGCAGACGGCCGCCACTGTCCAGGCAGCTCTCCAGAGACGCATACGGTGTGAAGCGTGTGGTGCGTTCGAACCAGGCACTGTCCCGCGGGTGGCAGATGCCGGAACCGGACTTCTTGACGGTCGGAGTGGTGGCGGAGACGGTGGTGTAAACAAGGAGGAGCACCAGGGCCAGCACGATGGGCCAGCCCCTGGCGACAACGGGGATCGGCATGGCGGATCTCACTGTCAACTACATGGAAAAATGGCGCCATACAGCTCGATCCACCTTCCCTGTAGTCAACGGCCGCGCCAGCCGCTCCGGCAAAAAATCGCATCACACAGAAGCTGCACAACAGCCCGTGTCGACACTGACCTGCCTTGATCCCTGCGCTTCGATCCTGCGATCGCCCTCAATCCGGAAAACTATCACAGCCCCGCCGCCGTCACCAGACGCGAATGCGATTGAAGAGTCTACAGGCAGCTGCTATATTGCCAGCATATTGTCATTTCAATGCGGTGCCGGAATGGACAGCAACGAGAAACCGAACAGCGCCAAAAACGGGCAACGGAAGTGGTACAACACCAGGGTCGGTGACAC
>JBNJGU010000284.1:0-3276 GCA_051747985.1 Pseudomonadota bacterium | reverse complement strand
GGTGAACGATTGGACAGGCTTTCCCGCACCTGCTTCGCCACCTGCTCCTGGTGCTCCTGCTGGACTTTCTCGAAGTCCGCCATGTTCAGTTCGAACGAATAATTGCCCAGCAACGGCTCGAACACCAGCACCACATTCACTTGCGCGCCATTGTCGTCGGCCAGTTGCAAAGCCCTGTCCAGAATCTTGTCCGATTCGTCCGAGCCATCAATCGCCACCAGGATGTTGTCATACGTGCTCATTGTCGTCTCCATTTCCAATAAAGTAGCACTACCTGCAGGCATAATAGATAACTTGACGATCGCAATCAATGAAAGCCGTCATGACGGCAACCGGCCTCAACGGCACTCATTGACGCAGATCAATCACGTCCGCCTCACCATCAACCAACATGCAACCTGCAAGCTGAAATGAGAGGCCGCTCAGTCGGCTTTCTCTTCCGGCCCGCCGCGCCGTCCCGGCAAGGCGGGCCGGATTTTTTCCGCAAACTGTCTCAGCGCTTTCTCGGTCGCGACCCAGTCCAGGCAGGCGTCAGTGATGGAAACACCATAGGCCAACTCCTCCAGATCATCCGGAATCGGCTGGTTGCCGGCATGGATATGGCTCTCCAGCATGGCGCCGACCAGGGAACGATTGCCCGCCACGATCTGATCGGCCACGTCTTCCAGCACAGCCAGCTGCCGTTCATGCTGTTTGCGGGAATTGCCGTGACTGCAGTCGATCATGATGCTTTCCCGGATCATGGCCTTGCGCAGCGCGGCCTCGCATTCGGCGACATGCGGCGCCTGATAATTGGGCTCCCTGCCACCTCGCAGAATGACATGGCAGTGAGGATTACCAGCGGTCCGGAAGGCGGCCACCCGTCCCTTCTCGGTGACACTGATGAAGGTGTTGACCGCCGAGGCGGCCCGGATGGCATTGATGGCCACGGTGACGTCACCATCCACATTGTTCTTGAATCCGACCGCGGATGACAGACCGCTGGCCAGCTTGCGGTGGGTGGGTGACTCGGTGGTCCTGGCACCAATGGCTGTCCAGCTCACCAGATCCTGCAGGTACTGCGGCGAAATCAGATCCAGGGCCTCCACCGCAATCGGCAGACCCAGCGCGTTTATGTCCAGCATCAACCGGCGCCCGCTGCGCAGACCCTGCTCGATGCGATGGCTGCCATCGAGATTGGGATCATAGATCAGCCCTTCCCAGCCCACCGTGGTCCTGGGTTTCTCGAAATACACACGCATGAGGATGATCAACTCATCGCGCAGCTCGTCGGCCAGCGGTTTGAGGCGGCGCGCGTAGTCCAGCGCCTGCTCCGGGTCATGGATGGAACAGGGGCCGACCACCATGATCAAGCGGTCATCGCGGCCATCCAGCACCGCCTTGACGTCATGGTGCCCCCGCAGCACCGTTTCCAGCGCGGCCCCTTCCACGGGCATTTCCCGTTTCAGGACATCGGGCTCGGGGAGTTCCTCACAACCGATGATGTGATGATTGTCGATCTCTCTCTTGCGATCATCCATGTTTCGGACACCTTGTATTCTCGATTTCTCAGTCATAGCGTCGGAATTGCGACACTCTCATACCGGCAAGCCACAGTATGGCAAAGTACAGCGCCATGCCACCCAGACAGAGCACGGCCATGTGACCGGACCGGAACCACTCACTGCGTGCCAGCCAGTTCTCCCAGGGGCCGGCCAGGCCCAGCAGAAAGGCCGCCATGGCGACGTTGGCCAACAGCACCCGCAATGCAAACCGACCCCAGCCGGGCTGGAAGCGATAGACTCCTCTGCGCAGGAGACCGCCCAGCAGCAGGCCTGCATTCAGGAACGCGGCCAGCGATGTCGCCAATGCCAGACCCGTGTGGGCCAACCCCAGCCCGAACACCAGCACGATATTCAGGACCATGTTCACCACCATTGCGATGATGCCGATACGGACCGGTGTTTTCGTATCCTGCCGCGAGTAGTACCCCGGCGCAAAGATCTTGATCGCCATGAAGGCCAGCAGTCCCAGACTGTAGGCCTGCAGGCTGGATGTCACCTGCACGACATCATCGGCCGTGAAGTTGGGGCTCTGGAACAGGGTGATGATCAGCGCCTCGGATAACAACACCAGTGCCATGGCCGCCGGCACGGCAATCAGCACCACCAGCCGGAAAGCCCAGTCCAGCAACGCCGAGAACTCCTCCGGACTTTTCTCGGCATGACGCCGCGACAGGCTCGGCAGCACCACGGTGGCCACGGCCACGGCGAATATGCCCAGCGGCAGATCCATCAGCCGTTCCGAAAAGTACAGCCAGGACACGCTGCCGCTGACCAGCAACGAGGCAATGAAGGTATCGAACAGCAGATTGATCTGACTGACCGAAACACCGAAAAGCGCCGGAATCATCAACCGGATGATGCGCTGCACCCCTTCGTGCCTGGCACGCCGGGCGGGCCTGGGCATCAGGCGCAGACGGATCAGGAACGGCAACTGAAACAGCAGCTGACTGACGCCGGCAATCAACACCCCCCAGGCCAACGCCACCTCCGGCCTGTCGAACCAGGGAGACAACAGCAATGCGGAAGCGATCAGGGACAGGTTCAACAGAGACGGCGTCAATGCCGGTACCGCAAAACGGTCATAGCTGTTCAGTATGGAGCCGGCGAAAGCGGTCAGGGAAATCAGTAACAGATACGGGAAGGTGATCCGGAGCATTTCCACGAACAGCGCGAATTTTTCCGGATCCGATGTAAAGCCCCAGGCAATGGGCCAGGCCACCACGGGGGCCGCGATCACCACCACCACCGTCAACACCAGCAATGTGCCACCCAGCCAGGTGGCCGTGGCATTGATCAGCTGTCGCACCTGTTCGTGTGTGTACAGGGAACGGTATTCGGACAGTACCGGCACGAACGCCTGGTTGAAGGCACCCTCGGCAAACAGACGGCGCAGGAAATTGGGAATCTTGAAGGCCAGAAAGAAGGCATCGGCACCGTCGCCCGGGCCGAAAAGGCGGGCCAGCACAATATCCCGCACCAGTCCCAGCACGCGTGACATCGAGGTCATGGAACCGGTCACCAGACTGGAGCGCAGCAGGCCGCGGCGACGGGGCTTCCCGGCCGGCTCCGATCCGCCTGCTTGCGCTGTTTTCCGATCACTCAAGGTACGGCGCTCCGTTCGGAATCCCCGGGGTATGGAACCGGGAATTCATTTCCTTTATGCTGCATCGGCTGCCATTATCGCAGCTTGTCGATAATAAAAAAGCATCAGGAACAGCACTCCATGAACCCG
>JBNJGU010000283.1:0-3280 GCA_051747985.1 Pseudomonadota bacterium | reverse complement strand
ATCTCGCGCCAGTAACGCACCGCGCCCTCGTGGTACGGAACCACCCAGTCGAATGTCTGGCGCTCCAGCGCCCAGCCGATGGCGCCAGGATCGGCGTCCTTGAAACTGTCGTAGTTCTCGTTGATGACACGCACCATCCAGTAGACCATCTCCTCATCCTGCTCCGCCAGGGAGGTCAGCAACGGATAGGGATAATCGGGGCCTTCCTGGGGATTCTCCTCGCTGATCCCGGGACCCCGGGTGGCCATCTTGGGCACGAAATAGGGCCCGACGGCGCGCAACCGCTCCCAGCACGCCTCGTCATCATGAGGCGTGGGCAGCCAGCGGATACCGCGCGGGGAGGCTTCCAGCCGGCGCGCCGGACCGGATACAGTGGTGCCGAAGGCGACATCCACGTCACCGTCGATCACCCCGTCCCACATCGCTTCATAGCCCGGGAAATCGACCCGCTCCACGTCATCCCAGGTGACACCACCGCAGGCCATCTGCGCTTCCATGGAAATGTTCAGTGCCGGGGCACCCCGAACATAGGGAACCCGGCGCCCCGCCAGGTCGGAGAACGACGTGATGCCGGAGTCGGCCGCGGCCGCCACGGCCTGGTTGCTGTTGCCGCTGGAACTCATCAGCAGGCGCAGCGGTTGCGGTCCCCACACCGGATCGGCGAACTGGAACATGCCCTCCTGGGCGAAATAGGTGGCCACGCCGTTGGCGGAAAACTCCACGCGCCCCGCGTTGAGCGGGCGCAATCGGGAAATGTCGTTCTGTCCGGGAATGACCCGCAAGGTGATGCCGTACTGCTCCCGCAACATGGCGCCGATTGCCACGGCCTGGCTGTAGCCGGTGGTGCCGACGTTGTACGCGGTCCAGGCCATCTGCTCCGGCAGCTCGGGCATGGCGGCCGCGGGCTCGCTGCCCGGACTGGTCGTGGTGGTCCCGGATGACTCGTCGGACTCTACCGCGGTACCTCCGGACTGATCGTCCGAGCAGGCGGCAATAAGCAGGCTGCCAAGCAGCAGACCGGCCGCTGTCAGACCGCGCACCGCTTTTGATGATTGCATGTTCTTGTCGGTTGTCATGTAGTCCCCTCCCCTGATGGCAGCAAAGATTATCAGGGACACGATCGCAGAGAAAGTCCTGTCGAGCGATGGCAAGCGGCAAAAAATTTGCCGCGAAACGGCGACACATGCTAGAAGACAGTCATGGCCATACTGGTGAAGAACAGGATCCTTGAAGACGCACTCGGCGATAGCAGTCCGGCAATGCTTCCGTTCCGGACCACTATGGATGGAGAACTGATCGTGCCGGCTGACAGTGTCCGGTCGCTATTGAAAGCATTGGAGCTACATGCGCCCGGCTGCCGCAAGCGGCTCGAGCAGGGCAACGCGGTGGCCATCGACGGAGAGATTCACGCCGATGCCCTGTTGCTGCCCCTGACGGCCGACAGCGAAGTCTGTTTCGTGCCGGCCATCGAGGGTGGTTGATCAACGCCGACTGGCGGTCATACCGATTTCGCCGAAGTCGGAATTGAAGCGGCCTTCCAGCGAATCGCCTTCCACCATGCCATCGAAGTCCAGCGTCAGCATCATGCCCTGCGCATCCACCGTGGTGGAAAAACTGACCTGGTCCCCCTCGACCGTGACATTGTCCAGCGCTGTCGCTCCCAGTTCGGGAGAACGCATTTCTCCGGTCATGTCCTCGTTGACGACCAGTCCCGCGTTCATGGCGCCCATGGGCGTGGAAATCGTGGCGTCCCACTCGCCGACGATCGGATGCGGCTGCCCCAGCCCTGCACAGGCCGCCAGAGTCAGGGCCAGCAGGGTTGCAGTCGCCAGTTTCACCGTCTGTACACTCTTGATGATCATGTCCGTTATCCTTTTTTCAGTATTCTGATTGATGCTGTCAGTATCCCTTCCGGGCCTGTCCGACCGGGCAGACCATCCGTGCATCATTCCCGCCTTTTGGCACTTCCGTCAATCGCGATACCACCAGTTGCCGATCAGGCTCGACCAATCACTGACAGATTCCGGAATCTGGAGCGCGGGCCAGCTCGAGGATCTCTCGCACGTCATCAGCACCCTTTATCGGGCGTGGATTACTACGCACCACGGGATGGCGGGCAGCCGCTTTGGCCACTGCATCCAGCGAAGATGCTTCCACTCCCACTTCCTCGAGGCAAACCGGCAGATCCAGCGATCGGAGCAACGTCCGTAACTGCCACGCCAGCCCTCCGTCGCCCCCCGCGGCCCCGGCCAGCTCGGCCTGCCGACGGGCGTCAACCGGCGCATTCCATTCCAGCACGGCCGGCAGCATGACACAGGACGTGTGGCCATGCGGCACACCATGCGCGGCACCCAGGATGTAACCGATGCCATGACTGGCGCCATGACGCACCCTGCCCAGAGCGCACCCCGACAACCAGCAGGCCTGCTGCGCCAGGCTGCGCGCCTGCACATCGTCGGGATCGGCATGGATATCGGGCAATGCGCGGAAGAACAGCCGCAGGGCGTGCAGGTAGTGCGCCTGCAGGTAGGGGTGGGCATCCGGCGAACAGTACCCTTCCACGGCATGATCGAGTGCGCGTACGGCGGTCGACAATGTCAACCATGATGGCGTGTGTCGGCTCAGTACGGGATCGTAGAGCACAGCAACAGGACAGAGCCCCTCGGCCCGGTATCCCTCCTTGACCCCGCGCGCCGGATCACTGAGCCCGGCATTGTCGCTGAACTCGGCCGCTGACAACGTCGTGGGCAAGGCAATATGGGGCACACGCCATGCGCCTTCCCGAGGGTGCCAGGATCCCGCGAGCCTTCCCCGGCTCCCGTCGGAGAAGCGGCCATGGGCCAGCAACTCTTCATCACTGTGAATACCGGCATCCAGGCAGAACTGCACGGCCTTGCCGGCATCGATCACCGAGCCGCCGCCGACCGACACCAGCAGATCGATCTCTGCTTCCCGTGCCTGCCGCAGCGCGGCCATGACATTGGGTCTGGGGCTGTGTGCGCCGATTTCATCGACCGTCAGTCGATGTCGCTCCCCCAGGGCATCCCGCAGGGCCTTCACGGCTCCGGTCTGTCGGTTCAGTGTCCCCGAAGCCAGGATCATGACCCGCCGGCCGCCCAGTCGATCCACCACCGATGGCAGTGCCGCCACTGCCTCGACGTCCACCAGCACCTGTTTCAGGTTGGAATACCTGTGATCGATCATGCGCATCCTCTTCCGCTTTCCGCCATTCGTCGCAGGCAGGCATCCTTCCATACCACCCGCGTTGAAGCAATCCGGA
>JBNJGU010000282.1:0-3283 GCA_051747985.1 Pseudomonadota bacterium | reverse complement strand
GGCATCAGTGCGTTGTCGTCGCTACGGTATCTGGATGTGGGAGACAATGAGCTGGAACATCTTGATGCGCTGGCCCGGCTGCCCCGGCTGGTTTCGGTCAGGGCCCCGGACAATCCGCTGCGGGACATTTCCGCCCTGCTACGGATAGACACATTGACCACGGCGGTACTGAACGGCTCCACGGGCATTCCCTGCGATCAGCTGGACGCGCTGGAGGAGCGGCTGGGCGATGACCTGATCCGCCCCGGACAGTGTCGGGACTGAGTCAGGCAGCCGCCGGCACGCCGCTATGAAAGCGGAACTGGGGATCTGGCGATTCAATCAGCACTCTCTCACGCGCCAGCAACCCGGCCAGGCGATCGTTGACATCGTCCCCCGACGGCGCGTAACGCCGGGCCAGAGTCAGATAATCCTGGTAATGGCGGGACTCGGAACGCAGCAGCTGCGCATAGAAACGGCCCAGTGAGCGATCCAGCCGTGGTGCCAGGCTGGCGAAACGCTCGCAGGAACGCGCCTCGACGATGGCACCGATCAACAACGTATCGATCAGGGCCCCATCACGGTCACTTCGCATGCCCTCCCGAAGGCCACTGGCGTAGCGAGAGGCGCCGAGATGTTCGTACTCGATTCCCCGCTCATTCATGATGCCCACCACCTGCTGGAAATGCAGCAGCTCCTCCCGGGCCAGTTGTGACATCTTGTCCAGCAACTCGGTATGTGCGGTGTGCCGATACAGCAGGTTCATGGCCGTGGCGGCGGCCTTCTTCTCGCAATTGGCGTGATCGATCAGCAGGGTGTCGACGTGATCCAGCGCATACCGCACCCAGGCCCGCGGCGTCGGACAGGGCAGGAAGGCATGGATTTTCTCCAGCTGCGCTGCCGTGATCATCCGGTCGATGGCCGGGTCCATGGTACTCATGCTGTCGCCCGGCGGTCAGATCAGATTGTCGTTGATGGTGCGGACCAGCAGGTCCTGCAGCCGGGGCGCGACCTCATCCGAAGCCGGAGTCGCTTCCACCATGATCGCCCCGTCCTGCAGCTTCAGGTCCACATGGAAAGTCACGGCTTCGGCCTCGTCGCCTCCCCCACCGAACAGCCGGGAGAAGAAACCGGGCTCGTCCTCGCTCTCCTCGCCGCTGAATGCCACCGTGAACCGGCGCTCGTCACGGTTCGACGCCGTGATTTCGATACCGGCGTCCCCCAGAGCCTGATTGACCTGGCTCCAGGCCCGCTCGAAATCGATGCGCAGCTCCAGCCGGGTCGGCGTGTCACCCCGCCCGGTCAGCAGATTGGCCTTGCTGGCCGCTTCGATATCACCGGCCAGCAGCGACACCGACGAGGCCCGGTACAGATCCGAGCGATCGGCCAGATACAGGGAGATCGCCGACAGCATACCGTTCTCGTATTCCTGGCTGTGGGAACGCTCCGGCCAGTCACGGGGCTCGTCCGGAGCGCTGCTGCCGTCATCATTGACTTCCACCACATAGATCTCGGAGTTACCCGCATGCAGGCCCGGCTCGATGCGGATCCGGTACTTGTGACGGCGATCGCCGTCCTGCTCTTCCAGCCAGGTCGTCTCCATCACACCCGCCGGGGCATCGGCACGGCTGAGCTCGATATCATTGGTCGGCCAGTAATCCAGCAGACGCGGCCAGACCTGGGCCGGACTGGCCCCGACCACGATCCACGCACGCTCACCGATGCGCTGCACCACGACACCGTCACGCACGCGGCTGTCCATCAGTTTCGGCGCCGGTGGCGTCACGAAGTATTCATCCTGCCCCGGCGGCTCGGGAGGGATCGGGTACAGATCATCGATCGTGAAACTGTCCAGATCGGACGGGATATCCATGCGCGGCGCCACCGAAGCTTCCAGATAGGCACCCTGGCGATCACGAAGCCAGCCGTCGTCGCCGCCGATTCCCAGCCAGGAACAGCCTGACAGCGCAATCGCCAGCAGGAAAACACTCGTGGTACGGAACCGGTTTGTATACTTCATTGAATCTCTCAGATCAGGGCTCATGTAAGACCCGCATGGCGCAACGCCTCGCGTACCGGAATTCGATACGCTTCATTGAGCTCCACCAGTGGCAGACGGATCCCTCTACGGATATAACCGAGTTCCCCCAGCGCCCATTTCACCGGCACCGGGTTGGCCTCCAGGAACAGGGCATTGTGCAGACCGGCCAGGCGGGCATTGAGCAGACTGGCCTGTTCGCGTTCGCCGGCAATCGCCAGACGGCACATCTCGTGCATCTGCGCCGGCGCCACATTGGCCGTCACCGAAATGTTGCCCTTGCCGCCGGCCAGCATCAGATCCAGCGCGGTGGCATCGTCGCCGCTGAGCACCGTGATGCGATCGCCGCACAGTTCAATGACGTACTGCGCCCGGTCCAGGTCGCCGGTGGCCTCCTTGATGCCGATGATGTTGTCGACATCGGCCAGGCGACCCACCGTTTCCGGCAACAGATCGCAGCCCGTACGCGAAGGTACGTTGTAGAGGATCTGCGGAATGTCGACGCTCTCGGCGATGGTGCGGAAATGCTGGTACAGCCCTTCCTGGCTGGGCTTGTTGTAGTACGGGGTCACGATCAGACAGGCATCGGCACCATGGTCCCGCGCGGCCTCGGTGTAATAGATGGCCTCGCGGGTGGAGTTGGAGCCGGTACCGGCAATGACCGGCAATCGCCCCTGCGCGCGCGCAACACAATGCGCGATGACGTCACAGTGTTCCTGTTCGGTCAGCGTCGGCGACTCTCCGGTGGTGCCCACCACGACAATGCCATCCGTCCCGCTCTCGACGTGCCAGTCGATAAGGCGGTCGAATGCCTCGTAGTCAATCTCACCATCGTCGAGCATGGGAGTGACGATGGCGACTATACTGCCCTGGATCATGCAATACCCTCTGTCGGTTCAGGCCGGCGACTGTACCATATCGTGCCTTTGCGCACCAAAACGGCTGCACACCGCTGGTCCGGATCAGTCACCGTGGCGAGACTCGCCTGCGGGCTCTCCGGCGCCATCCTCTCCGGAAGGCACCAGTTCCGGCGCATCACTGCGCGATGGCCAGGCATTGATGATCGCCTTGATCAGCGTGGCCAGCGGTATGGCGAAGAACACCCCGGCCAGCCCCCACAGCCCACCGAACACCAGTACCGCCGCGATGATGGCGACCGGATGCAGGTTCACGGTCTCGGAGAAGATGATGGGCACCAGCACATTGGCATCGAGCAGCTGGATCACCGCATAGATCACCAGGATGGTCACGAACTCGCTGCCCATG
>JBNJGU010000281.1:0-3293 GCA_051747985.1 Pseudomonadota bacterium | reverse complement strand
CCGTGACGGATTGCAGAACGAGCCCGCCGCACTGAGCATCGACGACCGCATGGGTCTGATCGAACGACTGGCGGAGACCGGCCTGTCACACATCGAGGCTGGCAGCTTCGTGTCACCACGCTGGATCCCGCTGATGGCGGACTCGGATCGTGTCCTGCAGGGGCTGAAGCGCCACCACGGCGTGCGTTATACCGCCCTGACACCCAATCTCGAAGGACTGCGGCGGGCCCGGGACGCCGGAGTGCGCGAAGTGGCCGTATTTGCCGCCGCCTCCGAGGCGTTCAGCCGAAAGAACATCAACTGCGGCATTGACGAAAGCCTGCAGCGTTTCGCCGCTGTCTGCGAAGCCGCCCAGCAGGCCGGCATCGCGGTCCGGGGATATGTTTCCTGTGCGATGGGCTGTCCGTATCAGGGACCGGTGCCTGCCACCGAGGTGGCACGTGTCACCGCCGTATTGATCAGCATGGGCTGCTACGAAGTCTCGATCGGAGACACCATCGGCACCGGTACTCCGCGCCGGGTGCAACAGGTACTCGAGCACTGCATGGCAAAAACCGATGCCAGCCAGTTGGCGGTGCATTTTCATGATACCTATGGCCAGGCCCTGGCCAATATCCTGGCGGCACTGCAACTGGATATTGCCACGGTCGACAGTTCGGTCGCCGGACTCGGTGGTTGCCCCTACGCCGAAGGCGCCAGCGGCAACGTGTCCACCGAAGACGTCCTCTATATGCTGCATGGCATGGGTATCGAGACCGGTGTCGATCTGGAGGCGCTGATACAGACCGGACACTGGATCTGTGAGCGCCTGGGGCGCCGCAACCTGTCACGGGTAGGCCAGGCTTCCGGAGCCCGCGGCACAAAGGATGAATCGTCATGACGCGGAACGGAATCAGTGATACGGGTGATATCATCTGGCAGCCATCGGCACACCGCAGCGGGCATAGCCGCATGCAAGCCTTCATCGATCATATCAACACGGTCCACGATGCCGGATTGACCGACTATGCCTCACTGCACCGATGGAGCCTGGCCGAGCGGGAGATCTTCTGGACCGAATGTCTTGCATTCAGTGGAGTACACCTTCAGAAAGGTCCCGATCGTACCCTGGCCGCCGGCACCGACATCCGTGGCGACCGCTGGTTTCCCGGTGCCCGGCTCAACTACGCACAGAACCTGTTGTCGCGCCAGGATGATCATCCGGCACTGGTTTTCCGCGACGAGACCGGGATCCGGCAATCCATGGATTACGCCGAACTGACCAGGGAGGTCGCCCGTATCGCAGCGTGGCTGCGGGAACATGGAGTCGGCCCTGGAGACCGTGTGGCCGCCTTTGCCGCCAATCGTCCGGAAACCGTGGTGGCCATGCTGGCCACGGCCAGCGTCGGTGCGGTATGGACTTCCTGTTCGCCGGACTTCGGTACCAACGGAGTTCTGGACCGGTTCACGCAGATTGAGCCCGTCATCCTTTTCGCGGTCAGCAGCCACACCTATGCAGGAAAGATCAGTACACACGATGAATCGCTGGAACAGATCCGTCGCGCACTGCCGTCCCTGCGACATGTCGTGCTGTTGCCGGATCTGTATCGGGGAACCACCCCTCCTCGCCACCGGACCTTCGTGAACTGGAGTGAGGCCCGCCCGGTAAAACCGGCGCCACTGCAGTTCCATCCCAGCGATTTCAATGATCCTCTGTTCATATTGTACTCGTCGGGCACGACCGGCAGACCCAAGTGCATCATCCACGGGGTGGGAGGCACACTACTGCAACATCGAAAGGAACACGAACTGCATGGCGATATCACCGCCAAAAGCACGGTGTTCTATTTCACCACCTGCGGGTGGATGATGTGGAACTGGCTGGTCAGTACACTGGCCGCCGGTGCCACCGTGGTACTGTACGACGGCTCTCCACTCCATCCGTCACCAGAGACGCTCTTTGACCTGGTGGACGATCACGGCATCACCCACTTCGGCGTTTCCGCCCGCTTCATCGCCAGTGCCAGCAAAGCGAGGCTGCAGCCATGTCGGACGCACGCCCTGTCCACACTGCAGACCCTTTTCAGTACCGGCTCCCCTCTGTTGCCGGAGCATTTCGACTACGTCTACCAGCATGTCCATTCCGATGTGGCACTGCAGTCGATCTCCGGGGGCACCGACATCATCTCCTGCTTCGTGCTGGGCTGTCCTCTACTGCCCGTCCGACGCGGAGAGATCCAGTGCGCCGGTCTGGGCATGGATGTCGTCGTACTGGACCCGGACGGACAGGCGGTGATCGGAGAAAAAGGCGAGCTGGTGTGTCGTCAGTCGTTCCCCAGCATGCCCACGGGATTCTGGAATGATCCCGGCATGGAACGCTACACCAATGCCTACTTCAGGCGTTTCCCCGGCATCTGGACACACGGTGATTACGCCGAGCAGACCGCGTCGGGGGGATTCCTGATCCACGGTCGCTCGGATACCGTGCTCAACCCGGGCGGAGTACGAATCGGCACGGCGGAGATCTATCGCCAGGTCGAGCAACTGCCCGAAGTGCTGGAATCGGTGGCTGTCGGACTGCCGGAGGCAGGCGACGTACGGATCGTGCTCTGCGTACGACTGGCGGAGGCTCGGGAACTGGATGACTCATTGCGTGAACGCATCCGTGACGCCGTGCGACAGGGAGCGTCCCCACGTCATGTTCCGCGGGAGATTGTCGCGGTCAGGGACATACCGCGCACACTGAGTGGCAAGATTGCCGAACTGGCGGTGCGCTCGGCACTGCTGGGCGAAGATGTCACCAACCGTGACGCACTGGCCAACCCGGAGTCACTGCGCGAATATCATCCACCGCAATAATACACAAGCCGGGCTACAGTGCCTCCAGATCGATCTCGGTAAAACTGTGCACCACCGGATGCGATGACCGGACTTCGTCCGGCGCCCCGTCGATTTCTTCGGGACGCGCCATGCGCAGGGTACCCATTCCGGCCTCCCGCGCCGCGTCCAGGTCCGCTTCCGTGTCCGATATGTACAGCATCTCATCGGGTTTCAGCGCCACTCCGTCGGCCATATTCCGATAACACGCCGCCTCGTGGCGAGGACCGATCCGGCTGTCGAAATAGCCGGCAAACAACAACCTGAGATCCCCCTGATTGGAATAGCGGAAGTACAATCGTTGCGCCTTTTCCGAGCCATTGCCATGCACGTAGAGGTTGATTTCCCGGTCCAGCCACTCTCGCAGCCTGTCTGGCACATCCGCGTAGACGTGGGCCTGAAACTCGCCCTTGCTGTAACCCTCTTCCCATACCAGT
>JBNJGU010000280.1:0-3293 GCA_051747985.1 Pseudomonadota bacterium | reverse complement strand
GGACCTGGCCATCGCGGGGCGTGTCGACTACCGTGACGCGGATGGCCGCATACAGTCCGCCCTGGTCGACAGCAAGGAGCCGGTGGCCGTCATTCCCAGTCTGGCCATCCACCTGGACCGCGAGGCGAACCAGAACCGCACCATCAATGCCCAGAAGGATCTGCCCCCGTTGCTGTGTCTGCAGGAAGAGTCCGGGGAGGGGTTCCACTTCGAGACCTGGTTGCTGGATCAGCTGCGCTCGCAATCCGGCAGCGGCAACGCCGAGCGCGTGATGGGCCACGAATTGCTGCTCTACGACACACAGCCGCCTGCGGTGACCGGTCTGCATCGGCAGTTCATCAGCGCCGCCCGGCTGGACAATCTGCTCAGCTGTTACGTGACCATGGAGGCGCTGGTCAATGCGCAACCGGGGCACTTCTCACTGGTTGTGTGCAATGACCATGAAGAGGTCGGCAGCGCCTCGACCAGCGGCGCCCAGGGACCGTTCCTCGAGTCCGTGCTGAACCGGATCGCCGAGCGTGGTGGCGCCGACGGTTCTCAGCGCGAACGCATGGAGCGCATCATTCATCGTTCACTGATGCTGTCCGTGGACAACGCCCATGGCATCCATCCGAATTTTTCCGATCGGCATGATGGCAATCATGGTCCGCGGCTCAATCATGGACCGGTGATCAAACTCAACGCCAACCAGCGTTATGCCAGTAACAGCCATTCCACGGCGCGTTTCCGGGCCCTGTGCGACCAGGTCGATGTGCCGGTACAGTCCTTCGTCATGCGCAGTGACATGGCCTGTGGCAGTACCATCGGTCCGATCACGGCCACGGAAATCGGCGTGGAAACGGTGGATATCGGAGTGCCGACCTTCGCCATGCATTCCATCCGCGAACTGGCCGGCAGCGAGGATGCCGGTCATCTGTACCGGGCCCTGGTGCCGTTTTTCTCTGGTCAGGACGGCGCCTGAGCGCCCGATTCCTGCTTTGCCCGCCGCCTGGCGCGTCTGGCCATGAAACGCCAGGGGTCGATCAGGCGCGTGCATTGCGCAGGCAACGGTGACGGCTCGCCGCTGATCAGGCTGGCGATATGTTCCGCCGTGATCGGGCAACCCGCCATGCCGTGCGAGCCATGCCCGGCGCTGACGTAGAGACCGGGCAGGTAGTGGGAATGCAGGGGCCGGCTGCGTCGGCCCAGGTGCTGGGCGCCGCCATAGATGCCGGGCCAGGCGCCGGGGTCGGGCACCGCGCCGGCCAGCGGCACGAAGTCGGCCGAACTGCCGCGTACCGAGGCCCGGCCCGGTCGCGCCTCCCCGGTACCCCGCAGAGTGGGCAGGAAAGGCACGATCCCCTCGAGCACTTCCCGGTGCTCTTCTTCGGACAGCGAGGTGTCCGTGCTGCCCTTGCGGTAGCTGGCGCCCAGACAGTGCCGGTATTCGCCTGACAAGGGTGCCAGGTAGCTCTTTCCACAGACCACGGTCCGGAGATGGCCGCTGTCGGCATGGGCCGGTAGCTGGCTGATCTGTCCCCGCAGCGGAAGCACGGGCAGATCCGTGAACGGTCCGAGCTGCCTCACAGCGTGACTGTTGGCCAACACCACCACGTGAGCACTCCATTCTTGCTGTCCGTTGCCTTCAGTGCGGACATGCCAAGGCCCCCTGTTCCCGTCCCGGTCCAGACCGGTGACATGGACGCCGGTCCGCAGGGTGATACCCGGGCGGGACAGCAGGGCATGGCACAGCCTCACCGGGTTCAGCCAACCTCCGCCGGGAAGGAACAGCCCGTCATCGGTGACCGGCAGACCGCAGATTCCGGAGGCTTCCGCCTGTGACACCCGGCGCAGCACCTGCGACGGATAATGATCATAGGTACCTTCGTCGGGCGCCTTGCGGGTGTTCTCGTAGGCGCTGTCCAGGGTCAGTACGCCGCAGGGGTGCCACTCAAGGTCGTGGCCACGCGCCTGCAGCGCGGAGTAAAAACGCGAGGCATGCAGGAAAGCCAGCAGGTTGAGTTGCCAGAGCGCGTCGGGCTGCCGGTTCAGACGGCACTGCAGCACCGCCTGCGGGTTGCCCGAGGCCCCGCCCGCCGCCGTTTCCCCGGATTCCAGTACCGTGACCCGGTAGCCACGCCGCGCCAGGCTCCACGCCACCGTGCTGCCCGCCAGTCCGGCACCGATGACCAGCGCGTCCGGCTGATCTGACGATACCGGAGGCGGCCGGGTGGCGCTGTCTGTGCCGGTGTCATCCTCCGGAACGCGGGCGTGGAGCATGTGCCGCTTGTGCGCGAAACCCTTGCGTTTTTCGACCTCGAATCCCAGCGACCGCAGCGCGCGCACCACCCGGCCGGTCACGCTGTAACTGCTCACGGTCGTGCCCGGCGCGCTGAGTCCCGCCACCGTTGTCAGCAGCTCTTCTGCCCACAGCCCCGGGTTGTGCTTGGGGGTGAAACCGTCCAGGAACCAGGCGTCGACCCGGGCCCGCGACCGGCTCTGTTGTGCCAGCGTCGTCAGGGCCTCGCCATAGTACAGGTCCAGCGTCACCTCACCATCGCGCTCATTGCCCAGCAGCAGGCGGTGATAGCCCGGCGTATGATCCGGGTACTGCGCCAGCAAATGTTCGCTGTACTCTGCCAGTTCGGGCCACTGTTCCAGTGCCCGGCGGAGAGCTTCGTGTGTCAGCGGGTGTTTTTCGCAGCTGATATAGTGCAGTCGCAGATGTCGGCAACCGGTTTCGCGCCACTGCCGCCAGGTGGCCAGGAAATTCAACCCTGTTCCGAAGCCCAGTTCCCCGATCACGAACACCCGGCCGGGCTGGTCGTGTTTCCGCCAGCGGCGGGTGAGGTCATTGCCATCGATGAATACGTAGCGGGTCTCGTCCAGGCCGCCGGCGCGGGAGAAGTAGACGTCCTGGTACTCCCGTGACCACGGTGCGCCATCTTCCCAGTCGATATGAGCGTTCTCCAGTGGTTCGATCCGGTGGGGGGGTGTGGCCTGATTCATGTGGGGATTCTACCACGTGAGTCATGTATTCAGACTGACGCGGTGTAACCTTGTAGTCCGATCCATTGAGCCGGCATGGGGCCGCTGGCGGGCGAGGGCTCCGGATCGGCCATTGACTGGCCCGACAAATCGGACTCCCAAGCGCTCGGCGAGGGACCGCCTCGCGGAGTTGTCCGTGTCTATCCGATTTGTCGGGCCAGTCAAAACATGGCCTGATTGATCCGGAGCCCTCGCCCGCCAGCGGCCCCATGCCGGCTCAATGGATCTTGCAGAGTGCCACGTTCTGCCTGCACCTTCGACGCGAC
>JBNJGU010000279.1:0-3310 GCA_051747985.1 Pseudomonadota bacterium | reverse complement strand
CCGCCGATCATCGTGATTCACGGCAAGCAGACCGACAAGGTGCCCGGCAGTTATCTGCGTTATCTCGAGAAGAGTTTCCGCAAGGCGCTGGAAATGGAAGGTACGCCCATCCGCATCGAGCTGCGCAGCGATGACAACCCCTTCATTCGTGGCGAGGAAGGGCTGACCCAGCAGCAGGTGGCCCAGAAACGCCGAATCTCCCGCAATCGCAAGATCCAGCGCAGCAGCCGCTGAGCCCCTGGCCCGGGTCAGTTTTTCCGGAACAGCAGGTGGTCGAGACTGACGCGACCCGGTCCGTAGGCGAAGATGCACAGGTAGACCATGAAGTACATGGCCGCCAGTTCACCATTGTTCAGGGTCGGGAACCAGGCCGGATGCGCGGCCAGGTAGGCCATCACCATCAGCAGTGCCGCCAGGGCAGCGACATAGCGCGTGAACAGCCCTGCCACCAGGAGCAGTCCGCCGAACAGCTCGATCACTCCGGCGATCCACAATGTGTTGACGCCGATGTTGATGCCGAAGAAATCCATGCCACCATGGCTGAAAAGAAACGGCTGTGCGTCGGGGCCGAACATTTTGGGCCAGCCGTGCGTCAGGAACATGGCGCTGCCCAGAATGCGCAGTAGTGCCCAGGAAAACGGCTGCACGGCCGTGGCGGCACGCTGGAATGAGTGGTCAATCTGTTTCAGTCGGTTCATGGAAGAGCTCCTGCACAGGTCGAAAGGGCCTGCACGTCCAGGCAGGTCCTGATGCTGAAGTGTGCTATGTCACAGTGGTCAACGCAATACTTCTGTCGCGTGGACTTGCGGGCAGACATCCGCTAACCTGACGATCCCGTGGCCGGGCTGGTTGTTACAGTGAAGGCCCGGCCCAATCTATCGATACCGTATCCGTTATCATGGCCGAGATATTGCGCAGTTCTTCATCTGGACAGTTCCGCATCAGCGGACCGGAACGCTCGCTGGCCTGGCAGCTGCATCTGGATCTGCCGTTGCTGCTGGCGATCATCGTGACCTGCCTGGCGGGTCTGGTGGTGCTCTACAGCGCCACGGGTGAAGACAGTGAAGTGCTGCTGCGCCAGACTGTGCGGATCGGGGCGGGTCTGTTTGGCATGTTCCTGCTGGCGCAGATATCCCCCAGGACATTCCGTTACTGGGCCGTGCCGGCTTTCTCCGGTGTGATGTTGTCGCTGGTGTTGGTGCTGTTGGTCGGCATCGAGGCAAATGGGGCGCAGCGCTGGTTGGGCATACCGGGTGTGGGCCGGTTTCAGCCGGCCGAACTGATGAAGCTGGCGCTGCCGATCATGCTGGCGTGGTATCTCAGTCGGGCGCATCTGCCACCCAGGTTGACAGAAGTGCTGGTTTCTCTGTTGCTGATGGGTATCCCCGTGGTGCTGATCGCCATGCAGCCCGACCTGGGAACGGCCGTGTTGCTGGGTTCGTCGGGGGTGATCGTGTTGTTCTTCGCCGGCCTGTCATGGCGGATCATCTCCCTGGCTTTCGTGGGTCTGTTGATCGCGGCGCCGATGATGTATCTTTTCGTTCTCCAGCCGTATCAGCGACGCCGTGTGGACACACTGTTCAATCCGGAGGCCGACCCGCTGGGCGCCGGCTGGAACATCATCCAGTCCAAGATCGCCATCGGTTCCGGCGGGTTGACCGGAAAGGGTTGGCTCAACGGCACCCAGTCACGGCTGGATTTTCTGCCGGAATCGTCCACGGACTTCATCCTGGCCGTGATCGGAGAGGAATTCGGTCTGCTGGGCATCATCGTGCTGCTGGCACTGTACCTGTTCATTGTGGCCCGTGGCATGTATATCAGTTGGCAGGCCGGGGACAGTTTCGGTCGCCTGGTGGGCATCAGCCTGTCCATGGTCTTTCTGGTCTACGTCGTGGTCAACATGGCCATGGTGTCCGGGCTACTGCCGGTGGTGGGCATCCCCCTGCCGCTGATCAGCTACGGGGGCACATCCATCATCACGTTGTTGGCCGGCTTCGGCATATTGATGTCGATCCACACCCATAAACGTCTGCTACAGAACTAGTGTACCCCGCCGTTCAGTCAGCATTGCGGACCAGGGCCAACAGATCGGCGACATTACCGGGTGTGCGGACCTGTCGGCCATTGACGAACAGGGCAGGGGTGCCCCGGACACCGGCCCGGGTGCCGCCGCGTTGGTCACTGCGGACCTTCTGACGCAGCGTTTCATCCTCCATGTCCTGGTGCGCGCGGGCCACATCCAGTCCCAGTTGCTCGAGGTAGCCGTCGAACTCATCGGTGATGTCCCGCAGACCGGACCAGTAGTTCTGGTTGGCGAACAACAGATCGTACATGCCCCAGAACTGGCCCTGCCGGCCGGCGGCCTCGGCGTACAGGGCGGCTTCCCAGGCGTGCGGGTGGGAGTCGGTGAGCGGGAAGTGACGGTATACCATGAGTACCTCGTCAGCGATCCGCGGCCACGCCCGGCTCAACAGCTCGGCCTCGGTGGCGCAGGCCGGACACTGGAAATCGGCGTAGACCATCAGGATCGTGCCTTCCGGGTTGCCACGGGTGTGGTCCGTTTCCGCCACCTGATCGGGTGGATAAGTCGTGCCCCGTGAGCTGATTCCGTACAGCACGGCGATCACCAGCAGTGGTATGCCGATCACGGCCAGCAGCCGCGTGGCGGTCTTCTGCAGCTTCGCCTTGCGGGCCGCGGCCTGCTGCTTCTGTTCACGGATCCGGCGTTGTTCTTCTTTCTTGTTGCTGCTCATGGTCAGTCTGACTCCTCAGTGAATGGCTCCGGTGGGTCTCCGGCGTCTTTGACAATACTGGTGACCTGGCCCCGATGGAACCGGGTGATCAGATGGTCTCCGCTCCGCAGCGTGGCACTGTCGCGGACCAGTTCTCCCTGTGCATCCATGGTCAGGCTGTAGCCGCGGGCCAGTGTCTGCAGAGGACTGACCGCGTCGAGTGTGCGACTGAGTCGCTCCAGCCGGTGGCGTTGCTGTCTCAGTCCGTCAAGCATGGCACGCTGCAGCCGGCGCTCCAGCTGCCCGCGGTGTTCCTGCCGCTTGTGCAGTTGCAGACGCGGATCCTGCACCAGCAACCGACGGCGGTGGTGCGCCAGTGTGGTCCGGGTCCGCTGCAGACGTTGTTGCATGGCCCGGCGCAGGCGCAGGTCGACAGTGTCCAGTCGCTGCGCCTGATCCTGCAGTCGCTGCCCCGGGTGACGCAGGCGCCGGAGCAGCGTATGGACCTGTTCGTGGCGCTGTCGGAGGAGTTGCTGCATGGTGCTGGCCAGTCGCTGCCCGGACTGCGTGAAGCGTTG
>JBNJGU010000278.1:0-3320 GCA_051747985.1 Pseudomonadota bacterium | reverse complement strand
GGTCCGGCCACCGAGTCCCACTTCAAGGTGACTCTGGTCAGTGATCGTTTCGAGGGACAGCGCGCCGTGCGCCGTCACCAGCAGGTCTACGGACTGCTGGGGGAAGAGCTGGACGGTGGCGTGCATGCCCTGGCCCTGCACCTGTATACGCCGGAAGAGTGGCGTGAACAGGGAAAACCGCCGGACTCTCCGGACTGTCGGGGCGGCGGGCGCTGACCCGCCGTCACACCGGGTCCGATCATTCCAGGCACCGCTCTGCGCTTTTGTGGTAAAACAATAATATCAATAGCTTGGCTTTTTAATTTCATCTATTTTCGAGGATTGTCTCGAAAAAAGAAGCATAAGGCTGTCATTGATGTATTGGTTTGGACAACTGGGCGCGAAGGCACTGCCGGTCATTCTGCGCCATGGCGTATTGATTCTCCTGCTGACGCTGGCCGCCCCGGGCCTTTCCGGCTGGCGCGCCGCGCCCGACCTGCTGGAACCGGGCGTTGCCGAGGCCCGTGAAGCGGGCGGAGATACCGCACTGATGGCGGATGAGCTGGCTGAATTTCCCGATTTCACCGTGTACGAGAGCGTCGAGGCGCGCAAGCAGGCGTTCTTCGATTTCATGCACGGTTATGTGCAGCGCGAGAATGAGCGCGTACTGGCGCTGCGTGCCGAGATCAGGCCATTGTACGAAGTGGCCCGTGACGGCGTACCACTGAGTCGCACCGAGCGCGACACACTGGCGGCGATCGCCAGGGAGTACGACCTGGATCCGGCGGCCCTGAGCGAGCGCGAATTGACGGCCGAGTTGATGCTGCGGGTCGATACACTGCCCACATCACTGGTGCTGGCCCAGGCAGCCAGCGAGTCGGCCTGGGGTACCTCCCGGTTTGCGCGGCAGGCAAACAATCTGTTCGGCCAGTGGTGTTTCAGCGAGGGCTGCGGCGTGGTGCCATCGCGCCGGGCACAGGATGCCAGTCACGAGGTCAGGGCCTTTGCCAGTGTCGGGGATGCGGTGCGGGCCTATTTTCACAACCTGAATACGCACGAGGCCTATGGCTATCTGCGGCGCCTGCGGTCGGACATGCGTCGCCGCGACGAGCCACTGGATTCGCTGGTGCTGGTGTATGGACTGACCGATTACTCGTCCAGGGGGGTGGCGTATGTGACGGAACTGCAGAGCATTATCCGTCACAACAGCCTGTACGAACGGGATCGGGGTAACGCCGGTCAGTCCTGATTGTCGGGCGTGGAACGCGTCCAGAATTTGCTGTACCAGTAGAAACGGTTCTCGCCGCGGCGGGGCGCGGTGCAGTTGTAGCCCCATCGGCGACTGTCGAACTGCCGTTGCGGTGCGAGCCGGAAACGTCCGGCCTCGCGATCCAGCCATTCGACTTCCAGCGCCTCACTGCCGCCGTAGCAGGCCAGTTGATCCGGGTTGTAGTCGCCCCGGAGTTGCAGGGTCACCGCCGGATTGCGACTGTCGGTGACCGGGCTGCGCGGATCCTCTTCCTGGACACGGAAGGCCAGCGTTTCCAGTTTGGTCGGCACAGTATTCATGTTGGCGAAGATGCCGGCCAGCGGAAAGCGTGGCAGCGCCCGCGGATCCGAGTGATGTCCGACGGCGCCGGAGTTCTGTGCCAGGGCGACGAAGTCTTCCTCCTCGATCATTTTCAGGATGTCGAGGTCGTACTCACCGTAGGGATAGGCCAGTGTCCGGTGAGATTGACCGGTTTCCTCCTCGATGCGCTGTTCGGCCCGAAGCAGTTCCCCGCGCATGCGCTCCACCCGCTCGCGGTCTGATTCTCCGGGCTGATTGTCGATCATGTGCGGGTGACTGACCAGATGGTTGGCGATCATCACGCCGGCGTCGGACAGTTCGCGGATCTGGTCCCAGTTCATGTAGCCGCGCTGGCCATCATCGATGGGACCGGTGCTGAGAAACAGGGCAAAGGGGAAGTCCAGCTCCAGCAGCATCGGCAGAGCGGATTCGTGAATGGAGCTGTAACCGTCATCAAAGGTGATGGCCACGGTGCGATCGGGAATGTCATCGCGGTGGCGGATGGCGTCGAGCAGACGGTCCAGGCGCCACACGGTAAAGTCGTTGTCGCGGAGATGTTCCATCTGCTCCCGGAACTGTTCCGGACTCAGGCTGGTCGATGGCGGCGTGCTGTCATCGACATGATGGTAGATGGTGATGACGGCATGATCGTCTCCGCTCGGGATGGTGGCGTCCTGCGCATCGGTCGAGGGACCGCAGGCCAGCGCCGTGCAGCTTAACAGGGCCGCGAGAGCCGTTTGGCGGAGTGATTGTGGCAAGAAGGGGGTCTGCATGATGGGGATTCCTGGTCGCGCCATGATATGGCGCCCATTCTGCCCCGAGGTGGCCCGCGGGCTCAAGATCCCGATGCCGGTGGTATTGGCAGGCTGTTGATTTATAATGGCGTCTTCATTCTTTACGGGGAATCATCAATGATCTACCAGGGCCAGGCCATCACCGTGGAGCAGCGCGATGACGATATCGCCGTGCTGACGTTCGATCTGCCGGACGCGAGCATGAATGTGTTCAACCGGCTGATGCTGGAGGAGCTGGGTGAAGCCGTTGCCGTACTGGCCACCAGTGGGGTCGGGGGATTGCTGGTCCGCAGTGCCAAGGCACATTTCCTGGCCGGCGCCGACATCAGTGAGTTCACGCAGATTTTCCGGCGGAACGAGGAGGAGCTGCTGGCCTGGTGTGAGCGTAGTAATGCCATTTTCAATGCGGTCGAGGACCTGCCCATGCCCACGGTGACGGCGATCAACGGCGTTGCCCTGGGGGGTGGGCTGGAGATGTGTCTGGCCACGGACTATCGGGTGGCGGGTGAGTCGGCCTCGTTGGGTTTTCCCGAGGTGGGGCTGGGCATCTGTCCCGGATTCGGTGGCACGGTGCGGGCGCCGAGACTGATGGCCGTTGAAGTGGCGCTGGAATGGGTCAGCACGGGTCGTCCGGCCCGTGCCGCCAGAGCTCTGGACGCCGGAGCCATCGATGCGGTGGCCGGAGACGACCGCATTGAAGAGGCCGCTCTGGAGCTGTTGCGGCAGGCCATGGCGGGCGAGCTGGACTACAAGGCGCGGCGGCAGACCAAGACCGGACCGTTGTCCCTGGGCGCCGAAGACGCCTCGGCCGTGTTTTCCGCGGCCATCGAGCGTGCCAATCAGGTCAACGGGCCGGACTATCCGGCAGCCAGCACTGTACTGGAGGCCATGGCCGAAGCCGCCGGGTTGCGACGGGGTGAGGCATTGAAGCTGGAGCATCGTGCCTTTGTCACACTGGCGCGCAGCACCACGGCCGG
>JBNJGU010000277.1:0-3340 GCA_051747985.1 Pseudomonadota bacterium | reverse complement strand
GGTCACCGCCGTGGACCGCGGGTTCGAGGGGCTCAATGCCGTGCGCCGGCAGCAGTCCGTGTATGCCATTCTCAATCCGCATATCGCATCGGGAGCCATCCATGCCGTCAGCATGCAGCTGCTGACCCCCGAGGAAGCGGACAAGACCTGACCCGACCCCCGCCCGACCCGACAGACAGGACTATCCATGGACAAACTGGTGATTGATGGCGGTATCAGCCTCAATGGCGAGATACGCATCGCGGGAGCCAAGAATTCCGCGCTCCCGATCCTGGCAGCGACGCTGCTGACCCGGGACACGGTGGTGATCCAGAATCTGCCCCATCTCTATGACATCACCACCATGCTGGAACTGTTGGGGTGTATGGGCGTGGAGCCGGTGCTTGACGAGAAAATGAACGTCGAGATCACCGCTTCCACCATCAATCGATGCAGTGCACCGTATGACCTGGTCAAGACCATGCGTGCTTCGATCCTCGTTCTGGGGCCGTTATTGGCCCATCATGGAGAGGCAGAAGTGGCGCTACCCGGCGGCTGTGCCATCGGTAGCCGGCCGGTCGATCTGCACATCAGTGCGCTGGAAAAGATGGGTGCCGACATCGTGGTCGAGGATGGATACATCAAGGCCCGGGTCAACGGTCGCCTGAAGGGCGCGCAGATTTTCATGGACCTGAGTACCGTCACCGGCACCGAGAATGTGCTGATGGCGGCAACCCTGGCGGAAGGGCAGACGGTGATCGAGAATGCGGCCCGTGAACCCGAGGTGGTGGACCTGGCTGAATGCCTGATCGCCATGGGGGCGGACATACGCGGCCACGGGACCGACACCATCGTGATCAACGGCCGGGAGTCCCTGCATGGCTGCCACTATGCCGTGATGCCTGACCGGATTGAAACCGGCACCTATCTCATTGCGGCGGCGGCCACGCGGGGCCATGTGCGGCTTAAGGATACCCGGCCCGATATTCTGGAGTCGGTGCTGGCCAAGCTGGAGGAGGCTGGCGCCGATGTCCGGGTGGGCAAAGACTGGATCGATCTGGACATGCACGGTCGTCGGCCCAAGGCGGTGTCACTGCGAACAGCCCCGTATCCGGCTTTTCCCACTGACATGCAGGCCCAGTTCACGGCGCTCAATGCGATCGCCTCGGGCTCCGGATCAATCACTGAAACCGTGTTCGAGAACCGCTTCATGCACGTGCACGAGATGAATCGCATGGGGGCTTCCATGCAGGTGCAGGGCAACACGGTGTTGGTCACCGGAGTGCCCTCCCTGAAAGGTGCACCCGTGATGGCCACGGATCTTCGTGCTTCCGCCAGCCTGATCATCGCCGGGCTGGTGTCGGAAAATCGAACCATTGTGGACCGTATTTACCATATCGATCGTGGATACGAGTGCATCGAGGAAAAAATGCAGTTGCTCGGCGCCCGGATTCGCCGGCTGCCGTCCTGAACCCATTCACGGATCCAACTCGCGGACAGAACTGAATCATGTCGGAATCACAGGTTGTCATTGCGCTGACCAAGGGGCGAATTCTCAAGGAAGTATTGCCGATGCTGGAGCGGGCCGGTATCCATCCTCTGGAGGATATCGGAGAAAGTCGCAAGCTGATTTTTGATACCAACCTGCCGGAGCTGCGGATGATGGTGGTCAGGGGATCGGACGTTCCCACCTATGTGGAGTTTGGCAGCGCGGACATGGGGATTGTGGGCAAGGATCTCCTGATGGAATACGGCGAATCCCCTTTCTATGAGCCTCTGGATCTGAATCTGGCGTGTTGTCGGCTGATGACCGCTGCCCCGGTGGGGGCCGAGCCGCCGCGGGGCCGGATTCGCGTGGCCAGCAAATTCGTCAATATCGCCAAGCGCCACTTTGCCGACCGTGGTGTCCAGGCGGACATCATCAAATTGAACGGCGCCCTGGAGCTGGCGCCGGCCATGGGCATGGCGGACCAGATCGTCGACATAGTCGATACCGGTAATACGCTGCGCGCCAATGGCATGGAGCCGCTTGAGCTGATCGCGCAGATCAGTTCAAGGGTCATCGTCAACAAGGCGGCCATGAAAATGAAGCATCAGCCTGTCCGCTTGCTGTTGGACCGGATTGCGGCGGCCGTGGAAACCCCCGATACCTGACGGACGGAAGCCTCTATGAGTGAATCGTTTTCCATCAACACACTGGATGCCAATGATGCCGGGTTTGCGGATCGGCTGGATGTGCTGCTCGATCGTGGCATGGCCACGGATCAGCGGGTCAGCGGAATCGTGTCCGACATCATCGCGAACGTGCGTGCGCGGGGCGATGAAGCGGTACTGGAGTACACTCGGCGCTTCGATCCCTTTCCCGCGGACAGCATGAAGGACCTGGAAGTCAGCCGGGAACAGATGCAGCATGCCCTGGAGCAGCTACCGGAAGCCCAGCGCGATGCGCTGGAACAGGCCGCGGAACGGATTCGTCGCTATCATCAGCGACAGGGTCTGGAGTCGTGGGAATATTCCGAGGAAGACGGGTCTCGCTATGGACAGAAAGTGGTCGCGCTGCAGCGGGCCGGCATCTATGTCCCCGGGGGCAAGGCCAGTTATCCGTCCTCGGTGCTGATGACTGCCATTCCGGCCCGAGTGGCCGGCGTCAGCGAGATCGTGGTCGTGGTGCCCACGGCCTACGGACCGGACAACTGGCTGATTTTCGCCGCCGCCGCCCTGGCCGGCGTGGACAGGCTGTTCACGATTGGCGGAGCCCAGGCGATTGCCGCGCTGGCCTATGGTACGGAACATATCCCGTCCGTGGACAAGATCGTCGGACCGGGCAACGTGTTTGTCACGGCCGCCAAGAAGCAGGTGTTTGGTGACGTTGGCATCGACATGATCGCGGGCCCCTCGGAATTGACCATCATCTGCGATGGTGAAACCGACCCCGACTGGATTGCCCTGGACCTGTTTTCCCAGGCCGAGCATGATGAACAGGCGCAATCGATACTGATCAGCCCGGACGGCGAGTTCCTGCAGCGGGTGGAGCAGAGTATCCGGCGGCTGTTGCCGCGGATGGAGCGGGCCGACATCATCCGTCAGTCGCTGGGTGATCGTGGCGCGCTGATCCGCGTTCGTGACCTGGACGAGGCGGTCAGGGTCAGCAACCTCATCGCCCCGGAGCACCTGGAGCTGTCTGTGTCCGACCCGGATGCGTTGCTGGATGGAGTCGCCCATGCGGGTGCCATTTTCATGGGGCGATACACGCCGGAGGCGCTGGGAGACTACTGTGCCGGGCCCAGTCACGTGCTCCCGACTTCCGGTTCGGCGCGGTTTTTCTCACCGCTATCGGTCTATGATTTCCAGAAACGCAGCT
>JBNJGU010000276.1:0-3363 GCA_051747985.1 Pseudomonadota bacterium | reverse complement strand
CATGCTGCACCCAGAATGTGGGCCAGCGGGTATTGCGGAATTTGCGCCAGGCGGCACCGCTGGTAGACCAGTACCGGTCGTCCAGGTAGGCACCGCTACGCACGAATTCATAGAATTCACCGTTGCTGATCAGCTGTTTTGACGCCCGGAACGGTTCGACCTTCCGGGTGTCGCGACCATACTCGTTGTCCCAGCCGAACGTGGGCCAGTCACGTGGCTTGCCCAACACCACGGTCTGCTCCGGCACATCCACCAGGGGATTACGGGACGGATAGTGCACACCGGGCACCGGGTCCGACGCACACTCGTCGCGCTCCGCCTGCATGGGCAGGGCAGGCCACTGCCCGGGCGTGCGCAAATACTGCGCCGGCAGTTCACGCATCAGCACACTGGACGTCTCCAGATGGATGCGTTCATGTTCACAGCACATGGCCAGGGCCCAGCCCGGACTGTCCATGGTGATCTCACCGTCCAGCGCGGGATGATGGCGGATCACGTCACTGACCAGGTCGTACACCCGTGCCCGATACGCCTGGGCCTCGGCCAGCGACGGCCAGACCTCCTGGTCGCCCTCGTGCAGGTCATCCCAGGTCATCTCGTCCACGCCAGTCTCGAACAGCGCTTCGAACGCCGGATCCACCGGCTCTTCGATCAGCCCGGCCACGATCATCTTGTTGACATAGAAACTGACCGGATGCACGTAATAGAAAATCAACGGATGGCGGGTCTTGTGGTAGGGACGCACGAACCAGGCTTCCTCCGAGGTCAGCGCGGAGAACAGCGTTTCGGTGAGCGCCCAGGTATTGTGGAAGTAGTCCAGCAGGGCCTGTCTGCCACCGCGCAGGTCCAGCAGGGGAAGGCTGCGCGCCACGCCCCCGGTCCATGCCGGCTCCGCCTGGAGGTTCGTTGTCATTGATGGCTGATTCTGTACTGCTGCCATTTCGCCTGTTCTCCATTGTCGTTTTCGTTGCCCGTCTCCGGTCATGCCTGTCCCCGCGACATTACGGTACACTACGCCGATCAGGAATCGAAACATCCGGCCCGAGGTCCGCACCGTGCGCAGCAAGCTCCCCGACACTGGCACCACCATCTTCACTGTGATGTCGAAGATGGCCCAGGATTACAATGCCATCAACCTGTCGCAGGGTTTCCCCGATTTCGACTGCCCGGAGGCATTGCGCGAACGGGTCGCCTTTCACCTGAACAGTCGTCGCAACCAGTATGCACCCATGACCGGCATCCCGGAGCTGCGCGAACAGATTGCCGCCAAGATACACGCTCTTTACGGCCGCGCGGTCAGTGTGGATCAGGAGGTGACTGTGACAGCGGGCGCCACCGAGGCCCTGTTCGATGCCATACAGGCCGTGGTGCATCCGGGCGACGAAGTGCTGCTGTTCGATCCGGCCTACGATTCCTATGCACCGTCCGTGACCCTGGCGGGGGGCACGGCCGTGCACATCCCCATGACCGCACCTGATTACCGTATCGACTGGAATCGCGCACGGCAGGCCATCACCGCGCGGACCCGTCTGATCGTGGTGAATTCGCCACACAACCCGGCCGGCTCGGTATTCAGCAGGGACGACCTGGATCGGCTCGCCGATCTGACCCGGGGCCGGGATGACCTGTTCATCCTGTCGGATGAAGTCTACGAACACATGGTGTTCGATGGCCAGCGCCACCACAGCGTGCTGACCCATGACGAACTGTGGCCACGCAGCTTCGCCGTATTCTCCTTTGGCAAGACCTACCACGCCACCGGCTGGAAAATGGCCTGCTGTGTGGCACCGGCGCCCCTGTCGGCGGAGTTCCGCAAGGTACACCAGTTCGTCACATTCACCACCAACAGCTTTCTGCAGTACGCCATTGCCGACTTCATGCGCGAACACCCGGAACACCACCTGGAACTGCCGGACTTCTATCAACGGAAACGCGACACTTTCTGCCGCCTGCTGGCGGGATCCCGGTTCCGGTTCACGCCATCGGCCGGCACGTATTTCCAGTGCGTGGACTACAGCGACATCAGTGACATGGAAGACCGTGAATTCTGCAACTGGCTGACCCGGGAAGCCGGTGTCGCCGCCATCCCCATGTCACCGTTCCACGAGGTCGCCCCGGAGACCCGCATCATCCGCTTCTGCTTCTGCAAGGACGACAGCACGCTGGAAAAAGCCACCGACATACTGCGCCAGCTCTGATGCCTGCTCCGACGACACTGACCGATACCGCATTGCGACAGCTGCACGGCGACATCCAGCGCTGGGCGCGGGAGCTGGGTTTCCAGCAGGCCGCCGTCACCGACACCGACCTGTCCGCCCACGCCGATCACCTCGATGCCTGGCTGGCCGCCGGCCACCACGGCGACATGACGTACATGCCCCGCCACCGCGACCTGCGCCTGCATCCGGAAAAGCTCCATCCCGGCACCCTGCGCGTGATCTGTGTGCGCATGGACTACGCACTGACCCGGGACAACAGTCTGGAGGGCCTGGACAACGAAGATACCGCCTATGTCTCGCGCTACGCCCGGGGTCGTGACTATCACAAGCTGATCCGCAAACGCCTGCAACACCTGGCGACCCGGATCACCGAAGCGGTCGGAGATCACGGCTACCGGGCCTTCGTCGACAGTGCCCCGGTGCTGGAGCGCGCGCTGGCCGAGAAAGCCGGCCTGGGCTGGATCGGCAAGAACACCATGCTGCTCAACAAGAAGGCCGGCTCCTGGTTCTTCCTGGGCGAACTGTTCACCGACCTGCCCCTGCCCGTGGATGAGCCCGGCGAACCCCACTGCGGCAGCTGCAGCGCCTGCCTGGACATCTGTCCCACCGATGCCTTCGTCGGCCCCAATCAGCTCGACGCCCGGCGCTGCATCTCCTACCTGACCATCGAACTGCACGGCGCCATCCCCGAACACCTGCGCCCGCTGATCGGCAACCGCGTGTTCGGCTGCGACGACTGCCAGCTGATCTGTCCCTGGAACAAGTTCACCCACATCACCGATGAGCAGGATTTCCGCCCGCGCCACGGCCTGGACAACAGCCAACTGGCGTCATTGTTTCTGTGGACGGAGGAAGAATACCTGCGCAATACAGAGGGCTCGGCGATCCGGAGGATCGGGCACGAGCGGTGGCTGCGCAACATCGCGGTGGCCCTGGGCAATGCGCCGACCACCGTGCCCGTGGTGGAAGCGCTCCGTAAGCGGGTTGACCATCCGTCGGCGTTGGTTCGGGAGCATGTTCAGTGGGCGCTTGATCGCCATGGAGGCGGCACTTCGTAGCCCGGATTGAGGCGGTGTAAGTCCCGCTCAGGAGACGCCCGTGAATACATCCGTGTAGGGCTCGGCGCCCGCCATCCATGGCGGGC
>JBNJGU010000275.1:0-3363 GCA_051747985.1 Pseudomonadota bacterium | reverse complement strand
TTCAGCTGGCGTTGCCGCAGAAGACGCGACTTGATGTCTACGAGGTCTGGGTGCGCTACAACATGCGGCTGGCCGAGCCGGACGGCGATACCATCGCCGACTGGGTCATGACCGCCTACGGCAAGGTGGAGCAGGAGTCACTGCGTTCGGCGGATGCCAGCATCGGGTCCGCGACGGTCGCTGCGCTGCGCGACCTGGGCAGCAGTTTTGCGCTGGGTTTCACGGGTGTGCCCGGAGTCCGTGACTGGCTGGAGTCCCGTTGAGGTGACGACTTTTTCTGGCGGATGAAGTAAAACAGGCGGAATCTCTGTCTAATCGGGAAGAGGCAGTAAAAAGCAGGTAAATCGAGTGCGCTGACAGGTGCGATGACATGAATATCAGACAGGGTTTGAAGGCGCTGGCTACGAGCGGGGTTGTGATGGTGCTGGCTGCCTGTACCACGACGACCATCGACGAGTTCCGCCAGGGCGAGACCGGCATAAATGAAGCGGAGTCGATCGTCATCCTTGGTCGACGACAGGGGGGCAGTTATGACACGGCCGCTGACTTCGTCGAATGTGTCGGTGACCGGATGTCGAACGGTCGTGACGGGTTGCGGGTTGTGCCCGAGCAGGAGTTTGTCGATTCGCTGTTTCCCTGGTTCGAGCCACGCACGGCGCCGATGCGCAGCACCGATCTGGAGCAGCTGATGGCCAGGCCCCAGGTCACCGACAAGATCAACGAGTGGGGCGTCCGCTATATCGTCTGGCTTGACGGGCAGACCGAGACCATCAGTCAGATGGGATCACTGTCCTGTACCGTGGGCCCTTATGGTGGTGGATGTTTCGGTTTCGGTTCATGGGAAGACGATTCCAGTTTCGAGGCGCGTGTATGGGATGTCGCTTCCTATGAATCGGTGGGCACCATCAGTGCCGATGCCAATGGTCAGTCCTATCTGCCGGCCGTGGTGGTACCCATCCCGTTGCTGGCGCGGGTGGAGGCCAATGCCTGCAGTTCGCTGGCGAGCCAGCTGAAGCAGTTTGTGGTGGGAGGTTGAGTAGAGCGCCATGCGCATGATCAGGCAGTTTCTGTGCGTCGGCCTTTGTAGTGCCGTACTGATGTCCTGCGCCACCAACCCGGCGACCGGGCGCCCCAATCTCGTGCTGATGAGCGAAAACCGCGAACGGGAGATCGGTCGCGAAGAACACGAGAAAGTCCTTTCGTCGATGCGCGTAATGGAAGAGGGGCCGGTCACCGAGTATGTCAACGAGGTCGGCCAGCGTCTGGCCGCCGCCAGCCATCGCGATGACCTGGAGTTCACTTTCACCGTCATCGACAGTCCCGAGATCAACGCGTTTGCTCTCCCCGCCGGTTATATCTACATCAATCGTGGCCTGCTCACTTTCCTCAACTCGGAAGACCAGCTGGCCGCGGTGCTGGCCCATGAAATCGGCCATGTCACGGCCCGTCATGCCGTGCAGCAGCAGGCCCGGGGCAACCTTGGCCGCACCGCGGCCGGTATTGGTGGTTTTGTCGCCGCCGTGGCGACGGGTAGCGCCTATGTCGGCTCGGAGCTGTCGCAACTCGGTTCGCTCTGGACCCAGGCCGGCGTCAGCGGGTTCGGGCGCGAGAACGAGCTGGAGGCCGACAGTCTCAGCGCGGTCTACCTGCGCAATGCCGGTTACGACCCGCAGGCGGTCATCGAGGTGCTGTCTATCCTCAAGAACCAGGAGGACTTCAATGTCCAGGTGGCCGGGCAGCGCGCTGGCTACCATGGCCTGTTCGCCACCCATCCGCGCAACGATGAACGGCTGCAGCGAGCGGTCGGCGATGTCTCCGCCGAAGGTGAGTCGGAGGCGGAGTACGAGCCCGATCCGGCGCAGTTCCGGCAGGCCATGAATGGACTGGTGTTCGGACAGCGGCAGGGCGCGCGTTCTGGCGGGCAACGGTACTATCAGGATCTGCTGGGGTACACCATGGTGTTTCCTCCGGAGTGGTCCATCCGCGAGACGCCCACCACCGTGACGGCCACGGCTCCGGAGGAGGGTGCCATGCTGCGGGTGGAGACCCGCCGTCTGCAGTCGCGGGTGCCGCCGCATCAGTTCGTACGGGATGAGCTGGATCTTGACCTGGCCGAAACCGAGACGCTGAGCCAATTCCGGCTGCAGGGTTTCACTGGTGTGATGCGTGAACCGGAGGACGGAGCCCTGCAACGGGTCGCGGTGATCTACATGGGACTGCGCGCGATGATTTTCACCGGCACGGTCCAGGACGAGGCACAGATCGAGGAAATGGACCGGATGCTGATGGCTTCGATCCGCAGCTTCCGGGTGGCCCAGGCCAATGAGGAGGAGCAGAGCGAGCTCAATATCGAGTTTGTCCGGGTCGGGCCGCAGTTTTCCTGGGAAGCGGTGGCACAACAGAGTCCGCTGCCGCAGTACGCCGAGGAGACACTGCGACTGATCAACGGCTACTATCCGATCGGGAATCCCGAGCCGGGTGAGTGGATCAAGATTCTTGAGTAGATTCGAGCTCTTCCCACTCGCCGAACAATGAGTCCAGCTCGCCCTGCAGGACCTCCATCCGGTCCAGCGCCTGCTGCACGCGGACCTGATCCTGGTCGTAGAATCCGGGTTCGGCCATCTCCTGTTCCAGTTTGCCGATCCGGGCTTCGGTTTTCTCGATGTCCCGGGTCACGCGCTCCAGTGCCTTCTGCCGCGCTTTCTGCTCCCGGCTTGGCGCCGGTTTTTTTACGTTGGTGTCACGGCGCGTGTGCTCTTTTTTCACGGGCGGCTGGGCCGCCTCGCCGCGCGCCGACGTGCCTCGCTGACCGGTGGGGCCTTCCAGCGCGTACATCTTTCCGCCCTGCCGCAGCCAGTCCTCGTAACCGCCGATATACTCCCGCACCTGACCGTCGCCCTCGAATACGATGCTGCTGGTCACCACATTGTCCAGAAAGGCACGATCGTGACTGACCAGCAGGATGGTGCCGTCGAAGTCCAACAGGATCTCCTCCAGCAGCTCCAGGGTTTCCATGTCCAGGTCGTTGGTCGGCTCGTCCAGTACCATGACATTGGCCGGTTTGCTGAAGAGCTTGGCCAGGATCAGGCGGTTCTGCTCGCCGCCGGACAGTGCTTCCACCGGCTGGCGGCTGCGCCGGGGCGGAAACAGGAAGTCCTGCAGATAGCTGATCACATGGCGCTGCTTGCCATTCAGGGTGATGAACTCACGGCCTTCTGCGATGAAGTCGATCACGGACTGTTTCGGATCCAGGCCGGCGCGCAGCTGGTCGAAGTACAGCACTTCCAGCTTGCTGCCACGCTTGATATTACCGGCCTGCGGCTCCAGGTCGCCAAGCAGCAGTTTCAGCAGCGTGGTCTTGCC
>JBNJGU010000274.1:0-3377 GCA_051747985.1 Pseudomonadota bacterium | reverse complement strand
GGCCTGGTGGCGCATGCAGCTGGCCTGGCAGATGCTGCAGTCGGGCGATGCGGTGACGGACACCGCGGCCCAGGTCGGGTATCGATCCCAGGCCGCCTTCTCCCGCGCATTCCAGCGCTGCTTCGGTGTCAGTGCCAGCGCGGTGCGTCGCGGTGGACCGGAGGCGGGCTGATATGAATCGCAGGACACCGCAACCCCTGTTCGACACCCTGGAACACATGGACAATCCGTTCCGCCGACCGCCCGCGTCCGTCGCGCATGCCATTGACGACCCGCCGGAAGGCGCACTGGAGGATTATCGACGCGCCTGTGAGTTTCTATACAGTTATCGCGGAAGTGCAGATACTTTCAGTAGTTACAGAAGAGAGCTCGAGCACTTTCTTCAATGGAGCTGGCTGGTGAACGGGAAGACACTGCCCTCGGTTCAGCGCGATGATGTAGAGAGCTTCATCGAGTTCACCCGTGATCCGCCACCGTCCTGGATCGGTCGGCAGCATGTGCCGCGTTATCTGGACCACGAGGGGCGACGGATTCCCAATCCCGCCTGGCGTCCCTATATACTGCCCGGCCTCCCCCCCGTCGAAGGCGAGGACAACAGGCAGTATCTGCTATCGCAATCCGCGCTGCAGTCCTGCTTTGCGGTGTTGAGCAGCTTCTTCAACTATCTGGTGCAGGAAGGTCATACCGGGGCCAATCCGGTGGCCGGCATCCGTCAGAAGAGCAAGTTCCTGCGCAAGCGCCAGGGCAGCGGGGAAATACGGCGCCTGTCCCCGTTGCAGTGGGACTTTGTCATCGAGACCGCGGAACGCATGGCGGCCGACGAACCTGCCCGACACGAACGTACATTGTTCATCATGAATGCCCTCTTCGCCATGTACCTGCGCATTTCCGAGCTGGTGGAAAGCGATCGCTGGGCACCACAGATGGGGCATTTCCAACCGGACCTGGAAGGCAACTGGTGGTTCGTGACGGTCGGCAAGGGTAACAAGGAGCGCGACATTTCCGTCAGTGACGAAATGCTGGCGGCGCTGAAGCGGTACCGGCTCTCCCGCGGCCTGCCGGCATTGCCGAAGCCCGGAGAGACAGCGCCGCTGGTGCACAAGACCCGCGGCAAGGGAGGCATCACCAGCACACGTCAGATTCGCGCCATCGTGCAACAATGTTTTACACGGGCGCAAGAAAGGATGCGTGAAGAAGGTTTCACAGAAGAAGCGGAACGATTGTCGGCGGCAACGGTCCACTGGTTGCGTCATACCGGGATTTCCGAGGACGTGAAGCACCGCCCCCGGGAACATGTCCGGGACGATGCGGGCCATGGATCCAGCGCCATCACCGATCGTTACATCGATGTCGAGCGCACCGAACGGCATGCCAGTGCACGTCACAAGCGGGTCCGCGGTGGTTGACAGGACAACATCAAACGTACTATCAAGGGTGTTATCGGATCATCTCATTGAACAGACCTTTCAGGACCAGATGAATATGAGCAGAGCAGACAGAAGCAGCCCCTTCACCACGCACCGGCCCGGCATCCTGGCAGCCCTGTTGATGGCTGTGTGGATGGCTTTTACCGGCCTTCATGCGATGGCGGCGGATGACACCACGGACAGTGGTGAGGCAGAAGAGAGGGAGGCATTCGACGAGGATGGCCTGCCTGATACGCTGGTCCTGGAGGAGCTCTACAGCCGGCTGGACTCAGAGCCGGTGCATGGCGAAACCGCCATGGAGCTGCTCCGTGAGCTGGAGAGCAAGCATTACGCGGATGTCACGTTCGACGAACGTTTTTCCCGCCGCGTATACGATAACTACATCGAGGCGCTGGATGGATCCAGACTGTACTTCCTGCAGAGCGATCTGGATGAGTTCTCCCGCTATGAAGAGGAACTGGCGGGCCTGTTGCAATCCGGTAACATCGAACCCGCTTTCGAGATCTACAACCGATATGTTCAGCGGGTGATGGAGCGGCTGATCTGGACCATCGACCATGTCGAATCGGATCTGGCCGATCTGGACTTCACTGTCGAGGAGCATCTGGAGATTGATCGGGACGATGCGGAATGGGCGACAGACCGGCAGGCACTGGATGAGTTGTGGCGCAAGCGGGTCAAGAACAGTGCACTCAGCCTGAAGCTGACCGGCATGGACATGGAGACCGTGGAAGAGCGGCTCAGTGAACGGTACCGGAATCAGCTCAGCCAGTTGACCAAGACCAACAGCCGGGATGTGTTCCAGTCCTACCTGTCCACCGTGGCAAAGACAGTCGACCCGCATACGGGGTATTTTTCACCACGGGATTCAGAAAACTTCAACATGGGCCTGCGAGGGTCCCTGCAGGGAATCGGTGCCCAGCTGACCATCGAGGGAGAGTTCACCAAGGTCGCTGAACTGATCAAGGGCGGTCCCGCCGAACAGGCTGGAGAGCTCAAGGCCGGCGACCGCATCATCGCCATCGGCCAGGGTGAATCCGGTGAGATGAAGGACGTCATCGGGCTGAGACTGGACGATGTGGTCGATCAGATCCGAGGCGAGAAAGGCACCACGGTCCGGCTCAACGTCATACCGGCCGAGGCCACCAGCGAAGCGGCGGCCCGCGAGATTGCCATCACCCGGGACACCGTTGAACTGACCGAACAGTTTGCCAGTTCCGACATCATCGATGTGGAGATGGACGGGCAGCAGTACCGGGTGGGCGTCATCACCCTGCCCTCTTTCTACATGGATTTCCAGGCGGCCCAGCGCGGCGATGAAGACTATCGCAGTTCCTCCCGCGATGTGGCGAGACTGCTGGATGAGCTGCAGGACGAGAATGTCGAGGCCGTGGTGATGGATCTGCGTTACAACGGCGGCGGCTCGCTGAACGAAGCCAATGAGCTGGTGGGACTGTTCATAGAGGGCGGGCCCACGGTGCAGATCCGTTACTCGGGATTGCGAAATGGGTTCGTCCGCTCCTACGGCGACACGGATACTGGAACCGCCTATAACGGCCCCCTGGCCGTGCTTGTCAATCGGGCCAGCGCCTCCGCCTCCGAGATTTTCGCTGGCGCCATCCAGGACTACCAGCGTGGTATCGTCCTTGGCGGGCAGACCTTTGGCAAGGGCACGGTGCAGGAGATCATCCCGATGGATTACGGGCAGGTCAAACTGACGCGCTCCAAGTTTTACCGCATCTCCGGTGCCAGTACCCAGCATCGTGGTGTCATGCCCGATATCGAGTTCCCTGATCGCTATCAGGCCATTGACTCCATGGGGGAAAGCAATCTGGATGGCGCATTGCCCTGGGATACGGTCCGGCCGGTGGAGTATGACACCTACTACCCGCTGCGCCGGATCATGCCGGAACTGCAGGAACGTCACCAGCAGCGCGCGGCCCGAGATCC
>JBNJGU010000273.1:0-3382 GCA_051747985.1 Pseudomonadota bacterium | reverse complement strand
ACCGGTTCCCGGATCATAGCAGAGTCGTCTACCACATCAACCGCAGTGGCGGCTCATCCAGCGCCGCGCGCTGTTCGCGCAGTTCCAGTACATGTTCGGCCCAGTAGCGTTCCGTATTGAACCAGGGAAAACTCATCGGGAAGGCGGGATCATCCCAGCGCCGGGCCAGCCAGGCGCTGTAATGCATGATCCGGAGCGTTCTCAGGGGCTCCACCAGGGCCAGTTCCCGCGGCCTGAAATGGTGGAATTCGTTATAGCCCTCGATCAGCTCCAGTAATTGTCCCTGACGTTGATCGCGATCGCCACTGAGCAACATCCACAGGTCCTGGATGGCCGGACCGTTCATGGCATCGTCGAAGTCCACGAACCAGGGCGTCTCGCCCTGCCACAACACGTTGCCGGGATGGCAGTCGCCGTGTAGTCGCACGGAGTCCAGTTCTCCGATTTCAGCAAATTGCCGATAGATCGTATCGAGCAGATCACGCGTCACGGTGTCATAGGCCTCCCGCAACGAATCGGGGATGAAGTCGTTGGTCAGCAGATACTCGCGGCTGTCTTCACCAAAGCGTTGTGCGGACAGCGTACGGCGATGGACGAATGGTCGCTGACAACCACAAAGGTGCACGCGTCCCAGAAAGCGTCCCATCACCAGCAGGTCATCCATATTGTCCAGTTCGGGCGCGCGACCTCTCAAGTGCGGAAACACCGCGAAAGTGAAACCATCGAAGTCATGCTGACTGCGGCCCCCGTCAAGCCGTAGTGGTGGTACCGCGGGAATATCCAGATCGGCCAGTTCCTGCGCAAAATCATGTTCTTCCTGGATCTGCTCCTCGCTCCAGCGATCGGGCCGATAGAACTTGACGATCACGGGTCGGTCCCCCTCGATGCCAACCTGATAGACCCGGTTTTCGTAGCTGTTCAACGCGAAGATGCGGGCATCGCTGCGCCAGCCCAGCGCCTCCACCGCGTCAAGCACGCGATCGGGCGACAGTGATTCATACGGATGCAGTGATGATGTCATTCAGCTCCCCTGTGTAATCAGACCAGCAGAACCGTCAACAGACCTCCTGCCGCTGCACACAGGGTAACACTCATGACGTACATCGCCATCAGACGACCACCGATCATCGAAGCCAGCACCCCCTTGACCAGGGTGTTGACACAGGCGGCAATGACGATGGCGGTGACCGCCACCTCAGAGCTGATCCGATCGCGGGCCATGCGTGACAATGACAGCGTGATCGCGTCTACATCCGTGAGCCCCGATAACGCGGCCACCGCGTATATCCCCTCGTCGCTGAACCACTGCAGCGCCAGTTCAGCGGCCAGCATCACCCCGATGAGCAATGCGGCGAATTTCAGCGCGGGTAGCAGTTCGAACGGATTGTTCACTGATACCTCCTTCGTGGGATCTGTGCGCATGCCCCGACGGACAAGCAGCGGCACGCCGACATAGCTGATGATCATCATCACCAGCATCGGCGGGGCGGTCGCGGACAGCAGGGCCGGATTCACCACCATGATCTCCACCAGGATGCGGGGAAACATCGTGCCTGCCGCCAGCAGGACACCAGCGGCCAACAACGGGGACAGATCCCGGTCGCGTCCGGCCAGCCGCGACAGACTGAGCGTGACCGCCGTGGAGGATGCCAGACCACCGAACAGTCCCGTGGCGAGTATGCCCCGGCGGTGACCGACAATCCGGATGGCGAAGTAGCCGACGAAGGAAATGCCGGCGATCAACACCACCATCCACCAGATCTCATACGGGTTCAGTGCCTGCCAGGGTCCATAGCCCCGGTCGGGCAGTACAGGCAGGATCACCACCGAGATCAGCAACATCTTGAGCACGGCATACAGCTCCTGCTGCTGCAGACGATCCACCCAGTGATGCAATGCCGGCTTCATGGCCAGCAGAATGGTGGCGATCACGGCAATGGCGGAAGCCAATGTGGTATACCCGCCACCAGCGGCGGCACCCAGAGTGAATGTGAGCAGCGCGGCGACGGGCGTGGTGATGCCATAATCGCCGTCCTGCCGGGACTCCAGTATATGCGCCACTATGATCAATGCCGTGACGGAAACAAAACCTCCCGTCAGCAGCAACGTTCCGAGATCGCCTGCCAGCAGGCTCAGCACCGCCCCCAGGACCGCCAGCAGTCCGAACGTACGCAGTCCAGCGAAACGGGTTCCTTCCGGCGCCTGTCTTTTCTGCCAACCCCGCTCCAGGCCGATCAGCAGGCCCACGGCCAGCGCCACCAGCAGTTCAATCCACAAGAGCCTGCCTCCTTGCCTGCCATCGCAATCGTAGCTGTTTCTCCGTCTCGACGATCACGAAAAGCAGCACGCCGAGCATGAAAATCAGCAGGGATTGGGACGGACTCAGGCCTTCCGTTCCGAAGAGTCGCTGCATTGCAGGTGCCCATGTCATGCCGATCTGGGCGACCGCCACGATCAGGACGGCAATCCAGACCGCCGGGGTCCCCATCAGAGCCCGCCAGGTCAGCGAAGTGCCATGGATGTTGCGGATGAAAAACAACAGGAAAATCTCCATGACCACCAGGGTGTTCATGGCCATGGTCCGGGCCAGTTCCAGGGAATGTCCCTGCGATAGTGTGTGTTGGTAGATGCCGAAGACACCAGCCAGGAACAGCGCGGAAACCAGCACGATCTGCCAGACCAGCGTGCCGGTGAGGAGTGGTTGACGGCGTGGCCTGGGCGGCCGGCGCATGGTGTTCTCTTCCGTCGGCTCGAAGGCCAGGGCAATCCCGAGTGTGACGGCAGTGATCATGTTGACCCAGAGTATCTGGATCGCCGTGATCGGCAACGCCATGCCAGATGCCAGTGCCAGCACTATGGTTCCGGCCTCGCCGCCGTTGGTGGGCAGGGCCCAGCCTATCAGTTTTCTGATGTTGTCATACACGGTACGACCCTCCCGGACCGCTGCCGCGATGGAGGCAAAGTTGTCATCCGCCAGCACGAGGTCCGATGCCTCCCGGGCGGCCTCGCTGCCCTTCCGACCCATGGCGATGCCCACATCGGCCTGCTTCAATGCCGGCGCGTCATTGACTCCGTCGCCGGTCATCGCCACGGTGAGCCCCTGTGCCTGCAGCGCCCTGACCAGACGCAATTTGTTCTCCGGAGTGGTGCGGGCGAATATGTCCGTATCGGCGATCAACCGCTCCAGGGCCCCGTCATCGAGACTCTCCAGCTCCCTGCCGGTCACGACCCGCCCGTTTCCGCCAAGACCGATCATGTTGCCGATGGCACCAGCGGTCACGGCATGATCCCCGGTGATCATGATCACCCGGGTGCTGCCCCAGGGGAACCCGGTAAGAAGTTTGCTGCGCAGAAACTCAAAGGAGATCCATACCACTGGGAA
>JBNJGU010000272.1:0-3383 GCA_051747985.1 Pseudomonadota bacterium | reverse complement strand
TGATCACTGGTGTCGGTCAGCTCGTCCGCCAGAGAGAAAATCAGGTCCACGGCGGACATCAATGCCAGCACCATCAGCATGGCAAGCAACACGGTACGCGCGATATATCGTTGCAGTATCACCATGTCAGCGCCCCTGTGGCCGAAAACCGGGGACACCATGCAGGATCGCCGGCGGACGCAACAACAGCAAGGCCAGTATCAGAAAACCGGCATGCACCGTCCACATGCCCGGCCACGGCGCCAGCTCGCCGCTGCCGACGCGCTCCCGCACCAGTTCCAGCAACAGGAAGTATGCCGCATACAGCAGCGTCGCCGGCACCAGCTTGCTGAACCGTCCCTGCCTGGGCCCGACCCGGCTCAGGGGCACAGAGATCAATGCCAGCACGGGGATCATCAGGATCACGCTGAGACGCCACTGCAACTCCGCCTGCCGCGCCGGTTCCTCGCTACCCGCCAGGCTCATGGTGGGCATCGCCTGCTCTTCCAGCACCGGCGTGAAACTGATCTGTTCCGGCAACAGTATTCCCTGGGCATCGAACTCCGTCACCTGGTAATCGGCCTCTCCCGGCAGACCATCGTAGTAGTAACCGTTCTCCAGCACCATATAGCGACGACCGCTGTCTTCATCCAGTTCCGGCCGCGCGGTCTCCGAGACCATGATCCGCAACCCGGCCTGTCCACCCGCGTCCGGCGCCTCGCGCAGGGCCACGAAGGTGTTGCTCAACTGCCGTCCGATATCGGTGTCCGTGATGCTTTCGGCGTACGTGGTGCGTCGTCCCCGGTTGAACGCCTGGAACTGTCCGGGAACGATCAGATCCAGCTCCGTCAGTTCCTGTTGCATCTGCTGCAGGCGGGTGGTGCTCTGCAGGCCATACGGGGAAAGGAACAGACTCAATATCGCCACCAGTGCGGCCACCAGTGCGGCACAACTCATGGTGATGCCGGTCAGACGGCGTTGACTGAAGCCGCAGGCCGACAGCACCGTCATTTCATTGTCAGCGTACATGCGCCCGTAGCTGAGCAATACCGCCAGAAAGAATGCCAGCGGTATGATCACCAGCAGGAACTCGGGCAGTCTGGAGAGCATCAACAACAACAGGATATCCGTGGTCATCTGGCCCGCGACGGCATCGGCCAGATACTGCAGAAATCGGGAGGTGAACGACACCACGAGCAGAATCAGGGTGACGGCGGACATCGCCTGCAGGATCTGTGTGCTGAGGTAGCGGAACAGTATCACTGGAATCCCGGTACGGGTGTCATTCGGATTCGGAATCGCCGACCAGCGATTTGAAGGCCTTCGGAACCACGGCGATCTTGTGCTTGTCGAAATCGAAGAATACCACGCCCATCTTGGCATTGCAGACATTGCGATCCAGTGCCGAATTGGTCACCTGGAAAAAGATGTCGCATCCGTAACGATTGAATGCACCCACTCCCACTTCGACCACCAGCACATCCCGGGCAAAGGACTCGGAACGATAATCGATGGCCATGTCGGTGACCACCATGCCCAGACCAAATATGTTCGACTCGGTCAGCTCCAGGCTGGCCAGAAACTGCAGTCGCGCTTCATGCAGTACATGGACCATGGCGACACTGTTCAGATGGCGCGCATAGTCCAGATCACTGAACCGCACCGGATATTCCATGCGGAACAGAAACTGCTCGGGCATATTGAGCTTGACGCGGGCCATAAAGCACTCCCCGATTTTCAGTCGGCGGATCACGGAAACCGGACCGTATGGATCATCCGGCCCCGTACGTTTGTGGCCGCCAATTCTAATCAGACAGATCGGAGAAGTATACGTCCCGGCCGCCAAAATCCACCTGACGGAACCGGGACGGGATCGCCCGCATGTCCGTTTTCATTGCTTAAGGCACTGAAAATCATTAGGATTGCGACCCATAAGGAATCTTTATCACTGAACTGTACAAGGCGGCCCACATGACATTGAAATACCAGCTGCACAGCACTGATGCATTGAAGAAAACCACCGACTGTCTGGTGGTGGGCGTATGGAGCAAGGGAACCCAGCCGGCCACGGCATCGGCCGTGGATGACAGTGCGGACAAGCTGGTCAGCAATACGCTGCGCCGGGGCGACATCAAGGGCGCACCGGGTGAAACCCTGATGCTGCACGCCCCGACCGGTCTGAAGGCAAAGCGCCTGCTGCTGGTGGGCTGCGGTGAAGCAAAGAGCTTCCAACCCAAGGACTATCTGAAGGCCGCCACGGCCACCGTCCAGGCGCTACTGGGCAGCAATGCAAAGAATGCCCTGGTGGCCCTGCCGGAGCTGGACGTTCAACAGCGTGATGCCGAGTGGGCCGTCACCCAGCTGGTGCGTGAATTCGGTGTACAGAGCTATCGCTATGATCGCACCAAGAGCAGCAAGGCTGACGCTCCCGCTCTCAAAACCGTGTCTGTCGCCGCCGGCAGTGGTCGCAAGTCGCTGCAGGACGCACTGCGCTTTGGCGCCAGCATGGCCACGGGCATGAATACCGCCCGCGAGCTGGGCAACCTGCCCGGCAACATCTGCACCCCCACCTATCTGGCGCAGCAGGCCAGCCGCCTGGGAACCCGTCACAAGACGCTCAAGACGCAGGTCATCGGCGAGAAACAGATGCAGAAACTGGGCATGGGATCCCTGCTGTCCGTGGCCGCCGGGTCACGTGAAGAGGCCCGTCTGGTGGTCATTGAATACAAGGGCACGACAAAAAAAGACAGCAGGCCGATCGTGCTGGTCGGCAAGGGCATCACCTTTGATACCGGCGGCATCAGCCTGAAGCCGGGCGCGGGCATGGACGAAATGAAATTCGACATGTGCGGTGCCGCCAGTGTGATCGGCACCATGGAAGCGGTGGCGGAACTGGAGCTGCCCATCAATGTGGTCGCCGTGGTCGCGGCGGCGGAAAACATGCCCAGCGGCACGGCAACCAAGCCGGGTGACGTGGTCACCACCATGTCCGGCAAGACGGTGGAAGTCCTCAATACCGATGCCGAAGGACGCCTGGTGCTCTGTGATGCCCTGACCTACGTGGAACGATTCAATCCACGCGCCGTCATCGACATGGCCACGCTGACCGGAGCGGCCGTGGCCACCTTTGGCGATGTCACTTCCGCGGTGCTCGGCAATGATCAGAAGCTGACCGATGCACTGCTGGAAGCGGGCCAGCACATTCATGACAGAGCCTGGCAACTGCCGCTGTGGGATGACTACCAGCCCCTGCTGGACAGCAACTTTGCCGACATCGCCAACATCGGCGGCCCCAGGGCCGGAACGATCACGGCCGCCTGCTTCCTGTCGCGTTTCGCCGAGAAGTACCCATGGGCGCACCTGGACATCGCGGGGACCGCGTGGAACTCGGGCAAACAGAAAGG
>JBNJGU010000271.1:0-3399 GCA_051747985.1 Pseudomonadota bacterium | reverse complement strand
CGCCAGCGCCGGGTTGTGTGCGATGGCTTCTTCGTAGGCGCGGATGGCGCTTTCGTCGTCGCCGGTCCGCGAAAAGAGGTGGCCCTCTTCCTGCCACGCGCGGCCATAGCCGGGCCGTAGCGCTTTGAGCTGCTGTAGCGTGGAAAGGGCTTCATCGAACTGCTTGAGATATCGCAGGGCGACGGCGCGCAGATACAGGGCTTCGGTATCGTCCGGGGCCTGTTCCAGCGCCGTGCCCGCGAATCGGGCGGCGGCTGCGGGGTCTCCGCCCTGCAGGGCCGCCTTGGCTTGCTCTACCGACACGATCGCGTCAGAAGTCCACGGACAGGTTCAGACCGATGGTCCGTGGCCGGTTCGTGTTGATACGGCGGATGTTGTCCTGCGAGTTGATGAACAACTCGGCACGCTCGTCCGTCGCATTTTCCACGACCAGCTTGGCACGCCAGTTATCGCGTCCCACGCCGGCGGACAGGTCCATGGTGCTGTAGGCGTCCTGCTGTTCGCGTTCCTGCACGATCAGCGAGCTCCAGCTGTCACCGGAATACTGGGCCGCGGCCTGGGCGAACCAGTTGAAGCCGCCGGCGAACCAGTCATAGCGGGCCCGCAGTGTGCCCTGGAATTCCGGGGTCAGGGGCAGCTGGGCGCCCTCGTCCGGCAGGTCCACGATCTGCGCGGATACATCCGTCAGCTCGGTATCGTTATACGAGAAGGCGGCATTCAGGGTCAGGTTCTGGGTCGCCGCCCAGGCGACATCACCCTCGATGCCACGGATCTCGGAGTCGGCCGAGTTCTCGATGAAGGTCAGGATGGACACGTTCTCGGGGTCGAATCGCGACACCTGCATGTCCGTCCACTCGATGAAATAGACGTTACCGTTGAACTGCAGGCGGTTATCCATCCAGCGCGTCTTCCAGCCGAACTCGTAGTTGACCACGTCGTCCGTGTCGTAGGTGGTCTTGACGGTCGGGAAGTCCAGGTTCAGCGAGTAGACGCCGCCACCGCGGTTGAAGCCACCCGGCCGGAAGCCTTCGGAGTAGGTCGCGTACAGCAGCTTGTTCTCGGCCGGCGTGTAGTTCAGGGTCACCTTGGGAATGACGCCGTCCAGTTTCAGCGAGTCGGTGCTGTGGCCGGGTACATCGGGGTCCACATTGCCCGCGGCCGGTGCGGCATCGGGGTCGAAGCCGGGTGCGTTGACGCTGCCGGCATTGTCGTAGTTACGACCGGCGCCCTGGTCTTCGGAGCCGACGAAAATGCCGCTGGCGAAGGCCGATTGCCCGTTGAATTCCTGCTCCAGGTCATAATGCCGCAGCCCCACGGTGGCCTCCAGAGTGTTCGGGACCAGGTCATAGCTGACTTCCCCGAAGAAGGCCAGTTGCTCTTCCGTGCGGGTCACGTCATTGAAGAATGCCACGCCCGGCTTGCGGGTGGACGGATCGTTGGCGTGGGCGCCCGGGATCGGCTGGTTCGGTGCGAACCCGAGATCCTTGACGGCCAGGTACAGGAAGTCGTCCATGGTGTTGATTTCGAAGTCATCATAGAACACGCCACCGGTGGCGCGCAGGCGACGGTCCTGCGGCGTGCTGAGGCGGAACTCGTGCGTGACACGCTCGTGCTCCTGGTCGATCTGTGTACCTTTTTCCGGGTTGATGCAGTTGCGCCCTTCCGGCGTGATGTACTGCGGATCAATGCCGTAATTGACCACATAGTCCGGGTTCGAATAGGTACAGGTGTAATAGTTGATGAAAGCACCGGAGTTGTTATAGCCGGTATAGTCCACCGACTGGTTGATCTCCCGGTCCAGGTAGCCACCGGTGTAGACGGCCTGCAACATGCCCAGTCGGCCGTTGGCGGTCCAGGTGGTCAGGCCGAACTCGTCTTCCATCTTGTCGGGGAAGAAGCGGTTGGCTTCCAGTTCGCCGACCTCGGGGTCATAGTCGAACACCCCGTCGGCGCCCAGTTCCTGCTGGGTGTGGACCACGGTCACGTCCCAGTCGGGGTTGATCAACCAGGTGCCGCTGAGGCGCATGCCCTGGTAGAAGCTGTCGTTGAAATCGTCCTCGACCAGTTCCAGGTTGTCGGCTTCTTCATAGGATACCGCGTCCGGTGTCGCGTTGGACTCGGGATTGATCGACGGGTCCGTGGTGAAGGTGCCGTAGGTATTGTCGATATAGCCGCCGTTGCGCACGTTGTAGAAGGCGGCGCGGAAAGCCAGTTCGTCATTGACCGGAACATTGACATAGCCTTCCAGCGAGCTGCTCATCTCGCCGTGCTTGGTGGAACTGGTGGACATTTCCGCACCGGCCGAGAAACCGTCAAATTGCGGCTTGTTGGTGATCAGGCGGACTGTGCCGGCCTGCGAGCTGGCGCCGAATACGGTGCCCTGCGGCCCCGGCAGCACTTCGATGCGTTGCATGTCCGCGGCGTACACGTCCAGGTTTCGACCGGGTGCGGTCACCGGCTGCTCATCCACGTACAAGGCCACGTTCGGCACGCTGCCCTGGGCGCCGGACAGCAATACGGTGATCGGTTCCACGGCCATGCCGCGAATGTAGACCGTGGACTGGCCCGGGCCCCGGCCGCCGAAGGTCACGTTGGGCAGGAATCGCACGTAATCGTCAAAGTTTCCGATATTGAGATCATCGATGGCGCTGCCATCGAGCGCCTGTACGGCGACCGGTACGTCCTGCTGGTTTTCTTCGCGTTTTGTGGCGGTGACCAGCACCTCCTCGATCTGGGCGGCGGCCGGAACCGTGAATGACGTGGCTATGACCGAAAGAACGGCCTGGTGCAGACGTGATCTGTTATATAGCATATTTTCCCCTGTGTATCCTTCACAAGCGATCAATGGTACACGAATTCAGTTGCAGTTTGAATGATGCCAGAAACCGCTTTTTCTTGTGGATCTCCGATAAAATGCGGAGAAAAACAGATCATGCGTGTTCGTCATGTTGTGTGTCACCGTGGTTGACTGATTCGTCTATAATTCGTATGTGGCGGTCATCGATGCATTCATGCGGGCGCTGGTGATATGCCTGTATTGCGGTGTGCTGCCGCCATCGCGCGTAGCGTTCCGCCGTGGTCTCATCCGGGGCGGCGGGCCGGTCCAGTGAAGGCAGGTGGTAGGGCCAGTTTTTCTGGTCGAAAGGCCAGTTGGCCCGGGCCAGTGCACCATAACTGTTCCAGACTCTGTCTGTGTGCACCAGGCCCGCCGCATGCAGATGGTGACGCAGGCTGCGCTCCATCGTGTCATGGTGAAAGTGCGTGCTGGTGGCATACTCCTTGAGCCGGTGTTGTCGGGAGGCCAGCCGCTCCACCATGTCGGTCATCTCGTCAATCCGCCGTCTGTCAGCCACTGACCTGGCGGCTGCACTGGTCATGCGCCAGATGGCGATGACGTTG
>JBNJGU010000270.1:0-3425 GCA_051747985.1 Pseudomonadota bacterium | reverse complement strand
GTTGATGATCTCTTCCTGCGTGTTGTCAGGATAGATCACACGTGCACTCATGGACTTGCCACGATAGTGCATGTGAGCCCGGAAGCCGTGCAGCACGATGTCCTTGTCGAACACGTGAGTGGCGGCCATCTCGTGAGTACGCGCACCAGCCGGAATCTGGATGTTGTTGGTGCGGTTACCCGGAGATACTGAATACGTGTGGTACTCGTATTCCGGCGTTTCGTTCTCATCGTGGAACCACAGACCGATGCGGGTATTGTCTACCACTTCCTGCCCGAAGGAGGTGTAGTGGATGGACATACGGATCGCAGAATCAGTCGGCAGGAAAACACCGGTGTTTTCCGGATACTCGGTAGCGTATTCCTTGCCCGGCGCGTAGCCTTCCAGGAATTCACGACGCGGATCATTCACCGCTTCGTCGATCTCGCCTTCCTGGTTGGTTGTGTCATCCACAACGTAGGACAGCAGGTGGTGAAGAACGCGCTTGTCGCCCGGAATGAACTGCACTGCCTTCACCCAGCGGTCTTCTTCAAACTCGACCGGGATGACGGAGTTGATGTAGTCGATTACACCAGTAGCCGGAACCGTGAAGCTCGGTACCTCAACGATGTGATCCGGCTCACCGCCGTTCTCATACATCCACTCACTCTGCGGCGGCTCGACCTGCGTCAGCGGGTCAACGCCGGCAGCGTTCGCCTGGTAAGACACCGCGGCAGACAATGCCAGCATGGTTGTCCAGGTTACTTTTTTCATAATGGAACTCCTCTGTACGGGTTTTGCCGATAATTGAGGCATACACTGATCAGGACCGGAACTTCCGGTGTACCCTTTCATTCAGCCGATCAGACTGCCCGTTATCTTCCGTTCCGGTATCAGTCAATCTTCCGATTGCAATGATACCATCCGTTTTCATTTTAATGCTCTGGTCTTCGCGGCCGGAATTCAACCGTCGCGAGACCCCTCAAGCCCATTCCGGGTCTCAACCGTGCAGCCACATGACTGACCGGCGCTAGCAGCAAGCTGTCTCTGCATCCCTTATTGTTCTTGTAGACCCCCGCTCAGCGGCAGGAATTCATGGCCCTCCCCGATCGACACATCTGTCGTCCCGAATCCCTGGGACGACCGTCGCTCCAGAAGCGCAAGTCCTTGGACCTGAAATCGATCTTACTCAGTTGATTTCCGTTTTACAACTATCATCAAGTAGCGAATTGGTTACAAACTGTGTCGGCACCAGAGGTCGACGTCACCTGCTACCCGGAGTATGATGGAGAGTATGCATAAATTCCCGTCATTTCAACACTTTCAGAGACTTGTCCGGCGCGGTGGCGCGACGCTGGCCGCAATGGCATTCGCCCTGACCGGCCTGTTTTTGCTGTCATCTCCCCAGGTTTTTTCCCAGCCTCCGGCCTCGAGCGCCCCGTCTGGCGCCATTTACCGCATAGCGCTGGAGGGCCCCATCAGTCCCGCCAGTGCCGACTATCTGGTCCGGAACCTGGAACGGGCCGCGGAAGCGGACGCCCGGCTTGTGGTGATCCGCCTGGACACGCCCGGCGGACTGGATGCCTCGATGCGGGACATGATCAGCGCCATACTGAATTCGCCGGTACCGGTGGCCACCTGGGTGGCACCCAGTGGGGCCCGCGCCGCCAGTGCCGGCACCTACATCACCTATGCCAGTCATTTTGCCGCCATGGCACCAGCCACCAATATCGGCTCTTCCACCCCCGTCAGCCTGGGCGGTGGCGACATGCCGGACATGCCCGGCCCCGAAGGCAGCCAGGGCGGCGCGGAAGAAGGCAGCGGAGAGACACCCGCCCGGCCCGCCAATGACATGGAGCGCAAGGTGATCAATGATGCCGTGGCGTATATCCGCGGGCTGGCCGAGCTGCGAGGACGGAATGCGGACTGGGCCGAGGCGTCGGTGCGGGAGGCTGCCAACCTGTCCGCCGGCGACGCGCTGGAGGCCGGCGTCATCGACTTCATGGCCGAAAGCCGGGCAATACTGTTACGCGAACTGGACGGCAGAACCGTGGAGATCGATGGATCGAGCCGCACGCTTGACCTGACCGGAGCCGATGTCATCGACATCGAGCCGGACTGGCGCTACGAATTTCTGGGTATCATCACCAACCCGAACGTCGCCTATATACTGCTGATGATCGGCATCTACGGCATCATCCTGGAGTTCTACAACCCCGGCATGGGCCTGCCCGGCATCACCGGAGTGATCAGCCTGGTACTCGCCGGCTTTGCCCTGCAGATGCTGCCCATCAACTACGCCGGCCTGGCATTGTTGCTGGTGGGCCTGATATTGATGATACTGGAGGTCCTGTCACCCAGTTTTGGCGTATTGGGGGTAGGCGGACTGGCCGCTTTTGTACTTGGATCGGTGATGCTGATGGACACTGAATTGCCCGGATACCAGATATCAATGCCCCTGATCGCCGCGCTGGCGGTCGGCACGGCCGGTTTCGTGGCGCTGGTGCTGGGTGCACTGGTGCAGTCACGCCGACAACGACTGACCAGCGGCACCGAGACGATGATCGGCGCCCGCGCGACCGCCATCGAGGACTTCCATGGCACCGGACATGTCCGTGCCGAGGGCGAGATCTGGCAGGCTGTCTGCGACACCCCGGTGAAGCGGGGCGACCGGCTTGTCATCGAGTCGCTGGATGGCCTGGAGCTGAAGGTCCGGCCGGGTGAAAAGCGATCGAATTCACAGTAAACGACATCTGACAGGAGCGCGACATGGAGATTTTCTCGCTGGTACTGGCGGCCCTCGTGGCCGGTCTGCTGTTCAGCGCATTCAACATACTGCGCGAATACGAACGCGGCGTCATCTTTCTGCTGGGCCGGTTCCAGAAGGTCAAGGGGCCCGGCCTCATCATCGTGATCCCGGGCCTGCAGCAGCTCGTGAGGATCAGCCTGAGAACCCAGGTATGGGACATCCCGTCGCAGGACCTGATCACCCGGGACAACGTGTCGGTGAAGGTCAACGCCGTGCTGTATTTCCGCGTCGTCGACCCGCAGAAGGCGGTGATCAACGTCGAGGACTTCATGGAAGCCACCGGCCAGCTGGCGCAGACCACCCTGCGCTCGGTGCTCGGGCAGCACGAACTGGATGAACTGTTGTCGGAACGGGAGCGGCTGAACTCGGATGTCCAGGACATCCTGGATCAGCAGACGGACAACTGGGGCATCAAGGTCAGCAACGTCGAAATCAAGCATGTCGACATCGACGAGAGCATGATACGGGCCATCGCACAGCAGGCGGAAGCCGAGCGTGCGCGGCGCGCCAAGGTCATCCATGCCCTGGGCGAGCAGGAGGCGTCCCAGAAACTGGTCGATGCGGCGGGTCTGCTGGCCAGCCAGCCCGAGTCGCTGCAGCTGCGCTACCTCCAGACATTGACCGAGATTGCCAGCGA
>JBNJGU010000269.1:0-3432 GCA_051747985.1 Pseudomonadota bacterium | reverse complement strand
ACATCAGCATCGTGCTCGTCAACACCTCGCACCCGGGCAACATCGGCGCGGTGGCCAGAGCCATGAAGAACCTGGGTCTGAAGCGGCTGGTGCTGGTCGATCCCGAGGATTTTCCGCATGATATCGCCCGGTTTCGCGCGGTCTCGGCGACCGACATCCTGGATGCCGCCGAGGTCGTGCCGGATCTGAAAAGTGCGGTGGCGGACTGCAGCCTGGTGGTCGGCACCAGTGCCCGTTCGCGCAGCATGCCATGGCCCATGCTGGATCCCCGGCAGTGCGCGAATAAAGTGGCGCAGGAAGGCGAGGCGAACGGAATCGCACTGGTGTTCGGGCGGGAGAAAAGTGGCCTGAGCAATGAAGAGCTCACGCTGTGCCATTATCATGTGCAGATTCCCACCGATGATGCCTATCCGTCGCTCAATCTGGCTTCCGCGGCCACCGTGATCATGCATGAGGTGCGTATGGCCTGTCTGCCGTCGCAATCTGATGTGGCCGACACGCAAGGCGGGGACGACACGCCCTGGGATGTGGCCCGCGCGGACGGGCGGCAGATGGAGCTGTTCTACGAACATCTCGAGAAGGTGCTGGTGGACCTGGATTTTCATGATCCGGACAACCCCAGACAGTTGATGGCGCGGATGCGCCGCCTGTTCGGCCGCATCCGCCCGGACCAGATGGAAATCAATATCCTGCGCGGTGTGTTGACGCACATCGAGCAGGGTCTCAATACCCGAAAGAAGAAGTGACAGGTATCGCATGTCTTTGTTATTTGAACAGATCGCCGAGGAAATCGCCGCCCGCCCGGCCCAGGTCTCTGCTGCCGTGGCGCTATTGGATGAGGGAGCCACGGTGCCCTTCATTTCACGGTACAGGAAAGAGGTCACTGGTGGCCTGGATGACACCCAGCTGCGCAAGCTGGAAGAGCGACTGATCTACCTGCGTGAGCTGGAGGATCGCCGAGGCACCATTCTCAAGAGCATCGGCGAGCAGGAGAAACTGACGCCGGAACTGGAGAGGCAGATCCGCCAGGCCACCACCAAGACTGAACTGGAGGATCTGTACCTGCCTTACAAGCCCAAGCGTCGCACCAAGGCGCAGATTGCGCGGGAGGCGGGATTGGAGCCATTGGCCGATCGGTTGTATGCCGACCCTTCGCGCACGCCCGAGGAGGAAGCCGCGGCGTTTGTCAGTGCCGATGATGGGGTGGACGATGTCAAGGCGGCGCTGGACGGAGCGAGACAGATACTGGTGGAACGCTTCAGTGAGGATGCGGCACTGCTTGGTCAGCTCAGGGACTTCTTCGGCGAGCGCGCCCACATCCAGTCAGAGGTTGCGCCCGGCAAGGAGAACGAGGGAGCCAAGTACCGTGATTATTTCGATTTCTCGGAGGCTGTCGGCAAGGTGCCATCGCACCGCGCCATGGCACTGTTCCGGGCCCGCAAGGAAGGGATCCTGCAGGTCAGGGTCGATCTGCCGGCAGAACAGCTGGAGGCGGCATCCCGGCATCCCTGTGAAGGGCTGATTGCCCGGCACTGGCAGGTGGAGGATCGTGGGCGTCCGGCCGATGCATGGTTGTCCGACACCGTGCGCTGGGCCTGGCGTGTGCGGCTGCATACGCACCTGCAGACTGATCTGCTGGCGGCATTGCGGGAGCGCTCGGAAGAGGATGCCATCGAGGTGTTTTCCCGTAACGTCCGGGATCTGATGCTGGCGGCTCCGGCGGGCAGAAAGGCGGCGATCGGACTGGACCCCGGGCTGCGCACCGGTGTCAAGTTGGCGGTGGTGGACCAGACCGGCCAGGTGCTGGACCATGGGGCCATTTTCCCCACGGCTCCGCAAAAACGCGTGGAAGAGGCCGAAAAAGTGATCGTGAGCCTCTGTAAAAAGCATCAGGTCGCACTGATTGCCATCGGTAACGGAACGGCATCGCGGGAGACGGATCAGTTCGTGAAGTCCGTGCTGAAGAAGCACGGCTCCCTGGGTATCGACAGTGTTATGGTCAACGAGGCCGGTGCGTCGGTCTATTCCGCCTCGGAACTGGCCGCGCACGAGTTTCCGGATCTGGATGTGACCATCCGTGGTGCGATCTCGATTGCCCGACGCCTGCAGGACCCGTTGTCCGAGCTGGTCAAGATCGAACCGCGCTCCATCGGTGTCGGGCAGTATCAGCACGATGTCAGTCAGGTGAAACTGGGTCGCAGCCTGGATGCCGTGGTGGAGGACTGCGTGAACGCGGTCGGGGTGGATGTGAATACGGCGTCGGTGCCCCTGCTGCGCCGGGTGTCCGGCCTGAACCAGACCCTGGCGGCCAACATCGTCCAGTATCGGGAGCAGAACGGACTGTTCGACAGCCGCAAGGCCCTGAAGAAGGTGCCCCGGTTTGGTGACAAGACCTTCGAGCAGGCCGCCGGCTTCCTTCGTATTCCGGAAGGCAGGAATCCGCTGGACGCCTCCTCCGTGCATCCCGAGTCCTATGACGTCGTGGAAGCGATCGCAAAGCAGAATGGCCGGGATCTGCGTTCGTTGATCGGTGACCAGGCTTTCCTGAAAGGGCTGAAAGCGGAAGACTATGTCACGGAATCGGTCGGTCTGCCCACGTTGAAGGATATTCTGAATGAGCTGGAGAAACCGGGCCGCGATCCGCGTCCTGAATTTCGCACCGCGGCCCTGAAGGAGGGCGTCGAGACGCTGGCGGACCTGGAGCCGGGTATGACCCTGGAAGGGACGGTGAGCAACGTCACCAACTTCGGCGCCTTTGTCGATATCGGTGTGCACCAGGACGGGCTGGTGCATATTTCCGCCCTGTCCCACAAATTCGTGAAGTCACCGCATGACGAAGTCAGCGCCGGGGACATCGTCAAGGTCAAGGTGCTGGAAGTGGATCTGGAGCGCAAGCGGATCGCATTGACTTGCCGGCTGGATGATCCATTGCCGGAGCCGGGGCAGAAGCGACCCACGCCGAAACGGGAGCGGTCCGGAAAATCCGGTCCACGAAAGGATTTCGAGGCAGCGGCGCAGAACAAGCGTCAGACCGGTACCATGGCGACGCTGTTCGAGCAGGCCCTGAAAAACAGGAAATGATCAGTGAACCCGGGCCGGGCCCCGGCGCTTGCCACGCCGTCGCCCGGGGCCGACTCCCGGTTTGCCATGGCGCTGCCCGGGCCTGCGTTTTTCCAGGGCCGGCACCAGTTTGTCCGGGCCTTCTCCGATCAGGTCGGCGCGCCCCATCTTTGTCAGTGTCTCCCGCAGTAGCGGCCAGTTCTTTTCGTCGTGGTAGCGCAGAAAGGCCTTTTGAACCCGTCGGTCATCGATCTCCCGCACTGTTTTCACGGCTTCGCTCTTGTAGGTGACCTTTCTGAGCGGATTCTTGCCTGAATGGTACATGGCCGTGGCCAGTGCCATCGGTGACGGGTAGAAGGTCTGCACCTGATC
>JBNJGU010000268.1:0-3440 GCA_051747985.1 Pseudomonadota bacterium | reverse complement strand
CGTTCTGCTGCACTGGCCACGGTCAATCCGTTTTCTTCCGGCACAAATAAAAAATGGGCCAGCGGCCCATTCCTGAATACTTCAAGTCCTAATAAAAAGGCCCACAAGTGGGCCTTTTCCGCCGCTCTCGACCAAAGTGCCATGCACCCTGGTCCGAGGCCGCGTCAGCCGCATCAGCAACACTGATGCAACCCTGAAATTGGTAGCGGGGGCAGGATTTGAACCTACGACCTTCGGGTTATGAGCCCGACGAGCTGCCAGACTGCTCCACCCCGCAACAAAACCTGTCTACATTCCCTGTAGCACTTCCCTGTTGCATCAGATCCACCGCATCCGGTGGACCCCGAGACTGTAGAAACTCTTCGCAGAAGACTTTCTTTCTGGCGTCAATCTCGAGGGACGGAATTATAGGGGGTAAGCCACCCCGCGTCAAGTGCTTCCATCCCGACTTCTGCTGATTGGTGCCGAAGGCCGGACTTGAACCGGCACGACCGATAGGTCACTACCCCCTCAAGATAGCGTGTCTACCAATTCCACCACTTCGGCGTATTCTGTCTGTCACTCGTTGCTGTCCGGCGCTGACGGGACATCATCGGACGCTTCCGGCGCTGCATCCACCCGCGGGACATCACCCGACGCATCCCCGGAAGACGACTCTACCTGCGGGATATCCGAATCCGCCGGCTGCTCCGACAGGAGACTTTCATCCTCGATCAGGTTCATACTGTCGACGCCCCCCATGGTGGCCTGCCGCGCGAAAATCGCCAGTGTCAGACTGGTGGCGAAAAAGACCACGGCGGCGATGGTGGTCGCGCGGGTCAGAAAGTTACCGGTTCCGGCACTTCCGAACATGGTCTGCGACGCCCCGCTACCGAAAGCGGCGCCGGCATCCGCGCCCTTGCCTTGCTGCAGCAGCACCAGCACGACGATCGCGATCGCGGTGACCACATGCACTGCCATTACCAGGGTTTCCATAAACTCAGCTCACACTGTTGCAAATTCGTTCAAATGAGGCCGCATCCAGAGACGCGCCTCCGATCAATCCGCCGTCGATATCATCCGCGGCGAACAGCTCCGCCGCATTCTCTGGCTTGACGCTGCCTCCGTACACGATACGAACGGTATCGGCGGCAGCCTGGTCCAGCCGGGCAATGCGGGCACGGATGCCGGCATGCATGGCCCGGGCCTGCTCCGGAGTGGCAGTATGCCCACTGCCTATGGCCCAGACCGGCTCGTAGGCGATGACCGCCTCGGCCAGCGCCTTCACGCCCGCCATGTCGACGACCGCCTGCACCTGTCGACCCACCACCGCTTCAGCGGCCCCTGCTTCGCGCTCGGCCAGTTGCTCACCCACGCACAGCACGGGCGTAAGCCCGGCCTGTCGGGCCGCCACGAACTTGCGGGCAATCAGTGCATCGTCCTCGCCACACCACTGCCGGCGCTCGGAATGCCCCAACAACACGTAGCGGACACCGAACTCGCCCAGCATCGGCGGAGAAATCTCGCCGGTGAAGGCACCACTGGCCTCATACCATGCGTTCTGCGCACCCAGGCTGATGGCACTGCCTCGCAGAAGTCCGCTGGCCCGGTCCAGATACAGCGCCGGAGGACAAACGACAATGTCGACACCGTCGACGCCGCCGCCCAGAGAATCTCTCAGCTCTGCCAGCAGATTGTCCGTCTTCTCGACAGAGCCATGCATCTTCCAGTTGCCGGCTACCAGGGCCCGACGCATGCGTAGTTCCTCCGGCATTGACCAGCACATCGGAAAGCGGGGCGCCAATATAACGACTTTGCCCCTTGCATGCAATAGCGGCGGAGCCTCATGTGTCGGTTCCGGCGCAACGTGCGACACAGTCAGCCAGCTCCGCCGTGAGAGTCCGTATACGCCCTTCGTCCTCGCCCTCAATCATCACGCGGATCAACGGCTCCGTACCGGAAGCCCTCAGCAGGACGCGCCCGGCTTCACCAAGCTGGTCCTCGGTGTCACGCACGGCCTGGCGGATGCGATCGTCCTGCAGGGCCTGATCCCGCGAGGCCACCCGCACATTGATCATGTGTTGCGGCATCTTCGGCATTTCGCCGCACAATTCGTCCAGCGATCGGCCACTGCCAACGATGGCGCCCAGTGTCTGCAGCGCCGAGACAATGCCATCGCCGGTGGTCGACACGTCAAGATTCACGATATGACCGGAAGATTCTCCGCCCAGCAGCCAGCCGCGCTGCTTGAGCTCGGTCATTACATGACGGTCGCCGACATCGGTCCGACAGAAAGGTATGTCCAGCGCCGCCAGGCTGCGCTCCAGACCAAGATTACTCATCCTGGTACCCACCACGCCGCCGAACGATCGATTGCGGCGGTGCCGGTCGGCAGCGATGATGTAGAGCATCTGGTCTCCGTCGACGATCCGGCCATGCCGGTCCACCATGATGACCCGATCCCCGTCGCCGTCAAAGGCCACACCGAGGTCCGCCTTGCGGGACAGCACCGCCTCCACGAGCTGGTCGGGAGAAGTGGAGCCGCAGTTCTCATTGATGTTCAGCCCGTCCGGCGACACCCCGACGGTACTGACGCTGGCGCCCAGTTCGGAAAACACATTGGCAGCCACCGCATAGGTCGACCCATTGGCGCAATCGACCACCAGCTTCAGACCGTGCAGCGTATGGCTGTCCGGGATGGTGCTCTTGCAATACTCGATATAGCGCCCGCCAGCATCGCTGACCCTCGTCACCTTGCCGATGGACTCGGAACTGACGGTGGTGATGGGCTCATCGAGCCAATGCTCGATGGCCAGCTCCACCTCATCCGGCAGCTTGGTGCCATCGGCGGCGAAGAACTTGATGCCATTATCCTGGAAGGCATTATGCGAGGCGCTGATGACAATGCCGGCACTGGCCTGAAAAGTACGCGTGAGATAGGCAATGGCCGGTGTCGGCATCGGACCCAGCATACTGATGTCCACGCCGGCGGAACTGAGTCCCGCCTCCAGCGCCGCCTCGAACATATAGCCGGAAATCCGCGTATCCTTGCCGATCAGGATCCGGCTGCGCGACCTGCCATTTCGGCCATCACCGGCCGCGAACACCTTGCCGGCCGCCCAGCCCAGCTTGAGCATGAAGTCCGGCGTGATCGGATACTCACCCACCCTTCCGCGAATGCCGTCGGTGCCGAAATACTGCCTGCTGTCCGGCTCACTCATGATCCTGTTCCTCCGGATTCCCTTCTGATACGACGGCCCGGCAGACACGCAGCGCATCCACTGTAGCCGCAACGTCATGACAGCGTACGTAGACCGCCCCTTTCATGACCGCGACCACCGCCGCCGCCACACTGCCCGCCAGTCGCTCATCGACCGGCCTGTCAATGGCATGACCGATCATGGATTTGCGGGACATGCCCACGAGCACGGGATAGGGACTGGCCACGAAGCGCTCCAGAT
>JBNJGU010000267.1:0-3474 GCA_051747985.1 Pseudomonadota bacterium | reverse complement strand
ATCGCGCAGGTGAAGGATGATCTCCTTGATATCGCTGACCGAAATCGGGTCGACACCGGCGAACGGCTCGTCGAGAAGAATGAATCGCGGTTCAGTGGCTAGGGCGCGGGCGATTTCCGTCCGTCGTCGTTCGCCGCCGGAAAGGCTCATACCCTTGTTGTCACGGATGTGGACGATGTGGAATTCCTGTAGCAGATTCTCCATATACTGATGCCGTGCCACCGAATCCAGGTCCCTTCGGGTCTGAAGGATCGCCATGATATTCTCGGCCACGGTCAGGTTGCGGAATATCGACGAATCCTGGGGCAGATAACCCAGCCCGTATTGTGCGCGGATGTGCATCGGGCGGCCGGTCAGGTCCGCGTCGTTGATCCGGACATGTCCGCGGTCGCTGGGGATCAGGCCGACAATCATGTAGAAGCAGGTGGTCTTGCCGGCGCCGTTGGGGCCAAGCAATCCGACAATCTGACCGCTGTCGACGCTCAGTGAGACATCCCGAACCACCTGCCGGCCTTTGTAGGATTTGGCCAGGTTCTGTGCACACAGTCGATCCATCACAGGTCTCCCGGTGCCACGGTGCCGCTACACGGGCCGGTGGATAGGGTGTCGCCGGACTCGGGCAGATGGCGTATTTCGGCGCAGCGCAATGCGGTTCGGCCGCTGTTGAAAGTGGCGTCACCGACAAACCGGATGACCGTCATCGCGCCCTCTTCCGTCTCGTCGACGGAATAGATCAGGGTCTGGCTGTGGCCGGTGATACGCTCGCGCCCTTCCGCGGCATCGCGGGCGAATCGTGCCGGCGAGCCCTCTACCGTGACGCGTATGATATCACCGGAATCCGCGTCCTGTTCCAGTGTGGCCGTGTCTCCAAACAGGTGCGTGCCGCCCTGGCGGACCTCGACATTGCCCTGCAATGTGGTGACGCGGATTCCGTCCCGGACCATGATGTTGCCGCCCCCATCGGCGCTGTAGATGATGTCCTCGTCGCTGTCGCTCAGCTGAGCGATGGCGGGCGGCAACAGGGCCAGGTACAGAAGCCCCAGGTACAGTGCGGCATGGCGGGTGGAAGTCCGGATGCTATCGATCATGAAATCGCCCCTGTACTCGTCCGAAAAAAGTCAACTGTTCCTGCTCCAGGGCGGCGCGCATGCCGGCGGAAGTCTGCTCGAACCCCGTCCCCCGGACCACCACGGCCACGTTACTGAACAGTACTTCATCGTCCGGGTAGACGGTCATCTGCTGGGTGGTCAATACGAGATCCCGTCCGTTCTCGTCGGTGTAGTCCACCTGAACCTCGTCGGTCAGGTCCAGTTGGCGGCGGCGAGCACCCGTGGCGCCGCTGTCGAGGATTGTGCCGGAGGCGGCGCGGGCTTGCCAGTGCTGCCGGTCTCCATCGTACAGGCGCACCAGCGGCGCTGTGACCGTGATCCGGCCTTCCGCCTCCTGGGTCTGTTCGGACGCCTCCAGCACATAGCGCACCTGGCCGTCTTCGGCATACTGTGTGGTTCGCAATCCGCGGGACCAGGACTCTGGCGGCGCTTCGGAGACAGAGGTCCGCGGCTGGTCGGTGTCGGATTCGCCTGGCCGTTCGCGTCCCAGCAACCATAACGCGATGATTGCCACGCCGGCGAGGAGCAGCAGTCTGCGAGGCAGTCGGGGCATCGACACGGTCATGCGGCGGGCTCTCCGATTCAGCGCCAGTTGGCGAGGATGGCTTCGTAATGGCCCTGGGCTTCCAGCAGATAATCGGCGATCTCGCGCACTGCGCCGTCTCCTCCGCGACGTCCGGTGCACATACTGGCGTCCCGGCGTAGTGCCGGGTGGCCGTTGGGTACCGTGATGCCCAGGCCGGCGATACGGATGGCTCCCAGGTCGGGCAGATCGTCGCCGGCATAGGCGATCTGTTCCAGAGAAGTGCCGCATTCATCCGACAGCGTCCGTAACGCATTGCGTTTGTCTTCGCGGCCCTGTATCACGCGCTGTATGCCGAGCTCACTGGCGCGGCGGGTCAGCATCGGTGACTGTCGTCCGCTGATGATGGCCACGTTGACGTCGTGCTCCTGTAGCAGCTTCACGCCCAGTCCATCGAGGATATTGAAGGCCTTGATCTCTTCGCCTTCGCTGGTGTAGAGCAAGTCGCCGGCGGTCAGGACACCGTCCACGTCCAGGACCAGCAGGCGGACCGAGATCGCCACCTTGAGATTGTCGTCCGGATTTTTAAGGTGTTCCATCAGAGCAGGCTCCACTAGACCACGTTGGCGCGTAGCAGGTCATGCATGCGGATCACGCCGCACATGGCGCCATCACTGCCATCGGTGACGACAAGGGTGTAGATGCTGTTCTCCTGCATGATACGGGCCGCTTCCGTGGCGAGCGCAGCATGTGTGATCGTCTTGCAGTTGGTGGACATGACGTCGCTGATCCGTGTTGTAAGGATATCCTGGCCGGTATCCAGTGCGCGCCGCAGATCACCATCCGTGAACACTCCCAGCAGTTGTCCCGCCTCGTCGATCACCGTGGTCATGCCCAGGCCCTTGCTGCTGATTTCGTACAACGCTTCGCGCAGCTTCGTATCGGCCCGTACCACAGGGATGCCGTCCCCACTGTGCATGACGTCGTGGACCTTGAGCAGCAGCCGCCGGCCCAGTCGCCCACCGGGATGTGAAAAAGCGAACTCTTCGCGCGTGAAGCCGCGAGCCTCCAGTAGCGCCATGGCCAGGGCATCGCCCATCACCAGTGTTACCGTGGTGCTGGCCGTGGGGGCCTGACCCAGCGGACAGGCTTCCTCGGCCACGCTGACATCCAGATTGACATCGGCATTGTCCGCCATCTCCGAGTCGGGGTTGCCGGTCAGGGTGATCAGCGGGACACCCTTGCGTTTCAACAATGGCAGGATGGCCAGGATTTCCGCGGTGCTCCCCGAGTTGGAAAGCGCCAGCACCACATCCTTGTCGGTGATCATGCCGAGGTCTCCGTGACTCGCCTCGGCCGGGTGCACGAACATCGCGGGGCTGCCGGTGCTGGATAGCGTCGCCGCGATCTTGCGCCCTATGTGGCCGGACTTGCCCATCCCCGTGACCACGATCCGGCCGCGGCAGTCAAGCAGATATCGACAGGCGCTGCGGAAGTCGTCACCGATGCGTGCCGGTAGTGCCGCGATCGCTTCCTGTTCGATGCGGATGGTGCGTAGCGCGCTCAGGATCAGGGATTCATCCGTGCTTGCGTTTCGGGTCAGCGACATCACAGTTGCCAGTACATGATCAGTACCCAGGCCAGATAGACCAGGATCAGAAAGATGCCGCTGGACCGACCGATGAAGGAGCCCCGGCGCACGGCGCGGAAGCACATGATGGTCAAGAGCAGCGACAGGATCAACATTGTAACGTAATCCCGGTACAACAGGGAGGGATCGAAACCGCCCGGACGGATCAGGCCCGGGAATGGCAGCACCACCAGCAGGTTCAGTATATTGGA
>JBNJGU010000266.1:0-3474 GCA_051747985.1 Pseudomonadota bacterium | reverse complement strand
AAATCGGACTCCCAAGCGCTCGGCGAGGGACCGCCTCGCGGAGTTGTCCGTGTCTATCCGATTTTCCGGTCCGGGCAAGACATGGCCTGATTGTTCCTGACGGGCCCCTCACTCGCCGGCGCCGCTGGCGGTCGACAATTACTGCTCATCGGGAGTACGTGGTGATCCGAAACAATCCTGTCGCTCAATACGCCGTGGTCACGCTCAGCTACTGGGCCTTCACCCTGACCGACGGCGCCCTGCGCATGCTGGTGGTCCTGTTCTTCCACGACCAGGGTTTCTCACCGCTGGAGATCGCCACGCTGTTCATCCTGTACGAACTGTTCGGGGTGATCACCAACCTGTTCGGCGGCTGGGTGGCGACCCGGATCGGTCTGAACATGACCATGCATGTGGGGCTGGCACTGCAGATCATTGCATTGGCCATGCTGCTGGCCGACCCGTCGATGCTGACCGTGTTCTATGTGATGGTTACCCAGGCCCTGTCCGGCATCGCCAAGGATCTGAACAAGATGAGCGCCAAGAGCAGCATCCGGATGCTGGTGCGGGATGCCGATGGTGCGCTGTACCGTTGGGTGGCGCGATTGACCGGATCCAAGAACGCCATGAAGGGGGCCGGTTTTTTCCTGGGTGGCGCATTGCTCGCCGCTTTCGGATTTCGCGGTGCGCTGTGGATCATGGGGGGTAGCCTGGCCTTCGTGTTGTTGCTCAGCATGCTGTTGCTGGAACGGGACCTGGGAACGACCTCGTTCCGTCCGAAGTTCCGTGAACTGCTTTCCAAGAGTCCGGCGATCAACCGGTTGTCGGCGGCGCGTTTCTTTCTGTTCTCATCGCGCGATGTCTGGTTCGTGGTGGCGTTACCGGTCTTTCTGCAGGCCCGGCTGGACTGGGATCATGTGAGTGTTGGCACCCTGATGGCCGTCTGGGTGATCGGCTACGGACTCATCCAGGCGCTGGCGCCACGTATCACAGGCGCATATCCGGACGGACGTACGGCTTGGATGTGGGCGGCCGTGCTGAGTCTGTTGCCGGTCGGTATTGCCGTTGCATTGCTGGCTGACTGGCGTGTGGAGCCGTTGCTGATCGGCGGATTGCTGCTGTTCGGGGCCGTATTCGCGATCAACTCCTCGGTACACTCCTATCTGATCGTGTCCTACGCACGCGAGGAGGGTGTATCACTGGACGTGGGTTTCTATTACATGGCCAATGCAGCGGGTCGACTGGTGGGCACGGTGCTGTCGGGTGTGGTGTATCAGACGCTCGGCCTGGCGGCCTGCCTGCTGGTGTCGGCGGCATTCGTGGCCGCATCGTCGGCGCTGGCGATGCGGCTGCCACGTGGGGTCGATCCGCCGGCATCCCGTGATGTCGGATAGATGGCCCGGGGGCCTTGCTCAGTCCACCCAACGGCGTAACAGGTTGCTGCGGGTTTTCAGCAACAGGCTCAGCATCTCGTCGGCCACCGGGCCCTGGCGCAGCTCGTGGATGACCCGGTCCAGGTCGAAGAGTATTTCGCGCTGGGCCGGGTCCCGGACGTGGCTGCGGATCCAGCCGACAATGGCGAGTCTGCGCCCCTCGGTGACCGGATTGACACGGTGCAGTGTCGTGGACGGATACAGGAGCATGTCACCGGCGTTCAGGCGGAATGCCCTGGGGCCATCGACACCATCCATGATCAGTTCTCCGCCCTCGTAGGCATCACTGTCGGTCAGGAACAGGGTGAAGGACAGGTCGGTGCGCTGACCGTCCATCATGGCGTTATCGACATGATTGCCGTAATGCATGCCACGGTCGTAGCGGCTGAGCATCATCCGCACGACCTGCCTCGGGCGGGCCGCCGCCTGTATCAGGCCGTTTTTCAACAACATGTCGTGTACTGTCTTCAGTGACGAGGCGACTTCGTCCTGTTGTGTGTCGGCCTGCAGATTCTGTTTACGTCCTCGGGCATGCCAGCCGGCCGTGGTGTTACCGTCCCGGAATAGCGGGTCCCTCTCTCCAAGCTGTTGCAGGGATGCCAGCACGGTGCCCTGCACTACCTTGCTGATCGGTAAAATCATTGCAGTTCGGGTCCTGTGAGATTATTTGAGAATGATTCGCATTGCCGATACAATCAACAATTGCAAATTGACCATGCGCCGGAGTGTACCGCATCCGGCGGAACGAGACCCATGTGGTCCTGGAGTGATTATGAAATCGGATATCAGACTGTGGAGTGGACTGGGAACCGCGTTCCTGTTCGGAGTTACTGGCGTTTCCGGAGGCCATGCCGCCGAAGCGGCGGACGACGGCCAGGCGGCCACGGTGGAAGCCGGGGAAGCAGAGGGCAGCGAAGGCGGTGAAGGCGCAGGGGCTGCCGATGCAGTGACCAGTGATGTGGCCTATCGCACTCAGCTGGCGCTGATGCGCGGACATCTGCTGGTCGGAGTCGATCTGTACCACCACGGTGAGTACTCCGCCGCGACCACGCACATGAAACACCCGGAAGATGAACTCTACGCGGCCATGGAGCCTGCCTTCGAGGCGCGCAATGCCGCCGGATTCGGCCAACAACTTTCCGCTCTGGCGACAGCGGTCGATAACCGGGCCGGTCGTCTGGAGGTGGATGCCGCGTATGTGGAACTGCTGAGTGCCATACGGGCCGCCGAAAGAGCCGTGGAGCCACTGGATGCGCACCAGACCGCGACGGTCATCACGGCACTCGTCCGCACGGCCGCCGAGGAGTATGCCATCGCCAGGGGCGACGATGGTTCGCTGCGGAACGCCCATGAATACCAGGATGCGCTCGGTTTCACGCGCGTGGCGCGGGACCTGCTGCGACAGATGCAGGGGCAGACGGACAATGCGGATGCGCTGGCCGTGATCGAGGCGCAACTGATGACCATCGAGCCAGCCTGGCCCGGCCTGCTACCTCCCGATACGCTGGAGACGGATGCCTCGATTCTGTATGGAGCCGCGGCGCGCATCGAACTGGCTGCAAACCGGTTGTGATCACAATCGGTGCCGTTTCATGAAACCCAGGTCGAGGTGATCCTTCCACAGTCCGGGAAGGCGGCCGCGGGCAGACCAGCGGCCATAACTCAGCAGGGCGCCACCGTCCGCGGTGGACAACAGGGCCAGAGAACGGGAGCGTGGGTGGTACTGTTGCAGGGGGGCCTTTTCCAGGGTGGCCCTAAGGTTGTGAGCCAGCGTGGCGCCCTGTCTGACGGCGTAGACGCCGGAACGGAGAGCGCCGGGTAGATCGATGCAGTCCCCGGCCGCAAACACCCGGGGGTCGGCGCTGGACTGCAGCGTCGGGTTGACCGCGAAGAAGCCGTTTCTGGTGGGAAGCCCGCTGTCCGTATACCAGGGTAGTGGCGCCGCCCCACTGGCCAGCACCAGGACTTCGGTGGCCACCACTGGACGTGATGCGGACCAGAGGGTCCCTTCCCGTGCGTGGTCGATGCGCCAGCCGGTCTGCACATCGACATACCGTTGCCT
>JBNJGU010000265.1:0-3477 GCA_051747985.1 Pseudomonadota bacterium | reverse complement strand
CTTCCGGGACAGTTACCAGGGTCGTGTCGATCAGCCCCTGCCACTGTTCCGCCGCCGGGCCTGAGCCCGGCGCCACGGTACCGGACCGGGGTCAGTCCCGGTCCAGGTTGAGCAGATAGCGGCCGCGGGCACCGCCAGCAAGCACGGTCCGCAGCGCCTCGTCCAGCTCACCCATACCGATCTCGGTCGCCAGAGACTCGAGTGTATCGATCTTCCAGTCCTGCCCCAGCTGCTGCCAGACCTGCTGCTTTTTCCGTAATGGCAGATTGACCGAATCCACGCCCAGCAGATTGATGCCGCGCAGGATGAAAGGCAGTACCGTGGTCTTGAAAGCCGGCGAGGCCACCAGGCCACAGCAGGCCACGCTGCCCCCGTAGCGCAGCGACTTGAGGGTGTTGCCCAGGATTTCTCCGCCCACGGTATCCACCGCGCCGGCCCACTGCTCTTTCAGCATGGGCCGCGAATTCTCCTCGCTCATGCCGGCACGATCCATGACATCGTTGGCGCCAAGCGACTTCAGGAATGTTTCCGCCTCGGCCTTGCCGGTCAGTGCCGTCACTGGAAAACCGAGTCGGGCCAGCAGGGCCACGGCATAACTACCCACCCCGCCGGTGGCACCGGACACCAGGACCGGCCCCTGTCCGGGTTCCAGCCCGTTCTGCAGCAGTTTCTCCACGCACAGCGCCGCGGTGAAGCCAGCGGTGCCGATGATCATCGACTCACGCTGCGACAGGCCCTCCGGGAGACGGGAGACCCAATCAGCAGGCACACGGATGTACTGACCGAAGCCGCCATCCGTATCCATGCCCAGGTCATAGCCGATCACCACCACTTCGTCGCCGGCGCGGAACCCTCCGCCATCCATCACCACCTCACCGGCCGCATCAATGCCGGGAGTGTGTGGGTAGTGCCGGGTGACCCCTTTGTTGCCCTGCGCGGAGAGGGCGTCCTTGTAGTTCAATGAGGAATAGCGGACCCGGATCAGTACATCGCCGTCGGGGAGATCGTCCGTGGAGCGTTTGACCAGGGCGGTTTTGTATGTCGGCCTGTCATCGGATCCGTCGGTGCGTTCCTCGACCCGGAAGGCCCTGAAGTGTTCTTGCATGCTGATACTCCCTTGACTTGCAGGCTCAGAAATAACGGCTTACACGAAGGCGCTGAATCCAGTCCAGCGCCGTCTTCTCGATCACCCGGCTGGTGGTCTTGCCGATCTTCTCACCGAGGTTCTTGCGCTGTTCATAGCGCACTTCATACACCCTGGCCGTCTCACAGGCCTTCATGATGACATCATCGCTGGTGCCGATCTCGTCGGCGAGGTGATTCTCCAGCGCCTGACTGCCGAACCAGGTTTCCCCGGTGGCCACGGCATCGATGTCCAGCGCCGGTCGGTATTCGCTGACCCAGTTCTTGAACAGGGTATGGATCTCCTCCACATCTTCCTGCACCTTGTTACGGGCTTTCTGTGTGGTTTCACCGAACAGGGTGAGGGTACGCTTGAACTCACCCGCCGTGATCATCTCGAATTCCACATCGTGATTCTTGAGGACGCGGTGAAAGTTCGGCACCTGCATCAGTACACCGATGGATCCCAACACCGCGAATGGCGCGGCCACCAGCCGATCGGCCAGACAGGCCATCATGTAGCCGCCACTGGCCGCCATCCGGTCCACGCAGATGGTGAGCGGCACACCGCGCTGACGGATCCGCTGCAACTGCGAGGCGGCCAGCCCGTAGCCATGCACCATGCCTCCGGGACTCTCCAGCCGGAGAATCACTTCATCCTCGTCGGTGGCCAATGACAGTATCGTGCTGACTTCCTGGCGCAGGGACTCCAGTTGGGTGGCGGCGAGATCCCCCTTGAAATTGATCACGAAGACACTGCGATCACGCTTCTGGTGTGATGCCTGCTTCTTTTTTTCCTGACGTTCGGCCTTGCGCTTCCTCTTCTCGTCCTTCTTCAACTGTCTGAACGCAAAACGGTCATAGACCTGCTGCCGCAGGGTGTCGCGCATGCGCTCATATTCCCGGTTAAGGTGGGTGACCACAATGTTGCCCCGGTTGGCTTCGCGACGGGCCCGCATACCGGCCGCCATGATCGCGGTCACCACGGCCACCACGGCCACGGCCAGAATGCTCACCTCGAGCAGAAACACAATCAGGTCGATTAACGTGTCCAAGACAGCGACTCCTTTTTTACCGGCATGCCATCCATGCCTGTGTTGTTGAACGCAAAGTTCATGATGACCGGACAGTCTCCCGATAATGATGGATCAGCCGTCCGGCCACGCTGATGTCGGGTGATGGTACCGGTGGCAGGTCGTCGATGTCGAACCACTGCGCACATTCCAGCTCCCGGTCCACCAGACGGATGGCGCCCTCATCGTGATCGGCAAAATAACCCAGCATCAGCTGGGATGGAAACGGCCAGGGCTGGCTGGCCACATAGCGTACGTTCCGGATGGCAACGCCCGCCTCTTCCGCCACTTCCCGATGGACGGCCTGCTCCGGGGTCTCCCCCGGCTCGATGAAACCGGCCAGACAGCTGAACATTCCCGACGGATGACGGGCGTGACGGCCCAGCAGGACCTCGCGCCCCCTGGTCACCAGCACGATGATGCAGGGGTTGATGCGTGGATAAAAATCGATATCACAATGATCGCAACCCAGCACGCGCCTCGGTCCACGCAGTACCGTGGGCGCACCGCACTGGCCACAGAAACGGTGCGAACGGAACCAGTGCACCAGCTGGCTGCCCTGTCCCACCAGACTGAACTGCTCGAACCCCTCCTGCAACAGCAGTTCCCGGGTGCCCACTTCCTGTGCGTCCAGCTCATGGTGCCAATCTTCAGCCAGAGGCACCGCGGCGAAGCGTGAAGTCTTGTCGGTCGACTGCAAGGGCAGTAGCGGCATGCCATGGTCCAGCCGGGGCAATTGCGCGGGTTGCCACAGGTAGCCGTCCTGTCCCCGCAGCAGGTATCTGCCCTGGAACAGCAACAGCCGCAGGGACGCCGGTCGGTTCTCCGGGGCCAGCACATAATGCATCAGGATGCACCCGACTGCTTCAGCCAGACACAGTTTCCCCCTGTGTTGTCATGGACGCGTTGCACCCAGGCTTCATGTGCCGCCAGCTCATCGGCATCGGGTTGAATGACGGGAATGATCAGCCCTTCACGATCGATTCGGCGCGGAGTGGCATCCTCGCCGGCACCATGACCGTCATCATCGTCCACTCCCAGTGACAGGTCGGTCTGACCGCCGGTCAGGCGCAGGTAGACATCGGCCAGAATTTCCGCATCCAGCAGGGCTCCGTGCAGTTCACGCTGCGAGTTATCGACATCATAGCGTTTGCACAGGGCGTCCAGTGTATTACGTTGCCCGGGATGACGGCGCCGCGCCATGGCCAGCGTATCAATCACGCTGCAATAATCCGTGGTCCGTCCCAGACCATCCAGACGTGCCAGCTCACTGTCAATGAAG
>JBNJGU010000264.1:0-3533 GCA_051747985.1 Pseudomonadota bacterium | reverse complement strand
CGGGTGTGTTCCGTCATTGAGGCACTCCTGCCGGTTGTGATGGGTTCCGGTTGCGGCCATGGAATACCGAACCGTTGCTCTGTGCGCAGTATAGCCGAATCGACTCCGGTAGTTCACCGGCGTCAATCCTCGATGAAGCGGCGCAGCAGCCGGTGCAGTCTCTGATTCTCACGCTGCAGCTGTTCTTTCTCGGCCAGCAGATCCAGCACCAGTGCCGTGGCCGGCCAGTCCAGTTCGAGATCCCGGTACAGCCGGCAGGCGCGTTGCATACGATTGAGCATGTCGGCATCGAACACCCAGTCCTCGGGAGTGGCGTTCCTGGGTTGTGGTTCCACGATGCCGGCCTCGACAATCTCGATCACATAGTGGCGGTCCAGCTCCAGTGCGTGGCTGGCTTCATGCAGCGTCACAGTCATGTGCATATCCAGGCTCATGAGGCGTTCTCCCATTCACGGCGGGGGTTGAAAGCCTGTTTTTCGGCCAGTGCTTCCCAGTGAGCCCGCGCTTCCTCGTTCATCGTATCCGGCATCACCACCTTGAGCACAGCGTACAGGTCGCCACGTTGCTCCCTGTGCCGCAGGCCCTTGCCCTTGAGGCGCAGGCGCTGACCGGACTGGCTGCCGGGCTGGATGGTCATCTGCACTTTGCCATCCAGGGTGGGTACGGTCACCCGGGCCCCCAGGGCCGCTTCCCAGGGCGCGATCGGCACGGTGATGTTCAGGTCCCGTCCCAGCACGTCGAACAGCGGGTGCGGCACCAGGCGGATGCGCAGGTACAGATCGCCGGCCGGGCCATTGCCGAACCCCGGCGCACCCTGGCCTTTCAGGCGTATACGTTCACCGTCCCGGACGCCCGCCGGAATAGTCACTTTCAGGGTCTTGTGTTGCGGCGAGGCGCGACCGGTTTCGTCATAGCGGGGCAACTGGTACTCGATGGTCTTCTGTTGTTTTTCCAGCGTTTCCTCCAGAAATATCGGCATTTCCACTTCCAGGTCGCGTCCCCTCGTGGAGTGGAAATCCTCGCTGCTGTGCGGCCCCCGTTCGGTGCGGGCGCCACGGGCGAACCCGCCGCCGAAAATCGAGGAGAAGAACTCGGAGAAGTCCTGATCCATGCCCGGACCGGCACCCGCACCACCGGTGCCGCGTTGCCAGCCCGGGGGTGGCTCGAAGGATTCCCCTCCACTTCCGTAGCGTCGCAGCTGGTCGTATTCGGCGCGCTTTTTCTCGTCGGAAAGTACCTCGTAGGCTTCCGAGACTTCCTTGAATCGGGATTCGGCATCCTTGTCATCGCTGACATCCGGGTGGTATTTGCGTGCCAGTCGCCGGTAGGCGGTCTTGATGGCCTTGAGGTCGGCATCTTCCTCAACGCCCAGAATCTTGTAGTAGTCCTTGAATTCCATGCTCGTTCCTGACCCTTCAGGTTATCGGATCATCATGCGGCGCCGCTGCTATACTGTCAACGTGGCAGCCGATGGTGACAGAATGTGCTGTCTGTACAGGTCTGGTCTGATATGACGGGTTTCAATGGTGATCGTGTGATTTTACGTCTGCTGGTGGCGATCGTGCTGGCCAGCATGGTGATGTGGCCGGACTCCGTGGGGGCTGAGAGCACTGCCGCCGACGCGGCCGACCTGGAGCGTTTCCGGGACCGGTTGCAGGCGCTGCAACAGGAACGGGGCATCTATGACCCGGCCCTGATCGAGGCCTGGGGTGACCTGGCGGCCAGGCTGTCCGAAAGTGGAGAGCACGAGGAGGCGGCGGCCTCGTGGCGGGAAGCGCTGCAGGTCAGCCGGATCAGTGCTGGCCCCTACAACCCGGACCAGGTGCGCATCATCGAGCGGTTGGCCCGCGAATATGAGGAGGCGGGTGACCGTGAACAGGCCGACACCTATCATCATCTGCTGTTCCACACGCGTGACCGACTGCATGAGCCTGACAGCACCGAGTGGGTGGATGCGGTCATCGACTGGAGCGACTGGAAACTGCGGCGCTCGACCAGACGTGATGGCAATATCCGGCCTGGCGCTTTGCCCGCCGGTGAGCTGGACCGCCTGCGGACACTGCAGGCCCGCGCGCTGGATGCGTTGCGGGCAGAGGAGGACACCGGCAGCCGCTATGTTGACGATGCCCGGGTCGGTCGGCTGCTACGGGCCAATGTACTGACAGCTCTTGGGCAGACCGCCCAGGTGCTGGGTCAACCAGCCTACCTGTTCGATCCGCCCCTGGTATCGCAATATATCACCCGTCGCGTTTGCCGCACGACCAGTGACGGGAACCAGGTCTGTTCGTCGCGGCAGGTCGAGAATCCGCGCTATCGGCGGGCGCAGATCCAGGAGCGCAGTGACCAGGCCGGGCGGGAATTGCAGCGGGCGCGCGGGTCGCTGGACGAGCTGCGGCAATGGCAATCGTCCGCTTCCCACGCTGTCCTGGACGAAGATGCTCTGCGGGCCCTGGAACAGAATGTCACGCAATACGAACGGAGTATGCGACGTCGCGGTCCCTGGGGCTGGTAAGGCGGTCGGTAATACCCGGTGTTGCCTTGCCGCTGTGACAGGCGCTGTGCCAGAATGATTCTTCTTTACTGATATCGTGTGGAGTGAAGCCGATGGCTCACAAGACGCTTGCGATCGTTGCCGTCCTGTCCCTGGTCGGTCTCGTGTTTCTGGCCTATCTGGCCATGACCTTCGAGCCGCCGCAGGAAACCCGGACGGTGCAGGTGGAGCAGCCCGTGCCACGCCCGGCCGAACCGGTGCGCCAGGTGTCTGAAACAGACGAGACAGAAACGGAAACGCGGGAGCGGGAAGACAGCGTGGAGCGTGAGCCGCCGGGCCCGCTGCCCCTGCCCGATGAATTGATCGCGGCGGGCCAGGAGCCAGAGGAGCCGCTGCCGGAGTTGAACCAGAGCGACGAACATGTGCTGGAGCGACTGGCCAGCATGGAGATGGGGGCCAGGCTGCTGCGGATGATCGCGCCCGAGGAAGTGATCCGTCGTTTCGTGGTGTTCACCGATAACGTGGCACGGGACAGTCTGCCGCAGCTGGACTACCCTGTGCGCCCGCTCGAGCAGGATCTGATCGTCAGCGAGATCGATGACAACCTCTATGTCATGGATGAGGCCTCTCACGAACGTTACGACTCGTTGATCGATACGCTGGTCAATCTGGATGTCGACCAGGCCATGGCGCTGTACGCATCGCTGCGGCCCCTGTTCGTCGAAGCCTACGCCGAACTGGGCTATGGGGAAGCGGATTTCGACGCAGTACTGGTGGATGCCATTGACCAGGTGCTGGCCACGGAGGTGCCGGAGGGTCCCTATCAGCTGATCCAGCCCAGCGTGAATTATGAATTCGCCGATTCCCGTCTCGAGAACCTGTCTCCGGTCGCCAAGCAGCTGATCCGTCTGGGCCCGGAGAACACCGCCCGCTTGAAGGATCGGCTGCGCGATTACCGGGCCGAGCTGGTCGACTGAGTCCGGTCACGGCCACCCGGGCGGGATTGCCTCGGCGCACGCGCCAAGCAGAGCCGAGATGTCGG
>JBNJGU010000263.1:0-3536 GCA_051747985.1 Pseudomonadota bacterium | reverse complement strand
ACCCTGCTCAATCTGTTCCGGGATGAACAGATCGTCATGACCAATGTCGGCTCCCAGATGCTGGAACAGGCCATGCTGGAAGGCTGGGAGATTCACCGCTTCATGGATGGCACGGTCTTCTACATCGATTTCAACCACCGGCCCGGACGGGTCACCGCCAACCTGAATCTGCGCAAGGCGCTGCACCTGGCCCAGGACTCCGGTGAACTGGTCAACCGGGTCATCAAGTCGCCGGGCTACCTGCCGGGAGAAAGTCTTTTCCCGGTGTGGCTGCAGGGTGTCGACGGCTACTTCCGTGATGAGTATCCGGCGCCGCTCTATCCCCGGGATGCCGAGCGGGCCCGTGAACACCTGCGCCGGGCCATGGAGGAGGAAGGCTGGGACGAACCGCCGCGCCTGGTCATGCTCAGCGGGGATTCTCCCGTGGCGCGCATGCAGGCCGAGTACTACCAGGAAGTGTTCCGCAGCGTGCTGGGTGTCGAGGTGGTGATCGACGAACAGACCTTCCAGCAGCGACTGGAGAAGATGAACAGTGGTGAGTTCGACATGGTGCTGGCCGGCTGGGGGCCGGATTACAATGATCCGCTGACCTTTGCCGATCTCTATGCGTCCTGGAACCAGAGCAATTACGGACGCTTCGAGAATGACGAACTCGACGCCCTGGTGCGGGTGGCACAGAATTCCCTGGACCAGCGGGAACGCATGGAGGCCTTTGCCGGCATCCAGCGTATTCTGCATGAAGAGGTGGCGCACATCGTCAACTACGAGCGTGGCCTGCTGTACGTGACCCATCCACAGGTCTGCGGCATCATACGGCGGGTGTTCGGGGCCGAGGCCGACTACAGTTACGCCCGGATCAGTGAAGACGGGTGCCAGAACGCCGGAATGGAGGACTGAACGGGACATGTGGCAATACACCGCCAAACGACTGCTGCAGGGCGTGATCACCGTCTGGTTCATTGCCACGGTGACGTTCTTTGCCATGCACAGTGTGCCCGGTGATCCGTTGTCGGACGCACGGGCGGCGACTCCCGAGATCCGCGCCAACCTGGAGGCCCGCTACGGCCTGGACCGCCCGCTGATGGAGCAGTACGGACTGTTCCTGGGGAACATGCTGCGGGGGGATTTCGGCATCTCCTTCACTCAACAGAATCGCCAGGTCAATGACATCATCCGGGAGCATTTTCCCGTGTCCGCCACGCTGGGTATCCTGGCCATTGTGTTCGCCGCCGCCGGCGGTATCCTCTGGGGCGCGCTGACGGCGCTGTACCGCAACCGACTGCCCGATGTGGTGATCATGTTCCTGGTGATACTGGGCATATCGGTGCCCAGTTTCGTGTTCGCCGGGCTGGGACAGCTGGCGCTTGTGAATCTGAATACCCTGGCCGGCCGGACCCTTCTTCCGGTGGCGGGCTGGGGCTCGGTGGCCCACATGCTGGTGCCGGCGCTGGTGCTGGGCCTGAGCACCATGGCCTATCTGACCCGTCTGATGCGTTCGTCCATGCTGGAAGTGATCAGCGCCGACTACATCCGCACGGCGCGGGCCAAGGGCGTGCCGCCCGGCCGCATTTTCACCCGCCACCAGCTGCGTAACGCGGTGCTGCCGGTGGTGACCGTGCTGGGGCCGGCCATCGCCGCCATCACCACCGGTGGTTTCGTGGTGGAGCTGGTTTTCGCCATTCCCGGCCTGGGCCGCTATTTCGTGCAGGCCGTGCAGCAGCTTGATTACACGGTGATCATGGGTACCACGGTGTTCTATGGTGCGTTTCTGGTCTTCATGGTCATTCTGGTGGATCTGGTGTATGGCTGGATCGATCCGCGGGTGAGGTTGCAGTAGCCTATGCAGGGACGTGCCGACATGCCGGAGCTGAACGCCAGTGATTTCCAGCCGCTGACCGGAGAACGTGAGACGCAGCGTATCGTGCGGCCTTCGCGCTCGTACTGGCAGGATGCCTGGATCCGTCTCCGCGCCAACCGGCGTGCCATCGTGTCCCTGTACCTGGTCATCGGCCTGCTGCTGTTCACGTTCCTGGGACCGGTGCTGTGGAATGTGGATCCGGCCAGTCAGGACGTCGACCGGATCAGCCTGCCGCCCGGCGCCGACCGGCAGGCCGAGGTGGTGGCGCCGTACCGGCCCTGGCAGGGCGACGGGATCGCTCCCGGCCACGGGGTGGGTGACGAGGGCCTGGGACTGGCCATGCCCGCGAACACGCAGACCATCCGATTGCTCTGGGAACCGATACCGGGGGCGTCCGGCTACCGTCTCTACCGCAATGTGTTCCCGCCGGAACAGGTCGGCAGTCCCGGCCTGCCCGTGGCCGAGATCACGCGGGAGGGGCAGCTGTATTATGAAGACCGAATGGACTTGCAGCCCCGCGACTACCATTACACCCTGGTCGGTCTGGATGGCAACGGTGAGGAGGTCGGCTCGTCCGACACGTTCACGGTGACCGCCCAGCGTGTCATCACGGTGGAAGAGGTGCGGGCCAGGGGGTTGCATGATGCGCCCGACAGCCTGTCGCCCGGTGACGCGGTCCGTCTCTCCTGGCATCCGCTGGGTACCGATTACCTGGGTCGTGACATGCTGGCCCGGTTGATGGCCGGGGCGCAGGTGTCATTGTTCATCGGTATCCTGGCGCCGGTGCTGTTCGTGTTGTTTGGCGTGGTCTACGGCGCCGTGTCCGGTTTCGTCGGCGGGCGGCTGGACCACCTGTTGATGCGCATTGCCGATTTCGTGATCGCGCTGCCGTTCCTGCTGTTCATGATCCTGTTCCAGGTGGTGTTTGGCATAGGCCCGGGAGAAAGTGGCATCATGCCCATGCTGGTGGCGCTGGTACTGCTTTCCTGGCCGGCCACGGCGCGGCTGGTGCGGGGCCAGATCCTGCAGATCCGCGAGGAGGCGTATGTCAGCGCGGCCCGCCTGATGGGCGCCACGCGCCGCTACCTGATCGCGCGCCACATGATCCCCAATACCCTGGGTGTGATCCTGGTGACGCTGACCTTCGCGGTGCCCACGGCCATATTCACCGAGGCCTTTCTGTCCTTCATCGGCATGGGGGTGGCGCCGCCCACCGCCTCCTGGGGCAGCATGAGCAACGAGGGCCTGAAGAGCATGCTGACCCACCCTCACGAACTGATTCTCCCGTCCGTGATGATCAGCATCACGGTACTGGCGTTCAACCTGCTGGGTGACGGGCTGCGAGATGCCCTGGACGCCCGCATGAGGACTACGGAATGACGGATACGGGAACCGGCAACGCACCCCTGCTCGAGGTCGAGGACCTGCGCGTGGAGTTCGGCACCTACGGTGGTATCGTCCAGGCCGTGCGTGGTGTCAGCTTCAGTGTGGACTCCGGGCGCACCCTGGCCATTGTCGGCGAATCGGGGTCCGGCAAATCGGTCGCCGTACAGAGCATGGCGGGTGTGGTGGCCATGCCGCCGGGACGGATCACCGATGGATCGGCCCGTCTGCGAGGGCAGGAAATCCTGGGCCGCCGGACCATCGACGGTCGCACCATCTGTGGCAACGAGATCGG
>JBNJGU010000262.1:0-3536 GCA_051747985.1 Pseudomonadota bacterium | reverse complement strand
ACGATCTGTTGGCGCTCTGCGAGGAACAGGAAGGTCCGGTTCAGACCGACGCGGCAGACGGAGCGGTGGATCTGTCCGCCGCGTGCCGTGTGTTGGCGGATTGGGACCGCACCATGGCTCCCGACAGTCGGGGAGGGCACGTCTGGCGGGAATTCATGCGAACCGCGCGCAGTGTGGAGGGGTTGTACCGGGTGCCCTTTGACCCCGAGGAACCGGTCCGCACCCCGCGTGGCCTCGATACTGACAATGGGGACGTCCGTGCACGGTTGCTCGATGCCCTGGCGCGGGCTGTGCAGCGCCTGAGCGCGCATGGCATTGCTCTGGATACCCGGTTGGGTGATATCCAGTACCGCATGGACGGTGACGAGCGGATCGCCGTGCCGGGCGGCGAAGGCTGGGCCGGCATGTGGAGTGTGATCATTGCCGGGCTACGGGAAGAGGCCGGCTATACGCCGGTGGTCCATGGCAACAGCTACATCCAGGTGGTCGGTTGGGACGAACAGGGGCGGGTGGATCCCCGGGCGATTCTGACCTATTCGCAGTCGGAGGACCCGGCCTCGCCACACTACGCCGATCAGACCCGGTTGTACGCCCGGGGCGAATGGCTGCGGTTGCCATTCACGGAGCAGGAAATCGCCTCCGACCCGGACCTGCGGACGCTGGTGCTGCGCGAATGAGCCTTACCAACGCCGGTTTCCTGTTGTAGTATCGTGGGCCACAGAATACGAATAATGGGGGGGAAAGAAGTATGATCGCATTGAGACAGCAACTGACCGCGTTGACGGCGGCCGGCGCTTTCCTGCTGGCCGGTTCGGCCGCGGCCCAGGGCAATCTGGAATACGGGGATCCTGAGGATGTCGGCATGTCGGCCGAACGTCTGGAGCGTATTGCACCCCTGATCCAGGGTTATGTGGATCAGGGGGAGCTGGTGGGAGCCACCAGCATGGTGGCCCGCCGTGGAGAGGTGGTCCACTTCGAGACCTTCGGTGATCTCAACATGGAGACCGGTCAGGATATCGAAGAGGACAGCATTTTCCGCATCTACTCGATGACCAAGCCCATCACCTCGCTGGCCACCATGATGCTCTACGAGGAAGGCCATTTCCAGCTCGATGATCCGGTCTCCGAATACCTGCCCGGCTTCTCCGATGTCCGGGTGGTGGGTGAAGGCGGAGCGCTGGTTGCCCCTGAGCGGCCCATGACCATCCGGATGTTGCTGACCCATTCGGCGGGTCTCACCTACGGGGTGTTCGGCGATACCCTGATCGATCGCATGTATCGCGAAGCGGGCGTCATGGAGAGCCCCGACCTGACCACGTTCATCGACCGCCTTTCGGAAATCCCGCTGCAGTACCAGCCGGGCAGCCGATTCCACTACAGTGTCGCCACGGATGTACTGGGTGCGCTGGTGCAGGCCGTATCCGGCCAGCCACTGGGGGAATTCTTCCACGAGCGTATCTTTGAACCGCTGGGTATGGAAGACACCTTCTTCCAGGTGCCGGAGGAAAAAGTGGACCGTTTCGGCACCAATCACACCTTCGATCCGGCCACCGGCGAACTGGTGGTCAGTGACTCGCCCGATTCAAGCAGTGAGTTTGTCAATCTGCCCACGTTCCAGTCCGGTGGCGGTGGCCTGCTGTCCACCACGGAGGATTACATGCGCTTCGCCCAGATGCTGCTCAACGGCGGTGCACTGGATGGCGAGCGCGTCATCGGCCGCAAGACCCTGGAGTACATGACACAGAATCACCTGCCCGCTATTTTCGGTGACCGGGGAGTGCATGCGCCGGATACGCTGCCCGGCTTTGTCGACGGTACCGGTTTCGGTCTCGGTTTCGCGGTGATCGAGGATCCGAAGCGGGCTGGTGGAGTGGCTTCCGAAGGCGAGTATTACTGGGGCGGTGCCGCGGGCACCATTTTCTGGATCGATCCCGAGGAAGAACTCGCCGGGGTGGTGATGATCCAGCACATGAACGTACAGGTGCCGCTGCGCGCCGAGTTCAAGGCCCTGACCTACTCGGCCATCACGGAGTGACGTTCATGCAGCAGGGCACGGATCAGGTGGTCATCAGCGGCACCGGCCTGTGGACGCCGGAACACGTGGTGACCAATGAAGAGCTGGTCGGGGCGCTCAATGCCTGGGCCGAGCGCTACAACGAGCAGCACCGGGAAGAGATCAAGGCTGGCACGCTGGAGCCGGCCCTGACCTCCGACCCGGATTTCATCGTCAAGGCGAGTGGCATCCGCCAGCGCCATGTCTACATCAAGGATGGCATCCTGGATATCGACTGCATGCGGCCCCGCATTCCCGCCCGGGGCGAGGACGAGCTCAGCCACCAGGCCGAGATTGCGTTGCATGCGGCGCGCAAGGCGCTGGATGCGGCCGGGAAGAAACCGGAGGACATCGATGCCGTGATCGTCAGTTGCGCGTATACGCAGCGCGCCTACCCGGCCATCGCCATCGAGGTGCAGGACGCCCTGGGCATCCGGGGTTTCGGTTTCGACATGCTGGTCGCCTGCTCGGCGGCCACCTTTGCCCTGCATCGAGCCTGGGAAATGGTGCGGGCCGGCTCGGCGGGCGCGGTGTTGGTCATCAATCCCGAGCTGGTCTCGCCGCAGGTCAATTACCGCGATCGGGACAGCCATTTCATTTTCGGTGATGTGGCCACGGCCGCCATTGTCGAGCGTGGCGACACCGCCTCGGGTGAAGCGGTTTTCGACATTCTCGGCACCCGGGCCGAGACGGTCTACTCCAGTAATATCCGCTCGAACTTCGGCTACATGTCGCGTGCCTATGGCGGCGACCCCTTTGCTCCCGAGAATCTGTTCCATCAGGAGGGGCGGGCCGTATTCCGCGATGTCTGTCCCATGGCCGCCGAGCATATCGCCGGACACCTGGCGCGGCATGACCTTTCTCCGGCGGATGTGCGACGCTGGTGGCTGCACCAGGCCAACATCAACATGAATCAGCTGATCGCGAAGAAGCTGCTGGGTCGGGTACCCGATCCGGAGGAGGCGCCCATTGTGCTGGACCGCTATGCCAACACGGCCTCCGCGGGATCGCTGATTGCATTCAATCTGCACCACGATGACCTGCAGTCCGGTGATCTCGGCGTGATCTGTTCTTTCGGGGCCGGTTATTCCATTGGCAGCCTCGTGGTCCGCAAACGCTGATCAGTCACCCTGTTCGAGAAAGTCCAGCGCCAGGGCGGTCATGGCGGTCACGCCCACTGGCAGGCCCCTTTCGTCGGCATAGAATCGCGGCGAGTGGTTCGGGAATGACATTTCCGGATCATCGGGGGCCACGCCCAGAAAGAAAAACAGACCTGGTACTTCCTGCGCATAGTAGGAAAAGTCTTCCGCCCCGGTGGTCTGTCCGCCGGGAATCACCAATTGTTCCCCCGCAACCCGTTGCAGGGTCGGTGTCATCTGCGTGAGAAGGTCCGGGTCATTGCGCGTTACCGGATAGCCCAGATCGATATGTACATCCGCTGTGGCGCCGGCACTCTCGGCAATCCGAGTGGCCGTGCGTTCCA
>JBNJGU010000261.1:0-3567 GCA_051747985.1 Pseudomonadota bacterium | reverse complement strand
GGAGAAACAGCACGACATCTTTTTCAGCGCCTTCAATGTGTCCCTGGAGATGTATCCACGCTTCTGGGACTTCTATCATTCCGACAATGCCTATGATGATGCGTTTCTCGAGGACGACAGTGTCAACCCGGAGCGACAGGTGAAGGTGCAGACCAACAACCTGGAAGTGCTGGCCGACCCCGAGATGGATCGCATGATCGATCAGTATGTGAGCTCCAGCGATTATGAGGAAATGCTCGAGCTGGCGCATGACATGCAGGAATGGCATCACGAGTATGCGTCCTTCGTGCCCGGCTTTGTGCAGGACTTCTATCGGGTCGGGTATTGGCGCTGGGTGCGGTATCCCGAGTTCTTCAACCATCGACAGTCGAATTCGGCCGGTGAATTGCACGTGCACTGGATCGACACGGAGATGAAGGAGGCCACGGAAGCGGCGCAGGACGCGGGCGAGACCTTCGAGCCACAGATCAATGTCTATGACCAGCACCGCGTGACGGAAGAGTAAGCCTGTTGTGAGCGATCCGGTATTGGCAGTAGAGGATCTGGCCGTCGAGTTCGATACGGACGAGGGGTTGGTGCGGGCCGTGGATGGCGTCAGCTTCTCCCTGAATGAAGGGGAGACGCTGGGCATCGTCGGTGAGTCCGGCTGCGGCAAGAGCGTCACGGCACAGTCCATCATGAGGCTGCTGCCCCAGCCCATGGGCCGCATCGCCGGGGGGCGGATCCGGTTCATGGGACAGGATCTGGCGCAGGCCAGCGTCGAGCAGATGCGCAGGATCCGCGGCGCCGAGATCGGCATGGTGTTCCAGGAACCGATGACGGCCCTGAATCCCGTGCACACCATCGGCAAGCAGTTGACCGAGGTCCTGCTGCTGCACAAGAAGATCAGCAAGCAGCAGGCCATCCGGGAGGGGGTGGATATCCTGGACCGTGTCGGCATCCCCTCGCCGGACATCCGCATGACCGAACATCCCCATCAGCTGTCCGGTGGCATGCGTCAACGCGTGGTGATCGCCATGGCGCTGGCCTGCCGGCCGCGTCTGCTGATCGCCGATGAGCCGACCACGGCACTGGATGTGACCATCCAGGCGCAGATTCTGGAGCTGATTGGCGAGTTGCAGCGCGATCTGGGCATGTCCGTGATCCTGATCACCCATGACCTGGGGGTGATTGCCGAGACCTCGAAGTCCGTGGTGGTGATGTATGCCGGCAAGGTGGCTGAACGGGGCAGCGTCTACGATATTTTTGATCGGCCGACGCATCCTTACACCAAGGGGCTGCTGGCCTCCATACCGCGTCTGGACACCGAGCCCAAGACGCGGCTGCCCATCATTCCGGGCATGGTGCCGGGTCTGCGTGACCTGCCAGACGGTTGCCGTTTCGAGAACCGTTGCACGTACCGGCGGCCGCACTGCAGCCAGTCCGTGCCGCCGGAAGAGCGGATCGGAGACGGCCACGCGGCCAGCTGTTTCGAGTGGCGGCGGATCCGGGACGAGGAGGGTGCGGTATGAGCGAACAGAATCCAACGCCCGTGTCCCCGGATGCACCGCTGCTGGAAGTGCGCGACCTTGCCATGCATTTCCCGGTCAAGGAAGGCGTGTTCATGCGCTCCGGCAAGGTCAACCGGGCAGTGGACGGCGTCAGTTTCGACATTGCGCCGGGCGAGACGCTGGGGCTGGTGGGCGAATCCGGCTGCGGCAAATCCACGCTGGGGCGTTGTATCACGCGACTGTACCGGCCCACCACTGGCTCCATCCGCTTCCAGGGCCGTGACATCACGACCCTGTCGCAACGTCAGCTACGTCCCTACCGTCGCGAAGTGCAGATGATCTTCCAGGACCCGATGGAGTCGCTGAATTCCCGTCACACGGTGGGCTACATCATCGAGGAACCACTGATCGTGCAGCAGGTGGGCGACAGCGAGTGGCGGCAGAAGCGGGTCAGGGAGTTGCTGGATCTGGTGGGCCTGCCAGCCCGCTCGGCGACCCGCTACCCGTTCGAGTTCTCGGGCGGGCAACGCCAGCGCATCGGTATCGCCCGGGCCATCGCTCTGGATCCGAAGCTGATCATCTGCGACGAGCCGGTCTCGGCCCTGGACGTGTCGATCCAGAGTCAGATTCTCAACCTGCTGGTGGACCTGCAGCGGGAGTTCGGTCTGTCCTATCTGTTCATTGCCCATGACCTGGCAGTGGTCAAGCACATCTCCGACCGCATCGCCATCATGTATCTGGGGCAGATCGCCGAGTCGGGTACGGGCGAGTCGCTGTATCGTGATCCGCTGCACCCCTACACACAGTCACTGATCTCCGCGATTCCGGTGCCGGATCCACACAGGCCCAGTGAACGTCAGGTACTCAGCGGCGATGTGCCGTCGCCGATCAACCCGCCTGCCGGCTGCCGTTTCCATACTCGTTGCCCGCATGTCATGGATATCTGCGGGCGGCAGGAGCCGGAGCTGGTGCCGGTCCGCGACGAGGCGGGTGTCGAGAGGCCGGTGGCCTGCCATCTGTATCCCGGACAATCAGACGCGGCGGCAAATTGATGGCGGGGTGTTGTGTCAGTCAACGCTCTCATTTATGATGAGGACTCTGTAAAACAGGAAGTAGTTATGAGGCATCCGCGAAATACTCTAATAAAAATGTTCGCAGCGGCTGTGCTGGCATCGACCGCCTGGACCGCTGTGGCTCAAGATGACATCGTGCAGGAATTTTCAGAGGCCAATGAATCATTGCGCCTGTTGTTGATCAGCAACGAGCATCTTTCCGATCAGGTCGAACGACAGGAAACCCTGCTGGCATCCATGGAAGAGCAGATCGAAGCGGCCGCGCAGCTGGCCAATGAGGAAGAATCTCCCCTGATTCCCCTCATGGAAGAAATGATCAGCTCGCTGGAGTCCTTCATCGAGACGGACTTCCCGTTCGAACTGGAAGATCGCCGTGAAGAGATCACCAACGCACGGAACCTGGTGGACAACGAGGACGCCAGCATCCAGCAGAAGTTCAACCGTCTGCTGGACGTCTACCGCGCCGAGGTCGAGTATGCATCCACGCTGGATGCCTACGAGGAAGAGGTCATCGACTTCAATGGCAGCGAGCTGGAAGTCAACATCGTCCGGGTGGGCCGTGTGGCGCTGGCATTCCAGAGCCTGGACCGCACTGTGACCGGCTATTGGGACAAGAACGCAAGGCAGTGGGTGGAAGGCGATCCGGGTGACTACCGCACCGCGATCGATCGTGCCTATCGTGTCGCCAGCAGCGAGCTGGCCGCCGAAATGCTGAACCTTCCGATCCATGCGCCGGAGCAGGTCCAGTAATCGACTGGTACTCTATCTGGTATGACCGCGCCCGCGGGGTGCGGAACGAGAATAGGCCAGCGGATCGGATCCGCTGGCCTATTCTGGTTTCACAGACTCTTGCCGTGGATCAGCCCTTGCCCTTCATGCGATTGGGGCCTTTCAGGGAGTCCTTGGCGATATAGTCGATGATGGCACCGGCGATGTCCTTGCCGGTGGCCTTCTCGATCCCTTCGAGCCCGGGCGAGGAATTCACTTCCAGTACCAGCGAGCCA
>JBNJGU010000260.1:0-3596 GCA_051747985.1 Pseudomonadota bacterium | reverse complement strand
GGCGGTGGGCACCAGTTCCTTGCAGACCGGGCAGGTCGGAGACACGAACAACAGGAGCTGGGGCTTTGCCGCGCCGGCCGGCTGGCCGGTGGCGCCGATGTCCACCGGAGTGCCGTGGATGTCGGGAATGCTCATGTTGTCGATCTTCTCACCGGGTTTCGGGCCGGCCGTGGTCATCAGAGCGCCAGCGGGCGCAAGACGTGTGTGGAGGATGCCGATCTGTCGCGCCAGCGCGATCACGGCAAACACCAGCGCCAACACCACGAGTGTCAGCAATATCAGAATCGCAGCCAATGAGTTGCTCATGTTCTACTCCTTGCTCATCAAAAGGGAATGGTTTCGGGACAGCTGTTCCAGCATCGTGTAGCTGAGCGATATGGCTGCGACGAACAGAACGGCGAACAGCATATCCAACAGATCCAGCGGACGCGTGGCGACCGGCGCTGACAGCAGAATGGCGCCAGCGGACAGAATGACATTGCGCAGCACAAGCCAGACGGACAGTGGTTGCGGGGTATCACCGCAGCCGCAGTCGATCTTTGAACGGCCGCGGCTCAGATTCACCGCCATGGCCAGCGCATAGCTCATCAGCAAAGCGGCTGCTATCCAGCCCGCCACGGGTCGTGTCGCTGCAAACAACATACCCAGGGCGACAGCCACTTCGATCCACGGCAACGTTCTGGCGAACGGCGTCAACAGCCGATCCGGTACCAGGCGATAGGCCGCAAGCTGCGCTTCAAACCGCAGCGGCTCGCTCAGCTTGTGGCGCGCCGCCAGCAGGAACAGTATCGCCAGCGATGTGGCGATGACAATGGTAATCAACGGATCGATCATCATTCCATGCCCTCGTACAGACTCTGTATGGAACCCGATGCGTTCTCGACGGTACGCAGCAGACGACCGGATCTCGGGTCACGGACCTGCAGCCCCTCATTGGTGGAAATGACCATCAGCGGGTCTTCGCCGGGAGTCAGCAGAATGCGACTGGCCGTGATGTCTTCACCCAGGGAAACGCGATAGCCCCGGTTACCGGTCAGCATGTTGTAGCCCCACACTTCGGTGCCGGGTTTCTCGAACGTCTCCTGACCACCGCCCTCGTGCATCAATGTGACCAGCAGGGCTTCATCATCGTGATAGGAAAAGGGCTGATACCCACCGATGCGCCAGTTGTCGTCGTCCGGAGGCACGACCCCGTTGACATCGGCAATGCCATCGTTCTCCGGGTTGATATCGAAGCTCTCGGACACCTCCAGGGTATCGTCATTCAGAGAGACCTTGCGCAACAGCCCGTCGAAGGACATGAGCATCCAGCCATCGGCCGCCGGCACGGAGTAGTCATAGACCGGGTCTTCAAATACATCGAAGAAAGGCTCACTACTGAGCCGGCCGGCTTCCTGTCCGGCCGGGTTCAGCTGGACGTACTGGGCCGTGCCATCACCGCAGATCGAAATCCACCCCTGCGCTTCGGGATAGACGCCGGAACAGCTTGGCAGAGAGACTTCACCGATGAAGGTCTCCTCTTCGGTGTCGACCAGACTGATGGAGGTGGCCGGCGTGATGTTCCAGACACCAACAAAGCGATCATTGATCAGCCCCATCATGCCCGGATGACCGATACCGGCCGATCGCGCGGGAATTTCCACTTCGGCCACCGGCGCGGCCGTTGCCGAATCATGGAAGACCACCCAGTCCGTGCGATCACCGTAGGCACCGCGTGTGTAGTAGCTGTCGTAACTGTAGATGCGCCCGGCATCCAGGTGTGGTGCGATGGCTGGCGAGAAGGAAGACACGATCAATGTACCACCCACGTCACCGGAGTCGGCGTCCACCAGAAAAACGGTGTCGCCACTGCGGGCGGATACCCAGTATCGGTCATAGCCTTCAATGACGCTGGATTCCCCAACCACACTGTCCCACTGTGCGTTGGCGGCGCCACTGACTGCCATTGATGCCGCAAGAAATAATATCTTTTTTTTCATTTGATACTCCATTTCTTCTACCTGTTTATATTACCTTTCGGTGCCACATACCTGTTCCCGCACCCCATTTTCTCCTTGCCTTCTTTCTCTCCGTGTCACCGCGCCGAAGTCATCCCGCACCAGGCTGTCTCACGACATGACCTGATTGCACCAGCTTGGAGCGCCTCGCGGCCCTCGGACCAGTGGTTGACGCGGTATTTGCCTGTTATTTCCCATTTATGCCTCATAGCTTGCAATATCAGTGCCACCCAAAAAGGCCATCCTCACGTTCCAAAAGACGCCAGCGAGCGGCCGCGTTTCTCTCGAATACTACGCCGGTTGACCCGGTTCTGCACCAGATACCGGACGCCTGATCCGGAAGAACCGCATGTATCGATCGGTCGTTCCGCATCATGAAACGCAAGCTCAGGCAATACCGTGCCTCAATCCACAGAGTGGGACCGGATTTTCAGCAAGGATTCAAAAACGGGTCAGCAGGGGAAGTTCGTCAAGCAATGACGCAGACCAAGTAAGGGAGTGCCAGTGGGGAGGGTGAGCCCGCCAGGGCCGGGGTGGCCCGGGGCAGGCGTTCCGGAGCGGCGGACCACCCCGGACAGCAAGCGGATACCGGAACGGGTTCAGTCGTCGTCCGGCAGTGTCACGTTCAGTTCCAGCACCGAAGTGGTGCCCTGCTGGTCCAGTTCGACGCGCACATCCTCGTCGCCGACCTGCACGTACTTGCGGATTACCGCCAGGATCTCCTGCTCCAGTTGTGGCAGGTATTCCGGGCCGCTGGTGCGCACGCGGTCATGGGCCACCAGAATCTGCAGGCGCTCCCTGGCGACACTGGCGCTGGACTTGCGTTCCTTACGGAAGTAATCAAGCAGACTCATATCAACCTCCGAAGACGCGCTTGAGGAAACCCTTGCGCTGCCGCTCCATGTAACGGTGCGGGCGCTCCTCGCCCAAGTAGCGGGCCACGGCATCGTCGTAGGCCTGCCCGGCATCGCTGTCGTGGTCATGCACCACCGGCACGCCCTTGTTGGACGCATTCAGCACCGCCTCGGACTCGGGAATCACCCCCAGCAGCGGAATCGCCAGGATGTCCTGCACGTCCTCGATGGACAGCATCTCCCCGCGTGCCACCCGGTCCGAATTGTAACGGGTCACCATCAGGTACTCCTTGACGCTGCCGCCCTGCTCGACCACCCGGGAGCGGCTCTGCAGGATGCCGATGATCCGGTCCGAGTCACGCACGGAGGAAACCTCCGGGTTGGTGACGATGATCGCCTCCTCGGCGAAGTACAGCGCCATGTGCGCGCCATGCTCGATGCCGGCCGGCGAATCACAGATGATGTAGTCGAAATCCTTCGCGAGCTCATCCAGCACCCGTTCCACGCCATCGGGCGTCAGCGCCTCCTTGTCCCGGGTCTGGGAGGCCGGCAGGATGAACAGGTTTTCCGTCTTCTTGTCCTTGATCAGCGCCTGTTTGAGCGAGGCCTCGCCCTGCACCACATTGACGAAGTCATAGACCACGCGACGTTCGCAGCCCATGACCAGGTCGAGATTGCGCAGCCCCACATCGAAGTCGATGACCACGGTCTTGAAGCCTTTCAGGGCGAGAGCGGAGGAGAAGGC
>JBNJGU010000259.1:0-3617 GCA_051747985.1 Pseudomonadota bacterium | reverse complement strand
GGGACGGAAAAAGAGGGAAAAAAAGAGGGACAGTCCCGGTTTTACTGCGGAAAACCGGGACTGTCCCTCTTTTTTTCCCTCTTTTTCCGTCCCTCTTTTCCGTCCCTCTTTTCCACTCCCGATTCCCTCTTTCACTATAGATAGCTATACTGGTCATTATTCTCATTAAGAACTGGTATAGCATGTCAAAGAAACGTTTTCTGGACGGCCTGTCAGAACAGGCGCTGGATGCTCTGTCACTGATGGGCCGCAACATCGCCGAAGCCCGCAAGGTCCGTGGTCTGACTCAACGCGAGATGGCCAGCCGCTGCCTGATGGCATTGAGCACCTATCAGGCCGTCGAGCGTGGCAGTCCGGAAGTATCGGTTGGCGCGATCGCGGCAGCACTGGACCTGCTGCAGATGACCGACGGACTGCAGGAGCTTGCCGCGCCGCACCTCGATCCGGTCGGTGTGGCCGTGCGGGCGGGGAAGAGGCGCTACTGATGACAAGACACAACCCCGTGACCACTGCATACGTGTTCGGCGCGTCCCCGGCCAGCAAACCCACGCTGGCCGGGGAGCTCGAGCTGCGCGCCGGTGGCGGTCAATTCCGATACGCGCCGCAATGGCTGGAACAGGAATGGGCTTATCCACTGGACCCGGTCAACCTGCCGCTGTCTCCGCGCGTGTTCACCACACGGGCTCGCATCGGCGTCTTCGGCGTCTTCAGTGATGCCGGCCCTGATGATTGGGGCACCCGGGTCATGTTACATGGTCACAGCCAGCTACCCGCCAATGAACTGGAGCGACTGCTGGCCACCAATGGCCACGGTGCCGGTGCACTGCACTTCAGTCTGTCGCGGACACGCCCAAAGCACACAAGCGCCCCCTCCTTCGCCGTACTGGAAGAGCTGGAGCAGGCTGCCCACCATCTGGCCAGTAACGAACCGGTCAGCGAGCAGGCCCTGCAAATCCTGTTGCCAGGCTCCAGCATGGGCGGCGCCAGACCGAAAGTGACGCTGCGGGACGAGAACGGCGCAGAGTATATTGCCAAGTTTTCCGTTTCCGGAGATGTGCTCGATATCCCTCGCGTGGAGCACGCCACACTACAACTGGCGGCAAAATGCGGCATCGATGTGGTCAACAGTCAGGTTCACGCATTGGCAGATCGCAGCGTACTGCTGGTTCGACGATTTGATCGGGATCCGGACAACCCGGTGCATTTCATATCGGCCCACAGCCTGTTCCATCAGGACCGCATAAGACCCCGACCCGACGCACTGCACGACCCCTGCGGTTACCCGGCACTGGCCCGCATTCTCCGGATCCACGCTGACTCCATGGCCCAATGCCATGAGCTCTATCGTCGAATGGTATTCAACATACTCATCGGCAACACCGATGATCACGCAAAAAATCATGCCATGCTGTACCACCTGCGTCAGACGCACTGGTCCCTCTCCCCGGCCTATGATCTGCTTCCGATCATCAGCGGCGCCAGCGAACATGCCCTGGGGATTGGCACCAGCGGACGACAGGGTACCCTGGACAATGCCCGTTCCGCCTGCAACGCATTCGGGCTGAACCAGATCGCGGCCGAAGAAATCATCCAACAGGTTTCACAACCCTTGCGCTCATGGCGGGAGCACTACCTCTCTTGTGGCGTCAATGAACAGGACGTTCAACTGGTAGCCAAGCGGATCGAGGCGTAGAAAATCGGGACGGAAGAAGCGGTGGAAAAAGCGGGACAGAAAAAGCGGGACAGTCCCTGTTTCCCGCTGGAAAACCGGGACTGCCCCGCTTTTTCTGTCCCGCTTTTTCTGTCCCGCTTTTTTTAACGCGTCGCGCTGTGATCCTCAAAACCATCCGCATTTGGCATCACCACCTCCGGCAGGCTGTCGGCATCGATTACATCCTCCCGTTCCACAATGCCATTCATGTGCAGCAGATACGCCGTGACCTGGTAGACCGCCTCGTCGCTCAGCGACTTGGGATTGTCGGCCGGCATGGCGCGGCGCACGTAATCGAAAATCGTCACCGCATGCGGCCAGTAACTGCCCACCGTTTTCAGCGGCGGCCCCTCGGATTGCATATCGCCGCCGACCAGGCGGGTGGCGCCGGTCACGCCCTCGCCCTCCGGTCCATGGCAGACCATGCAGTTGGCCTCGTAGACCGCCTGCCCTTCGGCCGCGGTCCCACCGCCGGCGGGCAGATTCTCTCCCGAACCACCGACAATCAGATCGAACTCCGCCAATGCCGCTTCCGAGACCGCTCGGCCCAGCCCGGCTCCTCCCGATGAGGGTGACTGCAGACCACCAGAACCGGAGGACTGCGCCAGCACGGAAAATGACAGCGCGGCCGCCGATGCCAGAAAGAATCCCTTATACAAACGCATTACGCACCTCCCCGTCCGCCGCCACGGCCCAGCTCTGCATACAGTTGTTGTGGTAGAACGCAAACGTGCCCTGCCGTTCCAGCACTTCCGCCCGAGAAGGTTGCACCTGCCCCTTTTCGTCGGTGGCACGACTGAGCAACATCGCCTCGCCGCCCTGCCAGTTCCAGGGGATGCGGAATCGCGTCAGCGCCTTGTCACCGTGCTGCGCTTCCAGCGCCGCTTCCGCCCAGCTGCGCCCACCATCGGCCGAGACCTCGACCCGACGGATACGTCCGCCGCCCGACCAGGCCAGCCCCGTCACCTGATAGATGCCCTGACGTGACAGGTGCATCTGCCCGGACGGCGAGGTGATCACCGACTTGACGCCCATCGGGAACGTGAACTGCCGGCTGCTCCGGTCCGGCATCGTGTCCGTGTACTTGGAGGTTTCATCGCGGAACTGTCCCGGTTCACTGGCCAGCTTGAGCTGCGTGAGCCACTTGACGCTGACGTTGCCTTCCCAGCCAGGAACGAACAGACGTACCGGGTATCCCTGTTCCGGTCGCAGCGGCTCACCGTTCTGATACAGCGCCACCAGCACATCATCCAGCGCCTTGTCCATGGGGATCGATCGCCCCATGCTGGCGCCATCCGCGCCCACCGCCAGCAGCCAGCCGGCCCCGTCGGCCACGCCGGCCTCATCCAGCAACGTGGACAGCGGTATGCCGGTCCACTCGGCGCAGGACACCAGGCCATGGATGCTACCGGCCGTCCCCTCCACCGGCTGCGAACCCAGCAGCGCACCACTGTTGCCCGAGCACTCCAGGAACTGGATACGGCTGACCATCGGGTAGCGCAGCAGCTCCTCGTAATCGAACACCAACGGCTGACGCACCAGCCCGTGGATGACCAGTCGATGTCCGGCCGGATCGATCTCCGGCACACCGGCATGGTGGCGCTCGAAGTGCAGGCTGTTGGGCGTGATCGTGCCCTGCAGCTGATGCAGCGGCGTGCGCGAGGCACCGCCACCGGGATACACCGGTCCGGCCGGTGAAAACAGGCGCTGGATGCGCTCGGCATGCGGTGAAGGCTGGCCGTAGCCACTCTGGCCGGGGCCGGGACGGCGCGACCATTCGGGAATCTGCAGACGCAGGGTCTGGTCCTGGGCGGCCACACCGGTGGCCAGCAGCGAGCCGGCACCGGCCAGGCCCATCTTCAGCAGATGACGGCGGTGCAGCAGGCCGTTTCCGGCAGCCGATTGC
>JBNJGU010000258.1:0-3618 GCA_051747985.1 Pseudomonadota bacterium | reverse complement strand
CGAAATCTATCCCGACGGCCCCGACCATCACACCCGGGTGTCCGTACCGGGACTGTCCGAGCGCTATTGCGGTGCGGGTCGTCCCGGTCATTTTGATGGCGTGGCGACCGTCGTCACCAAGCTGTTCCACATAGTCGCCCCGGATGTGGCGGTATTCGGTCAGAAGGATTTCCAGCAGCTGCAGGTGATCCGCAAGATGACCCGCGACCTGTGCCTGCCCGTCGAGATCGTCAGTGGGCCGACCCGCCGCGAAGCCGATGGTCTCGCCATGAGCTCCCGCAATGGCTATCTGTCCAGCGACGAAAGAGCCCGTGCGCCGGCCATCCACAGGGCGCTCGGATATTGCGCGGAAAAACTGGCGGCTGGCGATGGCAGGCTGGCTGAACTGGAGGCCGAGGCCAGCAGACAGATCCGCGATGCCGGCCTGGAACCGGAATATGTCGCCATCTGTGACCCGGAGACGTTATTGCCGCCTGCCGGGGAAATCCATGAACTGGTCATACTGGCCGCCGCCCGCCTGGGCGGCACGCGGCTGATCGACAACATGACCGTACACTGTTGAATCACCAGGAAACAGGAGTCCGATATGTCTGAACACATCGTGCATCGGGTCAGCGAAGAGCAGGCCAGACACAGCCTGCTGGACCGGGCGGCCTACGAACGGCTCTACCGGCAGTCTCTGGACGACCCGGACACTTTCTGGGCCGAGCAGGCCGAGCAGTTCCTGGACTGGTTCGAGCCCTGGACCAGCGTGCTCGAGGGGGACTTTTCCCGTGCCGATGTACAGTGGTTCAAGGGGGGCAAGCTCAACGCCTGTTACAACTGCGTTGACCGGCACCTGCCCAACCGCGCCGACCAGACCGCGCTGATCTGGGAAGGCGACAATCCGGCCGACTCGCGCCGCATCACCTACGGGGAACTCCACGAGCATGTCTGCCGTCTGGCCAATGTGCTGAAGGCACGGGGCGTGGGCAAGGGCGACCGGGTCTGCATCTACATGCCCATGATCCCCGAAGCCGTTTACGCCATGCTGGCCTGTGCGCGGATCGGCGCCATCCATTCCGTGGTCTTCGGAGGGTTCTCGCCTGAGTCGATCAAGGACCGGGTACTGGACTCGGATTGCCGCACCGTCATCACGGCCAACGAAGGCATCCGTGGCGGCAAGATCATCCCGCTGAAAGACAATGTGGACAAGGCCCTGCAACATTGCCCTGACGTCCATACCGTACTGGTGGTCAAGCGCACCGGTAACACCCCGGACTGGCAGGAAGGTCGTGATGTCTGGTACCACAAGGCCATTGACGAGGTGGACAGCAACTGTCCGGCCGAGGTCATGGACGCAGAGGATCCATTGTTCATCCTGTATACATCCGGCTCCACCGGCAAACCAAAGGGTGTCCTGCACACGACCGGCGGCTACCTGCTCAGTGCCGCAATGTCCTACAAGTATGTGTTCGACTATCATGAGGGTGAGGTCTACTGGTGCTCGGCCGATGTTGGCTGGGTCACCGGGCACAGCTACATCGTCTACGGTCCACTGGCCAACGGCGCCATCTCCCTGGTATTCGAGGGCGTGCCGACCTATCCGGATGTATCGCGGTTCTGGCAGGTGGTGGACAAGCACAAGGTAAACATTTTCTACACGGCCCCTACCGCTATCCGCGCATTGATGCGCGCCGGAGACGAAGCCGTGACCAGCACATCCAGAGCGTCACTGCGATTGCTGGGGTCCGTCGGGGAGCCGATCAATCCGGAAGCCTGGGAGTGGTATTACCGTGTCGTGGGGGAGAGTCGATGCCCCATTGTCGACACCTGGTGGCAGACAGAAACCGGTGCCACCATGATCAGCCCACTACCCGGCGCCATGGATCTCAAACCCGGTTCAGCCACACTGCCATTCTTCGGCGTGGAGCCGGGCCTGATGGACGCGGATGGCAATCTGCTGGAAGGCGAAGCCCGGGGCAACCTGGTCCTCAAGCGTAGCTGGCCCAGCCAGATCCGCAGCGTCTACGGTGATCACCAACGCTGTATTGACACCTACTTCAAGGCCTATCCCGGCTACTATTTCACCGGCGACAACGCCTGGCGGGACAAGGACGGATACTACTGGATCATCGGTCGCGTGGACGATGTCATCAATGTGTCCGGGCACCGCCTGGGCACGGCCGAGATTGAAAGTGCCCTGGATGAGCACCCATTGGTGGCGGAGGCGGCCGTAGTCGGTTATCCGCATCCGGTCAAGGGGCAGAGCATCTATGCCTTCGTCAACCTGATGGGCACGAATGAAGGCGACGAGGCGCTGGAGAAAGAAGTGATCGGATTCGTGGCCGAGGAAATCGGCGCCTTTGCCAGGCCCGAGATCATCCAGTTCGTCCCCGAGCTGCCCAAGACCCGTTCCGGCAAGATCATGCGCCGTATCCTGCGCAAGATCGCCGCCAACGAACTGGACAATATGGGTGACATCTCGACGCTGGCCGACCCATCCATCGTCGAACGGCTGATCGAAGATCGACGCAACCGCTGACAGACAAGACAGGACACCACATGAACCAGGACATCGTAATTGCCGCGGCGGCCCGCGGTCCCATCGGCACATTCCAGGGAAGCCTGGCCGCACTGCCGGCCACGGAACTCGGCAGTCAGCTGATCCGGCAACTGCTGAGCCGCCATGACATCGACCCGGCCACGGTGGACGAAGTGATCCTGGGGCAGGTGCTGACCGCCGGTTGTGGTCAGAATCCGGCACGACAGGCTTCCGTGAACGCTGGCCTGGGACACGACACACCTGCCATGACCATCAACAAGGTCTGCGGCTCCGGACTCAAGGCCGTACACCTGGCGGCGCAGGCCATACTGGCCGGCGACGCCGAACTGATTGTGGCGGGAGGCATGGAAAGCATGAGCCAGTCGCCTCACGTCCTGCCCGGTTCGCGCCAGGGACAGAAGCTGGGTCACTGGCAGGCGGTCGACAGCATGATCCATGATGGATTGTGGGATGCATTCAATCAGTACCATATGGGAATCACCGCGGAGAACCTGGCCGAGCGCTATGGCATCAGCCGGGAAGCACAGGACCGCTTCGCGGCCGAATCCCAGCAGAAGGCCATCGCCGCCATCGAGTCCGGACGCTTCAGGGAGGAAATCATTCCCGTGGAAGTGCCACAACGCCGGAAGGAAGCGCTGGTGGTGGATACCGACGAGGGACCGCGGCCCGGCACCACCCCGGACACCCTGGCGGGACTACGACCGGCCTTCCAACAGGACGGATCGGTCACGGCCGGCAACGCCTCCGGCATCAATGACGGAGCCGCCGCGGTCGTCGTCTGCACGGCTGACAAGGCCCGGGCGCTCGGCCTGCAACCCATGGCGCGGATCACGGCCTGGGCCAATGCCGGTGTGGACCCGGCCATCATGGGCATCGGTCCGGTATCTGCCACCCGGCGTTGCCTGACCCGGGCCGGCTGGACCCTGGATGAGGTCGACCTGATCGAGGCCAACGAGGCCTTTGCCGCCCAGGCTCTGGCTGTCGGCAGGGAACTGGACTGGGATCCGGAGCGGGTCAATGTCAATGGAGGCGCCATCGCGCTGGGGCACCCGATCGGCGCGTCCGGCTGTCGG
>JBNJGU010000257.1:0-3646 GCA_051747985.1 Pseudomonadota bacterium | reverse complement strand
GCTTACCATCAATGATCACCACAGGGCACCCAACGGGTATCTGCATGCCGGCACGGTGGTCACGCTGGCGGACACGGCCGCCGGCTACGGGTGTTCGGCCAGCCTGCCCGACGGGGCGGTGAATTTCACAACCATCGAGTTGAAGTCCAATTTCCTGGGTACCGCGATCGAGGGGGACATCCGTTGCGAGGCTGAGCTGATACACGGAGGCCGGACCACGCAGCTCTGGGATGCCGAGGTGTTCCATGCGGACAGTGACCGACGCATCGCGGTATTCCGATGCACTCAGCTGTTGATCTATCCGCGGAACTGAACACCGATGAATACTGAAACACGACAGAACGTTGATCCGGTGCGGGCAACCGGTGGCCGACAGGGTCGCCTGATCCGATATACGATCCTGATGGTGGCTTTTCTCAACGGCTTCGCCATCATGTCGGTGGAACTGCTGGGCGGGCGTGTGCTGGCGCCGTACTTCGGTTCCAGTGTCTATGTATGGGGCAGCATCATCACCGTGTTCATGTTGTCCCTGTCGCTGGGGTATCTATGGGGCGGACGACTGTCTTCCCGACCACCCTCGCCCCGACTGTATGCGGCGTTCTTTCTGGCCGCGGCCTTCCTGTGTCTGCCGATCGTCTATCTGGCGGACTGGACCATGACCGCCGTTTTCTCGGTGATCGAGGATCCGCGCTACGGTTCTCTGCTCAGCGCGGTGCTGCTGTATTTCCTGCCCATCTGTGTCATGGGCATGGTATCTCCCTATTCCATCCGCCTGCTGGTCAGCACGGAGCAACACAGCGGACGGATGGCCGGTCTGCTGTACTTTGTTTCCACGATCGGCAGCGCCATGGGCACACTGGCCACCTCCTTCTATTTTGTCCTGTGGTTTGATATTGATGTCATCATGTGGGGCATAATGATGGTTCTGGTGCTGTGTGGGTGCTGGATACTGGCCCTGGATCGCTGGGGGCAGTCGGGGCACTGGAATCATGGTGTTGAAAGCGGACATCGCGCGGAGTAAAAAAAACATATGACAGAAAACAACCGTAATGCAGGCCTGCCCCGGCAATTGGTGATCGGCGCGGCCCTCGCCTTGCTGATATGCGCGGCCGGTCTGCTCTCCCTGAAGACAGTGGTCGAGGCGCAGTCCGATGAGATTCATCGGGAGCGGTCGCAGTACAGCGACATCATTGTTGCCGAGCGGGATGGACGGCGCTGTATGCGTTTCGATGTGCGCCGCTCTGGTGATCTCAATCAAAGCTGCTTCATGGTCGATGACCCCCTGCGCCTGGTGTTCGACTACACGCAGATGAGCTTCGCCGGTCTGCTGGTGAACCCGGAGCCGGAGCGCATCCTGGTCGCTGGCCTGGGTGGTGGATCGATACCCTCATTGCTGGACGAGCTGTATCCGGAGGCACACATCGACGTCGTGGAGATCGATCCGGCCGTGATCCGGGTGGCACGGGAGTATTTCGGATTTGAACCCACCGGTAATGTGCATGCCCATGCCGCTGACGCGAGGGTTTTCATCCGGCGTGCGGCACTGCGCGGCGAGCAGTATGACTATGTGGTGCTGGACGCCTTTGGGGGCGAATATATCCCGGAACACCTGATGACGCGGGAATTTCTGCAGGAAGTGAAGCAGATCATGAGCGAAGATGGCGTGCTGGTGGCCAATACCTTTTCCACCAGCGACCTCTATGACCACGAATCAGTGACCTATGCGGATGTGTTCGGTACCTATTTCAATTTTCGCAGGGCCGGAACCGGAAATCGCATCATCATCGCCACTCCGGGACCGTTGCCCTCCCGGGGTGATCTGCGGCAGCCGGCGCGGGAACTGCATGAGCGGCTGCAACCCTACGGGGTCACATTGCTGGAGTATCCTTCCCGGATGAGCACCAGGCCGGATTGGGACACGGATGCCCGGGTCCTCACCGACCAGTTCTCTCCGGTCAACCAGCTGAACTGAGGATGTTCAGGCGGATTTTCGTGCGCTTTCCAACCACTCGAACAGAGCCATCCCGGCGAGCATGGCGGCCACGAAGACCAGCGCCTTGATCTCGCCAGCGCCGACTGCCACCAGCGCGGGGCCCGGGCAGAAACCGGCCAGTCCCCATCCGACGCCGAAACCCAGGCTACCGAGGATCAGGCGGCTGTCCAGGTCGCTCCGGGTCGGGATCCGCATCGGTTCGCCCAGTAGCGAGACAGTGCGTTTGCCGGCAATCGTGAAGGCGACGACGCCGACCAGTATGGCTCCACCCATCACGAAAGCCAGTGAGGGATCCCAGGCGCCGGCCAGGTCCAGGAAGGACAGTACCTTGTCGGGGTTGGCCATGCCGGATACCAGGAGGCCCAACCCGAACAGCAGACCGGTCAGCAATGCGGAAATCTGTTGTGACTTCATCCAGTGCCTCTCTGAATCAGACGCCGATCAGGTGTCGGACGATGAATACGGTAATGAATCCGGTCGCCATGAAACAGAGCGTGGCGACAATCGAGCGCGGGGACAATCGGGAAATGCCGCAGACGCCGTGACCACTGGTGCAGCCGGCACCGTAGCGGGTGCTGATGCCGACGATCAGTCCGGCGACGACAAGCATCGGGTAGCCGGCATCGATGCGGATTTCGGGTAAGGCAGAGAAGGCCAGCCAGGTCAGGGGCGCACCCACCATGCCGATAACGAACAACAGGCGCCAGGCCCGGTCCCCCTTCACCGGTTTCATCAGGGGACCGATGATGCCGGAAATACCGGCAATGCGGCCGTTAAGCAGAATGAAGGCGGCGGCCGCCAGGCCGATCATGATGCCACCGGTCAGCGAAGCCCAGGGAGTGAATGCGCTCCAGTCGATCGTCATGGTTTCTACTCCTAATTGTGTATCAGGTCCTTCAATGCCTGCAGCTCCAGAATCCGCACTTCACGACCGGACAGCTGGATGATCTCTTTCTTCTGCAGTCCGGAGAAAATCCGGCTGACCGTCTCCAGTGTCAGGCCAAGATATTCACCAATATCACCACGTGTCATATGCAGAAGAAAACGTTCCGCGGACAATTGACAACGAGCATGCCGGGCCGAGATGCTGAGCAGGAAGGAGGCGACCCGCTCTTCGGCGCTGTAGCTGCTGAGCAGCGTATGAATCTGCTGGTCCTTGGCGATTTCATTGCCCATGATCGAGAAAAAGCGACTCTGCAGGTTGGGCAGCTGCTGGCTGAGTCGTTCCAGCTGGACGAACGGGATCTCGCAGATCGAGGAATGTTCCAGTGCCATCACGGAATTGACATGTTCCCGGTTGGCGATACCATCCATGCCGATGATCTCGCCGGGAAGGTAGAACCCGGTGACACGACTGACGCCTTCGGTGTTGAGCACATAGGACTTGAAGCTGCCGCTCCGGACAGCGAACACCGAGCGGAAAGGGTCGCACTGACGATACAGGTGATCGCCCTTCTTGAGAGGCCGATTGCGTTCGACGATCTCGTCCAGTTGACTGATCTCCGCGCGGTTCAGGGAGATGGGCAGGCACAGGTCGCTCAGACGGCAGCTGGAGCAGCTCACCGCCGGATTCTGGGGGCAGGTACGCAACATCGGCTCGGTGTGCGGATGCGGGGTGCTGTCCGCCGCGATGGTATCGCTGGATGCAGCGGC
>JBNJGU010000256.1:0-3646 GCA_051747985.1 Pseudomonadota bacterium | reverse complement strand
TCAGCACATCGACCGGCTCCGGCGGCGTGGCAAATACCTGTTGCTGGATACGCCGGAAGGTACCCTGCTGGTCCACCTGGGCATGTCGGGCTCACTGCGTGTTCTGGCCGAGCCGGCGCCGGCCGGACCACACGACCACGTCGATCTGCTGATGGAAGGCGGTGCGATCCTCCGATACAACGATCCGCGTCGCTTTGGTTCCATGCTGTGGGGAGGCCTGTCGCCTCACTCTCATCCACTGCTGCAGTCGATGGGACCCGAACCACTGTCTTCATCATTCACCGCTCTCCACCTGCACGGGCTGTCCCGCGGCCGCCGGACACCGGTCAAGCACTTCCTGATGGATTCACGGGTGGTACCGGGGGTGGGTAACATCTACGCCAACGAGGCACTGCACATGGCCGGCATCCACCCGCTGCGCGCCGCCGGAAGGATTTCCCTGCCGCGCTATCAACGCCTGGTGCAGGCCGTGCGAGAAGTGCTGGAGAATGCCATCGCCATGGGCGGGACCACCCTGCGGGATTTCGTGGGAGGGGACGGGCGCCCGGGCTATTTCCGGCAGTCGCTGAACGTCTACGGTCGCGGCGGGGAGCCATGCCGTGGCTGCGGCCGACCACTGGCGGAAAAACGCAGCGGCCAGCGCAGCACCGTCTATTGCACGCGATGTCAGCGATGACCCGGATCAGGGACCGCTACCGGTCGGGCTGACCGTAATGCTCGCGCATCGCCTCGGACACGACCGGATCGACAAACTTCTCGATATTACCGCCATACGAGGCGATCTCGCGCACCAGCGTGGACGAAATGTAGGACAGATGTTCCTCCGGCGCCATGAAGATGGTCTCGATGTCCGGATCCATGGCCCGGTTCATACCCACAAGCTGGAACTCGTACTCGAAGTCCGCCACGGTCCGCAGACCCCGCAGGATCACCCGGGCACCGCGTTCGCGGACGAAATCGGTCAACAGCTGGTCGAACGCCACCACTTCCACATTGTCCAGATGGCCGAGCACGGTCTGCGCCAGCGCCACACGCTTGTCCGCGGACAGGGAGGTGCTCTTCTGACGGTTGCTGCCCACGGCCACAATCAGGTGGTCGAACAGCCGCGCCGCCCGCTCGACCAGATCCGTGTGGCCATTGGTGATGGGGTTGAAGGTGCCCGGATAGACCGCCGTTTTCATGCTGACCTCACTGTCATCGGATGCTCGGCCCGCCACAGTACACCACGCCACGGGAGTTGTCAGCCGACGGCGGAACGCCTCATACCCGTTGCAGAAAATCGCCGATACGCTGCTCCAGCCAGTAGCGCTGACCGGCGACCGCGAACCCGACATGACCCCCATCGGCATGCGTGTCCCAGACCACTCCGGACGGGGCTGTGTCTCGGTCCGGCAGGCTGGCCGTCGGTATGATCGGATCATTATGTCCGTGCACCACCAGCAGCGGCACCCGTACCCGGGTCAGGTACTGGTCGCTGCTACACCGGGCATAGTAATCCGCGGCATCATCGAATCCGTTCAACGGGGCGGTCACACGGTCGTCAAAATCGCGGATGTGGCGTAACCGCCGAAGATCACCGAGAGATTCCAGACGCTCCCGCTCCCGATCCTCACCGATGCGCCGGAACCATCGCTTCTTGTCTTCCACATCACTGACCAGGCGGCGCAGGAAGTAACGCCCGTAGAAGCGCGCGACCGGATCGGACACCATCACATCACAACAATGTGCCAGCGAAAACGGGTTGGAGACGCTGACGCCGGCCAGGACCCGATCCTGCAGGGTGGTCTCGCCGAGCCACTTGACCAGCACATTGGCGCCCAGCGAGTAGCCCACCACGGCCACGGGCCGACCGGCCGGCAGCGAACGCACCACCGCCTCCAGGTCATCGCTGCAACCGGAGTGGTAGCTACGCGCCAGGCGATTGGGCTCGCCACCGCAGCCACGCATGTTCATGGCCACGCTGTCCTGTCCAAGCTGTCCGAGCAGGCTCTGCAGCGCCAGAATGTACGGCGACGAGGAGCACCCGGCCAGACCATGGATGAGAATCACGATCGGGTGATTCACCGCATCGGGCCGGGCACTCTGATGCCAGTCCAGATCGATGAAGTCCCCGTCTTCCAGTTCCAGACGTTGTCGGCGGCGCAAAAGCCTGGGCGCTGGCCCCAGCTTGCGCCACAGGGTCTGCACATGACCACCGGGCAGCCACCACGGTGAGCGGTAGGGTGCCCAGTCACGGGTGACCTGTTCCAGGTCTATGCTGTGTTCGATGTCAGACATAATACGTACTGCACTATACCGGCGCGGCCCCGCCGCAGAACTTCCCAGCCCTCCGGCAGCCGCGCTTCATCCAGATCACCACCGGCTTCCAGGAAGACCCACGCCCGGTCCGCCAGCAGCCCGGACGCCTCCAGGGCATGACAGACAGGCATCAGTCGCCCACTGGAATACGGTGGATCCAGAAAAACCAGATCAACGGGCGGTTGCCCGGCGGCCACCGGGTCCGCCGCCAGCCAGGTTTCCACATCACGGCACAGAACCCGGCCGCCATCAGCGCCAAGCAAGGCCAGGTTGGCATGGAGTGCATCGGCGGCCACTCGTGAGCGTTCCACGAACAGCACCGAGGCAGCACCGCGGGACAGCGCTTCCAGCCCGCAGGCACCACTGCCGGCATACAGATCCAGACAGCGCGCGCCCGGCACCCGGGTCTGCAACCAGTTGAACAGGGTCTCGCGAACCCGGTCCGCGGTCGGGCGCAGATCGGGCACATCCGGGAAGGTCAGGCGACGGCTACGCCATTGCCCCGCGATGATGCGCAGCTGATTGCGCGCCTGTCTGCCTTTCCGTTGCACTGCCATGGTGCTGCATTGTAGCGCGCCCCGGTGGCCGGGTCAGCTGTGCTATTATCGCGCCATTCAGTTCACGGATCAGAAACGCATCGCATGTTTGAATTCATACGCAGAAAAAAACGCAGACCGGAGGCTGAAGAGGCGCCGGAACCCGAAGTCACAGAGCCGTCATCCCCTGAACCCGAGCAGGCCGCCGAAGAATCCGTTCCGGAAGAAGCGGCGGGAGATGAGCCGGCCCGGGAACAACCCGGTGGCCTGTTCAACCGATTGCGCCAGGGACTGAGCCGCACGCGGAGCAACCTGGCAGACGGTCTGACCGCCCTGGTGGCCGGTCGCAAGACCATCGACCCGGAGCTGCTGGATGACATCGAGACGCAGCTGCTGACGGCCGATTTCGGACTGGAGGCGACCGATCACGTCATCGAGGCATTGAAAACACGGGTCAAACGCCGCCAACTCAGCGACCCGCAGGCGCTGATGGAAGCCCTCAAGGACGAACTGCGCGATCTGCTGGCGCCCTGCTCGGCACCACTGCGAATCGACGTGGATGCCCGCCCCTGGGTCATGCTGGTGACCGGTGTCAATGGAGTGGGCAAGACCACCACCATCGGCAAGCTGGCGCGACGGCTGCAGGAACAGGGCAAGACCGTGATGCTGGCGGCGGGCGACACCTTCCGCGCCGCCGCCGTGGAGCAGCTCCAGGTCTGGGGGGAGCGCAACGACGTTCCGGTGATTGCCCAGGCCACCGGCTCCGACAGCGCCTCGGTGATCTTCGATGCCTATCAGGCCGCGAAGGCCCG
>JBNJGU010000255.1:0-3651 GCA_051747985.1 Pseudomonadota bacterium | reverse complement strand
TCAGTGACCTGGAAGCCGGTGACATGACCATCAATGGCGTCTCCATTGGTGCGGCGGTCACTTCCGCGGATACGGCGTCCTACACAGGTGCGGCATCCAGCAGCAAGGCGGCTTCCGGGATCTCGATCGCGGCAGCGATCAACGACGCGAGCGACTCCACCGGTGTCACGGCTGAAGTAAACGCGACTGAGTACACCGGTACCAGTGGCGGTACGCTGAACGCGGGGGATGCTGGAACGCTGTACGTCAACGGCCAGGCGGTTACTCTGACTGATCAGGGCGATGCCGACTCCAACCGTGCATTCGCGGTCAGCCAGATCAACGCAGCCAGCGGCCAGACCGGTGTAGTGGCGGAAGACAACGGCAGCAGCCTGACGCTGACCGCCGCCGATGGTCGCAACATGGCCCTGGCGCTGGATACCGATGCGGGTTCCACTACGGGAATCGAGGCGCAGAACTTCGGTCTGGGTGGGTCCGGCGTGGCCGAAGCCGACTTCGGTGATGGCGGAAATACGGGGCTGACTCGTGCCGATGAGGAGGCCACCACCACGTACTCAACCGTCACGCTGAGTTCAGCTGGATCCATCGAGGTATCAGGCAGCACCAACGGTAACGCGGCACTTGAAGGCCTCGGCTTCGAAGCCGGTGACTTTGGCGGCGGGGAGGCCGGTCAGTTCCTGAACCAGGTGGACATCTCCACCCGCGAAGGGGCCAACTCGGCACTGGAAGCGATCGACAACGCACTGCAGTCGGTCAACAGCGCACGGGCTGATCTCGGTGCGGTCCAGAACCGGTTCGAGACCACCATCTCCAACCTGACAGTGACCTCCGAGAACCTCAGCGCTGCCAACTCCCGTATCCTGGACGCCGACTTCGCGGCCGAAGCGGCCAATCTGTCCCGGGCACAGGTACTGCAGCAGGCGGGTACCTCGATCCTGGCCCAGGCCAATGCCCAGCCGCAGCAGATCCTGTCCCTGCTGCAGTAATCGGGTACGATGACGTGAAGCGCCGTCCGGCAACCATCTCGGTGGGGCCGGGCGGCCTTTCACTTTCCGGAACGTCGGGACAAGATCATGCGAAGCGTGATCTTTTCGGGACGCTCCACAGTGCGTTTTTGCAGGGTGCCACTGGAGGTGCTGAACGAACCGGATGTTGTCCGGCGTCTCCCGGAGACTTGTGATGAGTGACATCAGTATCACCCGGTTCCAGCCGGCGACGGTGGCCAGGGAGAAGGTCAACGCGGTCGCGCCCTTGGAAAACGAGGGCAGTGGCCTGGGCTCCGGTGGTGGCCAGCACTCCGACGGGGAACAGCAGGAAAACGCGCATCCGCGCCCCCCGTTCACAAACCGCGAGGCACAGCAACGCAGCGACGACCTCGAAGACGCCGTCGCCTCCCTCAATGCCTACGTCCAGCGTGTCCAGCGCGACATCATCTTCGACCTCGACGACGAGGAAGAACCCTCCGTCACCGTCATCGACCGCGAGTCCCGCCAGGTCCTGCGCCAGATCAACGGCGAAGAAGCCCGCCGCCTCGCCCGCCAGGCCGACGACGACGAAGACCTCACCCTGTTCGACACCCGAGTCTGAACCGATCTCGGCATCACTGCCGGAGCCTTCCGGTTCTGGTCCCGGACTGCGCCGGCCTGTTCTGGTGGTTCAATCCAATCCGTTTAACGACAGCCGCATTGCCACGGTGATTGTGGCCGTCGTCACTTCCAACCTTGCACTGGAAAAAGCTCCAGGAAATTCATGAGGGTCTGCGGTTGGCGATGGGATTATAGGCTCGATTGAGCAGACTCAAGCCAGTCTTGTAGATCCGCAACAGGGTGGGAACACCATCCGACAGGAGCGTCAGACATCGAATCCGTCGGTAACGGCGGAGGCGGTGTCTGACGCTCATCAACGCAAGGCCGACGCTCCGGCCCCTGCATCCGATCAGACCCTACTGCTGCATCCGCGCGGCTTCGGCCTCTTCTTGCCGCGCTCCACCAAGCGTCCCCGGCAATGCATAGTTCCCTTCATGGCAGGCATATTCGTACAACGGCTCGTCATAAGACCGCAGCGCCAGCTCCCCGGCGAAATCCTGCTGGAAGGTGGTGGGATCACTGACCTCGAAGCGATAGTGGATCTGCTCCTCGCTGACCCGGGTCAGGTACTCGGTCACCTGCAGGTTTTCCGAGGCCCCCCGGAAATCCTGCTGTGGATTGAAGTGCTGCGTCTCGATGACCAGCGTATTGCCTTCCCAGCGGCCCACCGAATCGCCCATCCACTTGTGCAGATTCGCGTTCACACCATGCTCGTCGTCAATGCGGATGATGCGCGCGTCATGGACCATTTCCGCCACGATGACCACATAGCCCGGTGACTGTACGATCTGGTAGTGGCTGTTGTACATCACCGGCAGCATCGGCGGTCCGGACAGTGAGCCAAAGGACAGCAGGCAGCGCTCGCCCAACGGACGACCTTCCGGTCCGTCCAGCGGGTCGGGCGAGTTGGCTCGCTCCTCGGCGCGACGTGCGCGGAAATCCTCGGTGTAATCCGGAATCCGCCCGTCCGGTGGATCGATGATGATGGACGTGCGGTATTCGCCGTCGATGATGGGCATGTTCATGCCGCGGTCGGTCCAGAACAGATCGTAGTTGCCCACGGGCGGCAGCGCCTCTGCCGCCGGTGGCGGGCGGTCCGGATCCAGGGGCTCGTTGTCCTGCTCCACGGCCTGTTGGGCGGCACGTTCTATGGCCCGGGCTTCTTCTTGTGTGTAGGCGCGCTGCTCGCCCAGCTCCTCGGGGCGCTGCAGGGAAATGATCTGCGGGTTGCGCCAGTTGCCCTGGAAGTCCGGCACGCCGTAATGGGTGCGGGGCACTTCATAGCCTTCCTCGACGACCTGCGCGCTGGTCAGTGGTGCAGCCACGGTGCCGCTCAGCAGCAGGATCGCGGCGGCCAATGGTCGGGTTGTTGCTTTCATTATCGTTTCCCCTGTGTGGTATCAGACCTCGCTGGCATTGTAACCCTGTCCTCCGTCCGTCTCAATTTTACTGCACTGGCGGTGAACGGGTGGCAGGGACTTGCCGCCTCGGCGGCAAGTCATGTCGGCTTTCAAGTACCGACAGGGCCGGCCGATACAGGGAGTGACGGCGCGGCGCGGGCACCGGCCAGTGCAGGTGGTTCTGGCATGATACTTGTAACAGCGTCCACTGTGTGAAGGGCCCGCATGGTGGTGCGGGGCGCGGTTCAGTTACGCGATTCAGGAACAGGACGAGCATGGCGGTACAATCACTGGGAATCGGCTCCGGTCTGTTGACCACGGAACTGCTGGAGGGGCTGCTGGAAGCCGAACGCTCTCCGGTCGAGCAGCGTCTCAACAATGAAGAGGCCGTGGCCGAGGCCAAGATCTCCGCGTTCGGAGAGGTCCGCAGTGCCATGTCGGTGTTTGCGGAGGCGGCCCATGCGCTGTCGCGGCGATCGAGCTTCAACGTCAACACGGCGGACAGCTCCAACGAGTCCGTGGTCTCGGCCACGGCGGAGCGAACCGCGGAGCCGGGCAGCTACAGTGTGGACGTCAGTCAGCTGGCCCGGTCGCAGAGCCTGGCCAGTGGCATCTACCAGGATGTCAACGACGAGGTCGGCACCGGCAAGCTGAACTTCCGCTTC
>JBNJGU010000254.1:0-3666 GCA_051747985.1 Pseudomonadota bacterium | reverse complement strand
GGTACTGTCACTGGCGGTCATGACGCCGGCCGTGAACGTGCCAGGAAAATACTGGCCACTGCCGTAGGAACCGAACACCGAATAGGCCAGGCCCAATTCGCTACGTACCACCTGCATCAGCCGGCTGGAAAATCCACCGCTGAGCACCCGGTTCATCACCTGCAGCGCCGCATAGTCAGGATTGTCCCGCATGCCACCGATGTGACCCAGCAGCACATAGCTCTGATTGACATCGGACTTGTCAACGAAGTTCACGCTCGACTCGAACTCGTAGTCGACTTCGGGAAAGCTCAGCTCAGCGGGCTCTCCCCGGGGAATGCCACCAAAGGCATCGGTCAACAATGCCTTCATGGATTCGGTCTCGAAGTCTCCCACCACCCCGATCATCATGTTGGCACCGACGAATGATGATTCGTGGAAATCGACAATATCCTCCCTGGTGAAATTGTCCAGGGTGGCGTATTCGATCCGGCGGGCATACTTCGAACCCTCACCATAGATCAGACGCTGAAATTCGCGCCCGGCCACAGCACTCTGTTCGTCATTGCGCCGGGAAATGACACTTTCCTGCTGAGTGATCGCCAGATCGATGCGCTCCTGTGGAAACGCGGGATTGATCAGCAGGTCGACAAACACCGGCAGCAACGTCTCCACATCCTCGGACAGAACATTCATCCGGGCACTTCCCGATGAGAACCCGATCGATGTCTCCATGACCGCGGCGCGGTCCTCCAGCATCCGGTTCAATTCATCCGCCGGATACGCTTCGGTACCTCCGCTGCGCATCACCTCGCCGGCGACCTGGTTCAGACCCACCTGGTCATCCGGTACCAGAATGCCACCGGTACGCACCATCACATTGAGTCGCACCAGCGGCAGCTCGGCATCCTCCACCAGATAGAAGCGGATGCCGTTATCCAGTTCGAAAATCTCCATGTCCGGCATTTCAAAACTGTTGACGGGTGGGTAGTCAAACTGCTCCCAGGGATTTTCCTGCGCAGTGCCCGGAACGGACAGGCAGAGCGTCAATACGGTGACGACGATCTTCCATTGCTTGCTCATTGCTGACCTCCCGAACCGATTCCCGGCATGGCGCTGCCGGCATTTTTCACCTTGCCGACCGTGCGCCGCTCTCTGACCAGGTATTCATTCGCCACCCGCTCAAGATCCTCCAGCGTCACGGCTTCCAGTGCCTCAATATAGGTGAAGGCCTCGCGCCAGTCACCCAGCTGTGCATGCGCTTCAGCCAGCCCAAGGGCCAGCCCCATGTTTGAATTCAGGCCACGGATCAGCCCGGCACGGGCGTTGGTCACGGCACGGTCCAGCTCTTCCTGCCTGATGTCACCCGCCTTGGCCTTGTCGATCTCTTCCTCCAGTACCCGCTCGATGTCCTCCAGTGGTACACCCCGGTTGGGCACGGCAAAGGTCACGAACAGCGAAGGATAGCGGACACCGGGAAAACCGGTCAGCGCCTGCACGCCCAACGCCAACCGCTCGTCCTGGACCATGCGCTGATACAGTCGCGACGTACGTCCGGCGGAGAGGATGTTGCCCAGCATCTCAAGGGCGGCCGCGTCGGGGTGCTCCTGCGCCACTCCCTTGTAGCCGGCAATGAACAGTGGCTGACTGTTCTCCTCGATCACAAAACGACGCTCGCCGCGTTGCTCCGGTTCCACCGTGACCACCGGTGGCGCGGGCTCCCCGGCCGGCATATCGCCGAAGTATTGCTCAGCCAGCTCTCGCATCCGCTGAGGGTCTACATCGCCGGAAATACCGACAGTGATGTTGGACGGCACATAATAGGTCTCGTAAAAGCGCCGGGTATCCTCGATAGTGGTGGCGATGATGTCCGATTCCCAGCCGATCACCGGATTACCGTAGGGATGCGCCGAGTAGGCGACCGACAGAAACTCCTCCAGCAGGCGCCCCTGTGGACTGGAGTCGGTGCGCATGCGCCGCTCCTCCATGATCACATCCTTCTCCACGTAGAATTCGCGGAACACCGGCTCGCGGAACCGCTGTGACTCCAGGTAAAACCAGAGTTCAGCCTTGTTCTGTGGCAGCGAATAGAAATAGCCGGTGGCGTCGGAACTGGTGAAGGCGTTCAGGTTCTGACCGCCTTCGCGTTCGATGATCTGGGTGAACGCCTCGCTGCGCACATATTCCCCGGCTTCTTCCTGCCAGCGCTCGAATTCGCTCCACAGGGCCTCCAGACGCTCCTCGTCGGCATTCGGCTGTAATTGCTCACGTAACCAGTTCTGGTAGGCACTGTCCATCCGGTCGATCGCCGCCTGCTCGGCTTCCCAGTCGGTGGTGCCAATGTTGCGTGAGCCCTTGAAGGCCATGTGCTCGAAAATGTGGGCCACGCCGGTATTGCCGACCGGCTCGTCAACTCCCCCCACGTTGACGAAACTGACGAAGGTGGCCACCGGTGCCACCGGCCGCTCAACGATGATGAAATGCATGCCGTTGTCGAGAGTGAATTCAGTGACCCGCTCCCCGAACTGCTCGGCCAGGTCCTGCGCCTGCAGAGGCAGGGCCCACAACAGGCTGGCCACCAACAGCCACTGCCTGACACATTGATACCGCGATCGCATAGTGTTCATCCTGTTGTCATGTGATGACTGGAACGGACTGGCCGATCCCTGCCAGTCCTTGACGGATTGTAGACAAGCTTCCCCGGTTTGTCGAAGTCGCCCGACCGCCCTCTCGCGATCCAGCCGACATCGAGCTGGCCAGCATACCCGGCAATGGCTACACTACCGGAGCACACCGTAATACAGGCGAGTTCACTATGAAAATCGGCGTACTGTCGCGCAACAGCAAGCTTTACTCCACCCGGCGTCTGGTCGAGGCGGCCCGCGAACGGGGACATGAGGCACGGGTCGTCGATGTCCTGAAATGCTACATGAACATCACGGCCAACCACCCGACGGTCTACTACAAAACCAGGGGCAGCGGCCCGGAAGCCCTGGAGTATGATGCGGTCATTCCTCGTATCGGGGCCAGTGTGACGACATATGGATGCGCCGTCCTGCGGCAGTTCGAGGTGAGTGGCACTTATTCCGTCAACGAGTCGATCGCCATCGCCCGATCCCGCGACAAACTTCGCGCGCACCAGCTGCTGGCCCGCAAGAGCATCGGACAGCCGGTGACCAGCTACGCTCACTCGGCCGACGCCACGGCGGACCTCATCCAGTCCGTGGGCGGCGCGCCGCTGATCGTCAAGGTCCTGAAGAGCACACAGGGCAACGGTGTCGTGCTGGCCGAGACCAAGAAGGCCGCCGAGAGCCTGATCAACGCCTTCCGCGGACTGGAAGCCGATTTTCTGGTCCAGGAGTTCATCAAGGAGGCGGGCGGCTCGGATATCCGCTGCTTCGTGATAGGTGACAAGGTGGTTGCCGCCATGCAACGTAATGCCGCTCCGGGTGAGTTCCGCTCCAACCTGCACCGGGGCGGCACGGCCGAGATCGTCAGGCTGCGCCCGGATGAACGCAAGCTGGCCATCCGCGCGGCCCGGGTCATGGGCCTGGATGTGGCCGGGGTGGACCTCATCCGCTCGGATCATGGCTCGCTGGTACTGGAAGTGAATTCCTCGCCCGGGCTCGAAGGGATCGAGAAGGCCACCGGCAAGGACATCGCCGGTGCCATCATCGACTATATCGC
>JBNJGU010000253.1:0-3677 GCA_051747985.1 Pseudomonadota bacterium | reverse complement strand
ATGTCCTCTGTACTGGCTGTGGGTGTCGTGACAGATGGCAACCGGAATCCGGCCACCGTGCCCCGGGTCGGCTCGGAAACAGGCCAGTCCTCGCCCCGCACACGGCGTATGAAAAACTCGCCATCATGGGCACGCGCCACCACCTGGGCCACCGCCAGGCCCAGACCGGTGCCCTGCGGGCGGGTGGTGTAGAAGGCCTCGCGCGCCCGTTGCGCCTGTTCCCGGCTGAGACCGGGTCCGTTGTCCCGCACACTGATCGTCAGGCCATCATCATCATGCGCCAGACCGACAAACAGCCGGGCATCGTTGCCGGCGGCCTGCAGGGCGTTTTCTATCAGGTTCAGGATGGCCCCGATCAGGGCGTCGCGATTGCAACGCAGCCGCGTGTCACCCGCGCGGTTGTCCCAGACCACCTGCTGCCCCCCGGATCGCAACAGCGTCTCGGCCGCCATCCGCACGTCCTCCAGCAACGTGGTGGTGGACACCTCGCTGTCGAGCACGGCGTCCCCGCGGGCAAACAGCAACATGTCGCGCACCTGGCGCTCCATATTGTGCAGGCGGGAACTGAGCCTGCCGATGGTGCGCCGCTGCTGGGCGGGAGGCAGCTGCATGCCTTCCAGGTGGCCGGCATAGAGCATGGCCGCCGACAGGGGCGTACGGATCTGGTGGGCCAGCGAGGACACCATGCGTCCCATCTCGGACAGGCGCTGATGACGGCTGAGGTGTTGCTGCAGGCGGCGGGTCTCGGTCTGGTCGGTGATCAATATGATCTGGCCGGGCTCATCATCCAGGGAGCGCGTCAGTAAACTGACACGGCGGCCATCACGGAGGGAGATTTCGTGTCCGTCGTCCTCCCGCGGCGCGAAACGCTCCCGGATGATGTCACGCCAGTCACTGTCCTGCAGGGGCTCGCCCAGCAGTTCAAGGGCGGCGGCATTGCACTCGGATACGCGGCCGCGGGCATCGAGGACCACCACACCACCGGGCAGGATACGCAACAGATTCTGCAACCGGTTGGCCAGCCTCTCCTTTTCGTTGAGTTCTTCCAGCCGGCGTCGATTGGCCTGTTCGACTTCCTGCGTCAGCTGCTCGACTCGCTGCTGTAGCGAGTGATACGTGGCGCTGAGCTCGGACGACAGTTCATTGAATGCCTCGAAGGCCATCTGCAACGCGCGCGGCGAACGCAGCTCCGGCGACTCGCCAGGGTCCGTCGACCTTGATGCATGTGAGGTGGAAGCCATACAGTATTGTTGTTCCCGTTCCGTTCTCCGGTCGCAAGACCGCTTCAGCTGGAATATAGCAAGCACCATGCCATCATCAGCAAGGACGGTAAATCAACAACTTGGGGGAGGTCTGTAGCGGCCACAGGCAGCGGGCGTCAAAATGCCGACCACATCGGCCGGTACCGCCGGTCGTTTTGCGTCCTCTGTCACACCGCCGGGACGAAAACCCGACGGCACGATCTTCAGGCTCTGGGAGGGGTCACGCCGCGCTGCCCCATGTACTTGCCACGGCGCTGCTTGTAGGTCATCTCGCACTGCTCGTCGGACTGGTAGAACAGCATCTGCGCGACGCCCTCATTGGCGTAGATCTTGGCCGGCAGCGGCGTGGTGTTGGAAAATTCGAGGGTGACATGACCCTCCCACTCCGGTTCCAGGGGCGTCACGTTGACGATGATGCCACAACGCGCGTAGGTGGACTTGCCCAGACACACCGTCAGCACATCGCTGGGAATGCGGAAATACTCGATGGTGCGGGCCAGGGCGAAGGAATTGGGCGGGATGATGCAGTACGGTTCATCGATGCTGACGAAACTGCTCTCGTCGAAGTTCTTCGGGTCCACCACGGCCGAGGTGTGTACGTTGGTGAAAATCTTGAACTCGGAGGCACAGCGCACATCGTAGCCATAGCTCGACGTGCCATACGAGATGATCTTGTTGCCATCGACCTCTCTCACCTGGCCGGGTTCGAACGGGTCGATCATGCCCTGCTCGGCCGCCATCTGGCGGATCCATCTATCCGATTTGATCGTCATAAGGCTGATCCATTCCTCTCTGTCACTGACTGCCAGATCACTGGCTGCTGGCCTGATCCGAAGAAGCCGCCGGCACCCGGTAACGGGACAGGATCTGTTCTTCGGATTCCATGGCTTCATTGTGGTCGATCACCACCTGGTATCCGGTGTCATTGCGCAGGATCACGAACTCCGATTCATTGGCGTCGATCAGGGCGTTGAAATGCTCGAAGTCGCGCACCGTCCTGCCATTGACACTGCCCACGATCCAGTTGCGCAGCTCGTGGTAGCCCAGGTTCACATCGGCGGACAGCACCTGCAGGGCCACCACCGCCTCGCGGCGTTCGGGCGTGGCCCACTGCTGGCGGGCGCCGAGAAACTGTACCGGCGCATTGCGGGCCCATTCAGAGCCCCAGCGCTTGATCAGGTTCATGTTCAATGGCACAAACACGATGCCACCATATACCCGGTATTCAGGCATCTGATCGAACACCTCGGACCGGACCAGGGTGTAGCTGCCCTCGGGCGGGCTGGCCTCCAGCGTCAGTACCTTTTCGACGCCATCCCGGGCCACGGTCAGTTCGACGGAGTCGCCGACCTGCAGCTGATCGATGGCGTACTTGTAGTTGGTCTGTATGTCCTCGTTGAGCTGGATGCTGCCATCATTGGCCACATTGAAACCGTCGATCGACACCAGCACGTCATTTTCCCGCAACAGACCACAGGCCGGCGAATTCTCGAATACCCGGACCACCAGGACACCGTCCTGGTCCTCACCGAGGCCGAAGGCATCGCGGGCCGCCGGACTTTCCAGCTCCTGGGTGCGGAAGCCCAGGTCGGGGAAACCTGCATAGTTGCCATCGGCGGCATCCACCAGCATGTGACGGATGACATCGGGTGGCACGAAGTAGCCCAGCGCCTCGGTGCGCCCACCGCCGGCCGACTGCATCACCACACCGGCGATGCGACCGTCCACGATCACCGGGCCACCGCTGTTGCCGGGGTTGATGGCGGCATCGATCTGCCCGGCCAGCAGGTATTCGCCGGAATGGGCGTAACGCTGGTGCTCGACCCGCGACAGGATGCCCCGGGTGATGCTCAGGGTACGTCCGCCGACCGGGAAACCGAACACATTGACCTCGGCGTGCGGCTCGGGCAGCTCACCCAGCTCCAGTGGCTCCATGCCTTCGTAAAAGGCCTCGTCCGAGACCGTCAGCAGGGCCAGGTCGGAATCATGGGAAACGAACGCCACTTCCGCGATATACCGTTGTGGGTCATTGTGACGCTGCACCTGTACATAGCTGGCATCGGCGATCACGTGCGCATTGGTCAGGATGCGTCCTTCACTGATCAGGGCTCCGGAACCGGTGCTCTGGCGTGGGTTCATCAGCCGCCAGGGAGTGAAATAGTCCGGGGTCACGGCCGTGGTGTAGATCTTGACGATGGAATTCTCCACCTGCCGGGCCACGTCGGCCACCTCATCGCTGTCCAGCGGGACGCTGCCGCCGACGGCGGCCGGCGCAGCGCCGGCCTGCTGACTCTCTTCGGCCGACGGACCCGGTTCGTCGGGCACCTGTGCCTGCCCTGGCAGGGACAGGGTCAGCATCATGCCCATCAGCAGGGCAGCGAGTGGACGGCGGCGGATACGGGGGGAACAGACGGG
>JBNJGU010000252.1:0-3691 GCA_051747985.1 Pseudomonadota bacterium | reverse complement strand
AATCATACTGTCACAAAAGAGACATAGACTGGCGCCGTCTTACAAATTCATCGGCATTTACGAGTTCTACTATGAAAAAACGTGCACTTTCAGTGGCTGTGGCACTGGGTCTGACAGGTAATGTGGTCGTCGCTCAGGACAATTCTGACAACTCCGCTTCCTCGACGGCGCCGCAGATCGAGGAGGTGTCGGTCATCGGGCGGTATGTGCCGGATGAGAAACGTAACACGTCCGCGCTCTCCAGCGTACTCAGCGCGGAAGAGTTCTCCCGCTCCGGCGACAGCAATATCGCCGAAGGCCTGAAGCGGGTCGCCGGCCTGAGCCTGGTGGGTGGCAAATTCATCTATGTGAGAGGTCTGGGGGAACGCTACTCATCGGCATTGCTCAACGGGTCGACCCTGCCGAGTCCGGAGCCGATGAACCGCGTGGTGCCGCTTGACCTTTTTCCCAGTGCCGTGATGGACAGTGTCGTGGTCCAGAAGACCTACTCGGCGGAGTACCCCAGTGAATTCGGCGGGGGTGTCCTGCAGATGCGGACCAAGCGTTCCACGGATGAATTCTTTTTCAATATCAACAGTTCACTGGGCATGAACGAGGAAACCACGTTCCGCACCGGCAACACATCGTCCGGAGGTGGCAGGGACTGGCTGGGTTATGATGACGGTGCACGCGAGATGCCGGGGGAACTGGCGGACGCCATTGCCGGCAACACCCGCCTGAAGCGACGCAGTGCATTCCTGGACAATGGAGGGTACACGCAGGAAGAACTGCAGACCATCGGTCGCAGCCTGCCGAACAATTATGCGCTGGACGAGAAGAGTCTGCCGCCGGATGCCAGCGTGGGTGCCTCGCTGGGTAACTTCCATGATGTCGGCGGGGTGCGGATCAACTACCTGGGGGCGCTGGACTACAAGAACAGCTGGAATCATGATGAAATCGAACGCAATCTGTATGCGTCCGGGTCGGGTGACAACCTGACTCCGATCAATGAGTTCGAATACATTGGTACGGACAACAACATCGATATCAGCGGTATCGCCAGTACGGGCATCGAGTTTTCGCCACAGCACAATGTGCGCGCCACGGGTATCATGTTACGCAAGACGACCGACCGGAATGCCAGTGAAATCGGTTTTTTTGGAGCCGATTCCCAGGACGTTGACATCACGCGCCTCGAATATATCGAACGGGAGATGCTGTCCGGACAGCTGGAAGGGGATCACTATTTCCCCGAGGCCAGCGAACTGACCCTCAACTGGCGCTATAACCGTTCCACGGCGACACGGGATACCCCGGACACCCGCGAGTACCGCTACGACCTGCGCAGCAATGGCGATTACCGTTTCTCGACGCGGGCCGATGCCAACGTACGCCGATTCAGCGAACTGGACGACGACAACACCGATTATGGTTTCAGTGCATCGGTGGTACTGGAAGGGCCGGCCTATTCGGACCTGACCCTGCTGGCCGGCTATAACCACCAGGATAATACCCGCGACTACAGTATCCGGCGTTTCACCTTCGCCGAACAGGGCAATGTTGCCGATGGTGATTTCCTGTTCCGCCCGCTGGAGGATATCCTGTCGCCGGACAATATCCGGCCCGATGGCTTCGAGTTGCGTGAAACCACCCGACCCACGGATGCTTATGCCGCCTCCCGCGAGGTGGATTCCTGGTATGCCCAGGCCGAGCTGAATTTTTCCGATCGACTGCAGTTGCTGGCCGGCGTCCGCCGCGAGGATTACTTCCAGCAAGTGTCGACCTTTGATCTGTTCCGCCCCGACACCGCGGTGGAAGCGCGGTTGCAGAGTGAGGACTACCTGCCCGGCATCACGGCCACGCTGATCAATGGCAATCACCAGTTCCGGCTGGGCTACAGCCAGACCACGTCCCGTCCTGACTTCCGTGAGCTGTCACCGGCCAACTTCACCAATCCCGTGACCGGCCGGGAAGAAGTGGGCAATCCGGACCTTCAGGTGACCTACATCGACAATATCGATCTGCGTTGGGAATGGTACCTGGATGCGGTGGACAGTGTGTCCATCGGCCTGTTCTACAAGGAGTTCGAGCGTCCCATCGAATCGGTGATCCGGCCCGGCGCCAACACCGTCAAGAGTTTCATCAACGCCGAAAGCGCGGAGAATCGGGGCGTGGAGGTCGAAGCCCGCAAACAACTCGGGTTCCTGGGAGAGCGCTGGTCCAACTTCTATGTATCGGGCAATGCCTCGTTCATCGATTCCGAGGTGAGCATCGGTGAAGATGGCGGCAACATCCTGACCAATACATCGCGCCCGTTGCAGGGACAGTCGGACTGGCTGTTCAACGGTCAGATCGGTTATGACGACTATGACGGACTCACCGCCACGCTGTTGTACCATTATTTCGGCGAGCGCATCGACGAGGTCGGTATCCTGGGGGCTCCGGACCTGATCGAGGATGGCAACGGCCGTCTGGATTTCGTGCTGATCAAGGAGTTCACCACCAACTGGAAGGTCAACCTGAAGGCGAGCAATCTGATGGACGAGCGGCGCGAGATCACGCAGGGCGGTCTGGTCACCACCGGTTATCATGACGGGCGCTCGGCCAGTGTCAAAGTGGAGTACCAATGGTGAGCAAATGCGCGGACAGCGTGCTAGAATCCGTGCTTCCATATACTGAATTCTGGAGGTAACCATGCTCAGGAAGTTCCTGATCACCGCGTCAGTCATCCCCGCGCTGGCGCTGTCCGGCTGGGCGCTGGCGCAACAGATGGAGCGCTCTTCGGCCCCGGAAGGCGCGGCGGTCTATATCGTCTCACCACAGGATGGTGCCGTCGTACCGGAGACGTTCACTGTGCAGTTCGGACTGAGTGGCATGGGCGTGGCTCCGGCCGGCGTCGAACGGGAAAACACCGGCCATCATCATCTGCTGGTCAACTACGAAGGCGAAGTCCAGTCGGGGCAGCCGCTGGGTGGCGATGTGATGCACTTCGGTGGTGGCCAGACAGAAACCACACTGACACTGGAACCGGGCGAGCATACTCTGCAGCTGGTGCTTGGCGACCATCTGCACATTCCACACAATCCCCCGGTCATGTCCGAGAAGATCACCGTCACCGTGCGTTGATGATGATTCTGGTCAGCGCCCGGGGGCGACCCCGGGTGGCTCCAGTGCCTGCTCCACGGCCCTGGTCAGTTCCTGCCGGCTGAAGGGCTTGTGCAGCAATGTCCCGATCCCCAGTGATGCCAGGGTCTGCCGGTCGGTTTCGGTGAAATGCCCGGACAATACCAGAATGGGCAGTGATGGCAGGATCCGACGGATGTTCCGGGTGAGCTCGATGCCATTCATCCCGGGCATGGCAAGGTCTGTAAGCACCAGATCGAACCGTTCCGGGGCCTCATGCAACTGACGCAATGCCGATTCCGGAGAAGCGGCTTCCTTCACCTCATGGCCCAGATGCCGAAGGGTCATGGCCAGGGTGCCCCGCACCAGATCCTCGTCATCGACAATCAGTACTTCCCTGTTCTGTTGCGCCTCCCCGGTGGAGGTTGTCGTGGTGACGCGGCCTGTATGGTCCGGCGGGAGGGGGGCATCCGCCGCGGGGAGAAAGAGCCGGAAACAGGTGCCACTCTCGCCATCCGATTCCACGTCCATATGGCCCTGCATGGCAGTCACCAGTCGCTGCACGATGGACAGCCCCAGGCCGGTGCCG
>JBNJGU010000251.1:0-3698 GCA_051747985.1 Pseudomonadota bacterium | reverse complement strand
GCCGCGGCCCAGTTCAGTGCCGGCAGCAAGGCCCTGAATGTGCTGTTCGGCTGGCAGGAGGGGCTGGGTGCGTTGCTGGGCGCGGTGATGGTGCTGTTCTACAGTTTTTCCGGTGGTCTGCGGGCCTCGGTCTGGACCGACGCGGCCCAGTCCGCGGTCATGCTGACCGGCATGCTGATCATGGCGTGGATCACGGTCAGTTCCATGGGCGGGATCCAGGCCAGTTGGGAATCGCTGAACAATGTTTCCGACACCTACATGGACTGGTTCGGGGCCGATCTGGCCTTCGGGGCGGCCGGGCCGCTGCTGTTCGTGGTGGGCTGGCTGTTCGCGGGCTTCGGCGTCGTCGGGCAGCCTCACATCATGGTCCGCTTCATGTCGCTGGACAGTGAAGAGAGTCTGCGACGGACGCGGATCTACTACTACAGCTGGTATACCACCTTCTATTCCCTGGCCATGATCGTCGGCCTGATGGGTCGCCTGTTGCTGCCGGACATCGCCGACTTCAGTGTGGCCGAGGATACCGAGCTGGCATTGCCGACCATGGCCGCCGAACTGTTGCCGGATGCTCTGGCCGGGCTGGTGCTGGCCGGGCTGTTCGCGGCGACCATTTCCACGGCGGATTCGCTGGTGCTGACCTGCTCCGCCGCAATCAGTAGAGATCTGCTGCCGGACAGATGGCACAGCTACTATCTCACGCGTATGGCGACACTGGGCATGGTGCTGCTGGCACTGGCCATTGCCCTGTTTTCCAACGAAAGCGTCTTCGCTCTGGTGCTGTACGCCTGGTCCGGTCTGGGGTCGGCATTCGGGCCGTTGTTGATACTGTACGCCATCGGCCGGCGACCGTCCCAGAAAGTGGCCGTGGCCATGGTATTGGCGGGGCCATTGGCCGTTTTCGGCTGGCAGTGGACCGGCGAACTGATCGTGGCCACCATCTACGAGATTCTGCCGGGCATGGTGGCTGGATTCCTCGTGTATGTGATCGGCAGCCGGCTGGAGACCCGCAATGCGGAGGGAGGAATGGTGAGTCATGAATAAATCGGACAACGGCAGGTGGTTTCGCGTATAATCCGCACCCGGATATTCCCTTCCCCGCCTCGCAGGTTTCGTTTATGCCTCCTACAACCACTCCGGCCACCGGCTTCGCCGCGCTGTCCCTGCCCAATTTCCTGATGGAGACCCTCAGCCGGGTCGGCTACGAGTCGCCCACGGCGATCCAGCAGGCCACCATCCCGCCATTGCTGGCCGGTCGCGACATCACCGGCATGGCGCAGACGGGCACGGGCAAGACCGCGGCATTCGCCCTGCCGATACTGGCACACATTGATGTCAGGAAACCGGTCACGCAGGCCCTGGTGCTGTGTCCGACCCGGGAGCTGGCCATCCAGGTGGCCGAAGCTTTCCAGACCTACTCGGCCGGCATGCGCGGCTTTTCCGTGTTGCCCGTCTACGGGGGGCAGGACATGGGCAAACAGCTGCAGGCGCTGCGCCGTGGTGTGCATGTGGTGGTCGCCACACCCGGGCGCTTGCTGGACCATCTTCGACGTCGCTCCATCAATCTCTCCACACTGCGCACCGTGGTGCTGGACGAGGCCGACGAGATGTTGCGCATGGGATTCATCGACGACGTCGAGGCGATCCTGCAGCAGACGCCCGAAAAGCGGCAGGTGGCACTTTTTTCGGCGACTATGCCGGCAGCCATCCGCAAGGTGGCCAACAAGTACCTGGACAATCCCGAAGAGGTGCGGATTGAAACAGCGGCCAGCACCAATGACGACATCGAACAGCGTTACTGGCTGGTGCAGGGCACCAACAAGCTTGATGCGCTGACCCGGCTGCTGGAGGTCGAGGAGTTCGACGGCATGATCGTCTTTGTCCGCACCCGCAACAGCACGGTGGAGCTGGCCGACAAGCTCAGCGCACGCGGATTCTCGGCATCGCCATTGAATGGCGACATGAATCAGAGTGTGCGTCAGCGCACCGTCGAGCAGCTGAAGAACGGGCGGCTCGACATCCTGGTGGCCACCGATGTGGCGGCCAGAGGGCTGGACGTGGACCGCATCAGTCACGTCGTCAACTACGATATACCGCATGACAACGAGGCCTACGTCCACCGGATCGGCCGCACCGGCCGGGCCGGCCGCAGCGGCAAGGCGATCCTGTTCGTGGCACCCCGCGAGCAGCGTCTGCTGCAGTCGATCGAGAGGACCACGCGACGCAAGATCGCCCGCCTGGAGCTGCCCAGCCGTGATGAGCTGATGCAGCGTCGTGGCGCCGCGTTCCGCGCCGAGATCGGTCAGGTCGTCCAGCAGGAAGACCTGTCATTCTTCCATGACCTGGTGGCGGAGCTGTGCCGCGAACAGGAGTGTTCCGTGGAAGATGCGGCCGCTGCCATGGCCAGCCTGTTGCAGAAAAAGAAGGCGGTGACGGCGGCCGGTGGAAAGGCGGCGTCGTCATCGTTGAAGGAAAGGGCCGGTACCGCCATCAAGCGCACGGCGGCGCCCCGCGGCAAGCCCGCTTCGAAACCCGCGACGGCCGACCCCGCGGCTGCGTCGAAGCCGATGCGCAGACCGAAGGTCGCGCCGGGGAGCGATGAGGACAGGGAACAGTGGTCGACGCAGAAACCGGTCAAGAGCAAGACCGGGCGCAAGCGCAAGCTGAAGGAGCGCCTGGCGGCCGACCGCAAGGCGGCCAAGACGGAACAGCCACGTAAGAAGAAGCGCGTCGACAAAGACAAAGGCAAGCGCAGGAAGCCCGCCGGGCAGGGTGGTGGACAGTCGCAGGGGCAGCCCACATAATCGACGCTGAATGAACACGACAGGAGGTCGCGTGAAGAACGTCATCCTGCTGGCCAATCTGCTGGTTGCTCTTGTGCTGGCCGGTGCCATCACCGCGCAGAGCCTCGTTGACCGGCAGCAGACGCTGGAAGAAGGGTTTGCCGAAACCGAGAATCTCACGCAGGCCCTGGCCCAGCACACCCGACAGATCGCCGACACCCTGGAAGTCAGTCTGGGCACACTGATCGAGCAGTTCGACGGACAGGAGATAGAAGGACTGGCCGAGTCCGGACGTCTGCACCAGCTGTTGCTCAATCGACAGGCCGACTCGGCCCTGACCTATGCCTACTACGTCCTGGATGTTACCGGGCAGTTGCTGGCCACCTCCCGGACGCCGACTCCCGACCCGGTGAATCTGTCCTGGACACCCGAATTCCAGGATCTGCGGGATGGTGATTCCGATGGAATGACGCTGGGCATTCCCCGGGAGGGCACGGTGGGGTACAGTGCCGGCGAGCGGGTCGTCACGGTGAGCCGTCGCCTGCTGGACGCGGATGGCGAGTTTGCCGGCATGGTGGCCGCGGCCGTGTCACTGGATTACATGCTCGATTTCTATGACTCCCTGCGTCAGGTGCCCGGCGACGTCGTGGGCCTGTTGGACAGCGACGGCGTGGTCATCGTGCGCAGTCCGGATTCCGGACTGGCCGGCACACAGGCTTCGGGCGAGCTGATCTATGAATCCATCGAGCAGGATGGTGATCGGGGACGGTTTCTCGGCCGACTTGATGGTCTGGACCAGCCGGACCGACTGATCACCTATCAGTTGGTGCCCACCCGGACATTGACCGTCTACGTGGGCCTGGACCTGGCCAACGTGCTGGCGCCATGGCAGGAACGGCTGTACTTCAAGGTGTTCAT
>JBNJGU010000250.1:0-3698 GCA_051747985.1 Pseudomonadota bacterium | reverse complement strand
GGGCGGAGGTGGCATCAACGTGGCCCGCAACCTGCGGCGCATGGGAATGGATGTGCTGGCGATTTTTCCGGCTGGCGGCTCCCACGGACAGCAACTGCGGCATCTGCTTGAGGAAGCCGGGTTACCCTGCCTCCCTGTATCAATCCAGGCGGAAACCACCCGCAACCTGGCATTGACGGAAGAAGACACCGGACGACAGTTCCATCTGGTCTTTCCCGGCGCCACGCTGGAGGAGGCTGAATGGGAGACCTGTCTGTCCACCGTGGATCGGCAGACCCCGTCCGGTAGCCATCTGGTCATCAGTGGCAGCCTGCCCGGCGGCATTCCCGCCGACTATCTGGCACGGATCATCCAGACCGTGAAACCACGGGATGTGAAAGTGATACTGGATACCTCTGGACCGGCATTGCGCCCGGCACTGGACGCCGGTGTTCATCTTGCCAAACTCAATCGGGAGGAATTCGCGGAACTGGGTTACTCCGGCGATGGTGATATCGCCAGCCGCCTGTCATTGATGGGGGAACTGGTGGAGGCCGGCATGGCCGAGCGGCTGATCGTGACACTGGGTCCCGGCGGCGCGTTGCTGGCGACCCGCGAAGGACTGCGCCTGCACGCCCGGCCACCGCAAGTGGATGTGGTGAGTCACGTTGGCGCCGGCGACAGCTTCGTCTCGGTCATGACCTGCAGGCTGCAACAGGGCGAGCCGGTTGATGTCGCGTTCCGCTACGGCGTGGCCGCGGCGGCCGCGGCCATCAGTACGCCAGGCAATCAGCTGCGGGATCTGGACTGGCTGGAACAGCTCTATCAGGGCACCCGGGACGATTGACAGCCCGCCGGGCCACTTGTCTCACCAGCTGACCGGTCGGCCATCCCAGTCGATGAACGACAACTCGCCATCCATCTCCGCTGCATCCATATGTTCCAGCAGGCGCCGGGCCACATACTCCGGCGTGAACAGCCGATTCTCTGGAACACGGCGCTGGAAGGGTCGTGACAGGGGCGTGTCGACCGTGCCCGGATGGAATGTCATCAGTTTCACATTGGGGGCGCGACGGGCATATTCGATGGCGGCCGTTTTCATCAGCATGTTCAGCGCCGCCTTAGAGGCTCGGTAGCTGTACCAGCCGCCCTTGTGATTGTCGGAGATGCTGCCGACCCGGGCACTGAAAGCGGTCAGCACACAGTCATTGTCACCCTTCAGCAACGGCAACAGTCGACTGACCCACATCATGGGCCCTACCGCATTGACGTCAAACAGCTGGTGCAACACCGCCGCATCCAGCGCCTCCAGTCGCTTTTCCGGCATGATGGTCTCTGAATGCAGCATCCCCTGGGCAATGATCACCCGGCGCAGGCGTCCTCGCAGGCCGTGCAGCTCCTCGACAACGCGCTCAATGTCTTCCACCGAATTGTCGCAGACCCGATGCGTGACACCGGGCCGGGCCGCCGTTCCCGAGCGACTGACGGTGACCACCTGCAGATCATCCGCGCCATCCAGTATCGCTGATACAGCCGCTCCGGCGATGGCGCTGCCCGCGCCGATCACCAGTACCGCATTGCGTTCTGTATCGATCAGGCCAGAGACTCCAGTGCGTCCTGAACGATCTGCAGGCCCTCTTCGAGCACTTCATCCTCGATCGTCACCGGCATCAGGAAGCGGACAGTATTGCCGTACATGCCGCAGCTCAGCAGTATCAGACCATGTTCCTTGGCATAGGCAACCACCGCGGCCGCCAGATCGGGACGCGGCTCCCGGCTGTCCTTGTCGGACACCAGTTCGATGGCGGCCATCGCGCCCAGATTGCGGACGTTGTCCACCTGCGGATAACGCAACTCCCACTGATGGAAACGCGCCTGCAGGTGGTCACCGAGGCGCTGGCTCTGGCCGAGAATGTCTTCCGTCTCGAACACTTCCAGTACCGCCAGCGCCGCGGCGCAGGCAGTCGGACTGCCTGTATAGGTGCCGCCCAGGGAATTCGGACCGGAGGCATCCATGTGTCGGTCGGTGCCCACGATGGCCGAAATCGGCATGCCATCGGCCATGCTCTTGGCCATGGTCATGATGTCTGGCTCGACACCGCTGTACTCGATGGCGAACAGCTTGCCCGTGCGACCGAAACCACTCTGCACCTCGTCCACGATCATCAGGATGCCATGTTCGTCGCAGATCTCGCGAACCGCGCGCAGAAACTCCGGGGAGGCCGCATAGAAACCGCCTTCCCCCAGCACCGGTTCAATGACGATGGCCGCCGTGTGCGATCCGGGCGAGTCGGTCTTCATGGTCATCTTCAGACCACGCAGGGCCTCGTCCTCGCTGACCCCGTGATACGGCACCGGATACGGCGCCCGGTATACCGTGCCCGGCATGGGGCCGAAATCGACCTGGTATGGCGCCGCCTTGCCGTTCATGGCCATGGTATAGAACGTGCGGCCGTGATACCCGCCATCAAAGCAGATCACATTGCTGCGGCCGGTCGCCGCCCGGGCGATCTTGACCGCATTCTCCAGCGCCTCGGCGCCGCTGTTGGCCAGCATCACCTTGGCATGGCCGCGCACCGGCGTGACGCCGCTGAGCTTTTCCGCCAACCGTACATAACCGGCATACGGCATCACCGTCTGACAGGTGTGCATGAGCCGGTCGAGCTGTTCCTTGACCGCTTCGACCACCTTCGGGTGCCGGTGACCGATGTTCAGCACGCCGATGCCCCCGGCGAAATCGATCAGGCGATTGCCATCCGCGTCCCATACCTCGGCGTTGCGGGCGTGGTCGGCGAACAGCTCGTTCGGACTGGCGGCGCCGGCAGCCACGTATTTTTCTTTCAGGGCCTGCAGTTGTTCATTGGTCATGTCATTTTCTCCGGGCATGCTTTTCCGTCTCTGAATCCATAAAATATATGTTCATGATGACAGTTCTACGGAAAAGCGGCAACGACGGCTCACAACGAAAGCCCGGTGATGGCGCATCCCGGGATTGCAGGCCGACGGCGTTTTTGCGAGGATAGCGCCCTTTCCGGCCACGCAGCAGCATCCACCCCTATGTCACGCAAGACGCGCTCCGATACACCGGCCACGGGCAGCTTCCGGCAGGCCGTGCGGGAGACCCTGAACGGCCGGGAGTTCGCCACGTTCGAGGAACTGCAGGACGTCGTCCGGGAACAGGAGACCCGCCACAATGCGTTGGCGGGGGATGACCGGCAGGGCCTGTCCCCCTCACAGATGCACAGTCTGTTGCAGACGCCGTTCGAGGTTCCCGAGGTGGTCCGGTTCGCGGACAACCCGGATTCGGTCGGGGAAGCACCGATGATGCGTCTGTTTCTGTTACTGGCCACCCCCCTGCAGTCGGCGCGACTGAAGGCCACGACCAAAGGCAACCTGCCCAGAAAAACAGTCCGGGATACCGCCCGGGCCTACTGGTCCCCGGCCGAGTATGAACGCCGCGCACGGTTGTCCAGCTTCAGTTCCGAGGACGACTTCGACGACCTCCATACCGTGCGACTGGTGGCCCAGCAGGCCGGGCTGATCCGCCGCTACAAGGGGCATTTCCAGCTGACCCGGCGCGGCGCCGGATTGCTGGAACCGGACCAGCATGGTCGCCTCTACATGAGCCTGTTCCGGGCCTGGTGCGAGCGCTTCAACTGGGCCTACCGGGACCTGTATCCGGAGCTGCCCATCGTTCAGCATTCCTTTGCCTTCACCCT
>JBNJGU010000249.1:0-3710 GCA_051747985.1 Pseudomonadota bacterium | reverse complement strand
CGCTGGCCGAGTTGAGCCGTCACCTGTTGCAGCTGGAGATCCGGGGCCGGATTTCCAGGGGTGCCTCCGGATACCGGCGTCAGTCGGTCAGCGGGGGGTAACTCTGCAGGGCTTCCAGGAAGGCTTCGCGGAACGCGGGCCGGGCCCGCTCCTCGTGCATGTAGGAGCCGGGCAGTACACTGTGGATGCGATTGATCTGTCCGCTCCAGACCGCTTCACCGGTATCGCTTTCATGCATCAGGATCTGGACCTGCGCAACGTAACGCAGGCGTTCTTCTGGCTGGATCTGCTCGTCAAACGGGTCGACCTCTTCCTGGTCCGGATTGAGGTTGATGTGGTTGTACTGCAGCGTCACCTCAATGTCGTTGAGCCGGTCATTGCGGACCAGTCCCTTTTCCTGGAAGGCGGCATCGAATTCGGCGACGACGTAATCCGCCAGAAAGCCGGGCAGGTTGTCGTTGACAACGCCGTAGGACTCATAGGATTCATAGTCGCCGGGGCAGCATAACGTGGTGGCTGCACCGATCTGCATGAAATCCTGCTGTGCGCAGCCGGCCAGCATTATCAGGCTCAGCACGGCGGCAACCGGTCGGGACAGGAAACGGACTGGACGCATCGGGTACTCCTTTTACCATGGCGGAAGGATCGTATCCCGCTGTTATAGCAGTGGTCCGTGGAAAGTACAATTACAACCAGCGTATTGCCCACCAGGGGGCCGTGCAGACACTGCGCTGGATCAAACATCATTGCATCGGATGTCGGACTGGGGTACTTTCTGCGCACCTCGAGTACAGCACCCAGTCACAGTCATGATATCAGCCCACCTGCAACAGGCCGTCCACCAGCTGGAAAACGGTGGCATCATCGCCTACCCGACCGAAGCGGTATGGGGGCTGGGTTGTGACCCGGAAAACGGGCCGGCGGTGCTGCGCTTGCTACAGATCAAACGACGGCCGGTCAGCAAGGGTATGATACTGGTTGCCGGCGATACGGCCCAGGTGTGGTCATGGCTGGAAAGCCTCGACCGGGAACAGCGACGTCGTGTGGAGCAGAGCTGGCCGGGACCGTTCACCTGGTTGCTGCCGGATCCAGAGAGGCGGGCTCCCGCGTGGATCCGTGGTTGTCATGACAGCGTCGCGGTGAGAGTGAGTGCTCACTCACTGGTTGTGGCCCTTTGTCAACGCTTCGGCGGACCGATCGTGTCGACGTCGGCGAATATCGCGGGCCGGCCGCCAGCCCGTACGCGTCTGCAGCTGGCGGCGCAGCTACGGCATTCCGTCGATTACATCGTGCCGGGCCGGCTCGGCGATCAGCGCAGCCCCTCGACCATACGGGACGCGGTGACAGGCCGGTTGCTGCGGGATGGGCATACGCCAATGCCTGATCCTGCTGACGGAGCAGAACAGGAGCAACAATCATGAATGACAATCCGTTCGATGCACCGTCGGTTGACGCCGACGGGGTACGTAAGTGGTTACTTTTACTGCAGGACTCGATCTGCTCCGCGCTCGAGCAGGAAGACGGCAGGGCCCGTTTCCACGAGGACGCCTGGGACCGGGAGACCGGTGGCAGTGGCATCACGCGTGTCATCAGTGATGGCGCCGTGTTCGAGAAAGGGGGCGTGAACTTCTCCCATGTATTCGGTCCGTCCCTGCCCCCTTCGGCATCGGCCTCGCGGCCCGAACTGGCCGGTCGTTCATTCCAGGCCATGGGGGTGTCCCTGGTGATTCATCCGGACAACCCCTTTGTACCGACCTCCCATGCCAACTTCCGGTTTTTCATCGCAGAGAAGGAAGGCGAGCCGCCGGTCTGGTGGTTCGGCGGTGGTTACGACCTGACTCCGTACTATGGTTTCGAGGAAGACGCCCGGCACTGGCACCGGACGGCATGCGATGCCTGTGCTCCGTTTGGCGAGGACCTGTATCCGCGATTCAAGAAGGAATGCGACGATTACTTCTACCTGAAGCACCGTCAGGAAGAGCGGGGTATCGGTGGACTGTTTTTCGATGACTTCAATGAGCGCGATTTCGACACCAGTTTCGCCATGGTGCAGTCCATTGCCGGCAGCTATCTGGACGCTTACCTGCCCATTGTGCGCGCCCGCAAGGAGCTGCCATACGAAGAAAGGCACAAACAGTTCCAGCGTTACCGGCGTGGCCGCTATGTCGAGTTCAATCTGGTCTACGACCGCGGTACCCTGTTTGGTCTGCAGTCCGGGCTGGGCCGGATCGAATCCATCCTGATGTCCCTGCCTCCGGAAGTGAACTGGGTCTACGACTGGCATCCGGAGCCGGGTACCGAAGAGGCCCGCCTGTATACCGATTTTCTGCAACCCCGTGACTGGATCCAATCCGTATGACCGAAGCAGAACAGACACAGTCCCCGGAGCGGATCGACCGGTACGCGGTGGTGGGCCATCCGATCGGTCACAGCCGTTCACCGTACATCCATGCCCGATTCGCCGCGCAGACGCGCGAGCCGGTGGAATATGGCGCCATTGACGCGCCGCCGGAAGCGTTCGAGGAAACGGTGCGGACTTTCTTTGCCGAAGGGGGTCGGGGTCTGAATATCACCGTGCCCCATAAACAGCAGGCCTGGGAGCTGTCCGAATGGCGCAGTGACGGCGCCGAGCGCTCTGGCGCGGTCAATACGCTGTTCATCGACGACAGTGGGCGGCTCTGTGGACACAATACCGACGGAGTCGGTCTGGTGCGGGACATCACCGAGAACCACGGTGGCGTCATCGCCGGCCGTCGTCTGTTGCTGCTTGGCGCCGGTGGCGCGGTGCGTGGTGTGCTGCCTGCCCTGCTGGCCCGCAAACCGGCCACGGTCTGCATTGCCAACCGTACCGAAGCCCGGGCCACCGAACTGGCGCAACACTTCAGTGATCAGCAGCCCATTGACAGCTGCGGTTATCCCGCCCTGCGGGGCCGCCAGTTCGATCTGGTGATCAATGGCACTTCCGCCGGTCTCACCGATGAGTTGCCGCCGTTGCCGGAGGACCTGCTGGCCGAGGGAGCCTGGTGCTACGACATGGTATACCGCAAGGGCGCCACGGCGTTCCAGGCCTGGGCCGGCGCGCATGGCGCGGAACAGGCCATTGATGGCTGCGGCATGCTGGTCGAGCAGGCCGCGCAATCCTTCTATATCTGGCGCGGCGTGATGCCGGCCACCGCGGCCGTGATCACCGCCCTGCGCCAGAACCTGGCCCACTGAGGCGGATCATCAACCGGCGGCGCCCTGTGCCAGGTGGCGGTCCTTCAACTTGACGTAGCTGGTGGCCGAGTAGGAGAAAAAACCGCGTTCCTCCTCCGTCAGCGGCCGCGCTTTCTTCACCGGTGCGCCCACGTACAGGTGGCCACTTTCCAGCCGCTTGCCCGGCGGCACCAGCGCGCCGGCGGCAATCACCACTTCGGATTCGACCACCGCGCCGTCGAGCACCACCGCGCCCATGCCGACCAGCACCCGATCCTCGATGGTACAGCCATGCAACGTGACGTTGTGGCCCACCGTGACTTCGTCGCCCACCGTGGTCGGAAAGCCGTCCGGGTTGTAGGGTCCGGCATGGGTGACATGGATCACGGTGCCATCCTGTATGCTGGTGCGGGCGCCGATGCGGATGCGGTGGATGTCCCCGCGGACCACCGCCATGGGCCAGACCGAACTGTCTTCCCCCAGCACCACATCGCCGGTCACCACCGCCTGATGGT
>JBNJGU010000248.1:0-3732 GCA_051747985.1 Pseudomonadota bacterium | reverse complement strand
GGACAAGATCGTGGTCTTCAATGCACCATCAGCGGATCACCTGGTGGTGGTGGCGCGTACTTCGGGTGATGATCTGGATGCGGAAGGCATATCCGCCTTTCTGGTGGATGCCGGCGCGGACGGTGTCAGTATGCGCGCATATCCTACCGTGGATGGACATCGCGCCGCCGAGGTCCATCTGAATGGTGTCAAGGTGAGTGCGGAGGCACTGCTGGGGCAGGAGGGCCAGGCGCTGGTGGCCCTGCAACGTACCATCGATCGTGCCGCGCTGGCCGTGTCGTCGGAGGCGTTGGGTGCCATGGACAGCCTGCTGGCTAAGACAGTCGAGTACGCCAGGACCCGCAAGCAGTTCAATACACCCATTGGTACGTTCCAGGCGTTGCAGCACCGTATGGCGGAGATGTTCATTGAGTGTCAGTTGTCTCGTTCCATCATCGTCATGGCCGCGATGAAACTGGACAGCGAAGCCGACGAGACCGAAAAGCAGAAGGCGGTGTCGGCGGCCAAGAGCCGGGTCGGGCGTGCGATGCGTCGGGTCGGCCAGGAGGCTGTGCAGATACATGGCGGCATCGGCATGACCGATGAACTGGATGTGGGGCATTATTTCAAACGCGTCACCACCCTGGAGAAGCTCTTCGGCGACACGCCGTTCCATACGCAACGGTACGCCCGCCTGTCCCGGTCATGAGTGAACTGGTACTGGTGCGCCACGGACAGGCCTCGTTCGGGGCGGATTCCTACGATCGGCTCAGCGAGCTGGGCCATCGTCAGGTCAGGCTGTTGGCCGAGCATTGGCTGGCACTGGATGAGCGATTCGATCAGTTGTACAGCGGTAGTCTGCGTCGACAGCGGGAGACGGCGGATGCGTTGCTACCACTGATCGCCGGGGCGCCGGAAGGACCGGTGATCGAGCCGGACCTGAATGAATATGATGGTGGACCACTGATCAGCAGTTATCTGCGGGAATTCGGTCGTCGGGACGGGTTCGATGTGGCCCCTGGTGAGATGGTCACCGATCGCAGACTGTTCCAGCGGACCTTCGAGGCGGCGGCGGCCCGCTGGATCGAAGGATCGCTGAATCCCACCGACGAGGATGTCGGCTACGAGGCCTGGCCCGATTTCCAGCAGCGGGTTCATGGGCTGCTTGACAGGTTGACGCAACGTCACGGGAGCGGCAGTCGGGTGTTGGTGTCGACTTCCGGGGGCGTCATGGCATTGATGGTACAGGCCGTTCTGCAGCTGCCGGATGTCCACGCGATCGCCACCAACTGGATGGTGAACAACAGTGGCGTGACCCGTATCCGTTACAACGCGGAGCGGCGCTCCCTGGTGCAGTTCAATGCCCTGTCCCATCTGGAGACTCCGGCCCACAGGCAGCTCATCACATATCGGTAGACAGAGGAGGAGGATACCGTGTCAGGCAGGGTACAGACATCGTTGGAAGTGGAGCAGGCCGGGGCCGTCCGTCCCGGTGAGGAGCTGGACATGCCGGCCCTGCAGGAATGCCTGCGGCCGGTGCTGGGTGATCGTGTCGGACGCCTGTCCGTGCGCCAGTTTCCGGGTGGATACTCGAATCTGACCTACCTGCTGACCGATGGTGAGCGGAACTGGGTGTTGCGACGTCCGCCCTTCGGCAGCCAGGTGAAGTCGGCGCATGACATGGGACGTGAATACCGGATATTGTCGGCGATCCGCGACCAGTTCCCCTATGCACCCGAGCCGCTGTTCTTTTGCGATGACCATGACGTACTGGGATGTGACTTCTATCTGATGAGTTACATCGAGGGCGTCGTGTTCCGGAAGGAGTACCCGCCCGGTCTGAATCTGGAACCGGCACAGGTAAGGGAGCAGTTCTTCCGTCTGTTTGATGTACTGGGGGAGCTCCATTCCATCGATCTGGACAAGGCCGGCCTGTCCGATTTCGGTCGCCCGGCAGGGTATGTGACGCGCCAGGTGGAAGGCTGGAGCAAGCGCTACCGCAATGCCATCACCGATGATGCGCCGGATTTCGAGCCGGTGATGCAATGGCTGCATGACCGCATGCCTCCCGAGAGTGGCGTCGTCTCCCTGATCCACAACGATTACAAGCTGGACAATGTGATCTGGGCGCCGGATGATCCGCTGCGGGTGATCGGCGTGCTGGACTGGGAGATGGCCACGGTGGGTGATCCGTTGATGGATCTTGGTTGTACACTGGGCTACTGGGTGCAGGCCGATGATCCCGATCACCATCGTGCATTCCGGGCCATGCCCAGTGATGCGCCCGGGGCCCCGACGCGCGCGGAGATCGTAGAGCGCTTCAGTCAACGTACCGGCATTGCCGTGGACAACATCGACTTCTATTTCTGTTTCGGCCTGTTCCGTCTGGCCGTGATTGGCCAGCAGATCTACTACCGTTATCGTCAGGGGCTGACACGGGATGAGCGTTTCGCCCGCCTGATCGACAAGGTGCACAGCCTTGACAGAATGTGCCACCGGGTCATGAAGCGCTCGGACCTGTGATCAACCACAGCACGATCAGTATCGGTACGATACTGAAAACGGCTGTCATCAGCGATCCGGCCGCAACCATGGCGTGACCGGCATCATAGCGCACGGCGAACACGTAGGCACTGATGCCGGTGGGCAACGTGGAGGCCAGCAATGCCGTGTGTGCCCACAGCGGTTCCAGTTCGAACAGGTGAAAGCAGAACCACCAGACCAGCAGCGGCAGCACTGCGCATTTCAATCCGGACATCAGCAGGGCGGGGCGAATGGCGCCGCGAATCCGGAAGCGCTGCAGGGACGTGCCCAGCACGAACAGTGCCAGTGGTATGGCGGCATCGGCCATCAGTCCGAGCGTTGCGGCAACCGGCGTGTAGAGAGGGAGCCCGCTGATATTGAAGAGAATGCCGGCCACGAGACTGGCCGTGATCGGGCTGCTCAACAGTTGTCGTCCCAGATTGAGCAGCTCGGAGCGTATCGTGTGACGCCCGCCCTGGCCGAATTCGGCCACCAGCGTGCCGACCGCGAACAGGAACAGATTCTGTACCGCGATCAGCAGAAACAGCGGAACCAGCGCTTCCCGACCCAGTGTCTGAACCGCCAGCGGTATGCCGATGACGGTGGTGTTCGAATAGGCCGCCCCCATGGCCAGCACACTGCGTTGTGGGGCATCGAGCGAGAACAGCCTCCAGCCCAGCCAGGCCGCCAGCAGATAGATGGTCAAGGCGGGGATGTAATAGGCCAGCAACAGGTTACCCCCGGTACCCGCGGGGATGCTGGCCGTCGCCAGGCTGAGGAACAGAAGGCAGGGAATGGCCAGCGTGAACGTGAAGCGTGACAGAACAACCGCCTCCTCCGGACGCAGCCAGCCACGCCAGGCAAACAGGTAGCCGGTCAGGGCCAGTACGATGACCGGCAGTATGTCAGCAATCAGGCTCATTGGTACTTGCCCGCGCGATTGTGATGGCGTAGTTTCAGCGTCTGCGGGAGACCGATCCGATCCGGATGGCACAGTGAGGACACAGTGACAGAATCAACACCCTTTCCAGACAGAACAGCGGCCGGGTATAACCGTCGGGGTGAAGGGCTGTTGCCCGGCCACATGGACATACAGATCCGGCATGTGGAGCATGGCCGGATCAGCGCGCAGCTTACCATCAATGATCACCACAGGGCACCCAACGGGTATCTGCATGCCGGCACGGTGGTCACGCTGGCGGACACGGCCGCCGGCTACGGGTGTTCGGC
>JBNJGU010000247.1:0-3790 GCA_051747985.1 Pseudomonadota bacterium | reverse complement strand
CAGGTGTTCCAGGGCACCAGCGCCGCGTATCACGCCAGTGTGCTGGGTGTGGCGACCCTCAGCTATGCGCCGTGGGCCTTCTTCTGCCTGATCAGTCCGGCCATGACCCTGCTGTTCGCCTGGAGGCGTATACGGATTGCAAGAATTCCCGATAATAGTAATGGTTCTCATTTACATTCCGGAAAAGTTGCGATAGAGTGACCCTGCTTTGCCAGTACACACAACCAGCAGGGAGTTACATCATGTCTGCCCGAACCCCCGAACCGGCGCCCGGCAAGCGGCACGATACCCGCGAACGGAACGCGCCGGACACCGTATCCAGCCGCGCATTGTTCGGCAATCAGAGAACCCTGGTCATCGATCATGATGGCGAGCGCTACACGCTGCGCATCACCTCCAACCGCAAACTGATTCTGACCAAGTAACCCGTTACCACTGTTTCATCCCGGTCTGCTTCCCCTTGCAGACCCGATTCGAGTCACGCCAGCCAGGCCACCCGGCCCGAGCCAGCCAGACTCTCTTTTTTACAGGAGAGAATGGCCATGCACGACAATACCGGTATCCATCCTTCACGACTGGCCCTGCTGCTTGCGATGGCAGCCAGCCCCGCCCTGCATGCGCAGGACAATGCCGAGCCTCCGGTACGACTCGAGGAGATGACGGTCACCGCCACCTATCTGCCGCGTCAGACCGAGGACATCGCCGGCACGGTCTCGGTGATGACGGCACAGGAGATCGAGCGACAGATCGCCGAAGGACTGGACGACCTGACCCGCTACCAGCCCGGACTGTCCATGAGTACCGCCTCGCGGGGCGGCAACGAGGGCTTCATCATCCGCGGCATCGGCGGAAACCGCGTACTGACCGTCATCGACGGCATCCGCAGCGCCGATTTCTATGCCGCCGGCCCCTCGTCCTACGGCAAGGACATGTTCGAGACCGACGACCTGCGGGCCGTGGAGATCATCCGGGGTCCGGCCTCCGTGCTCTATGGCGCCGATGCCATGGGCGGCGCCGTGCTGCTGCGCACAAAATCGGCCGCCGATTATCTGGGACCGGGAGAAAGCCAGCACCTGGCCCTGAACACCTCCGGTACCTCGGACAATGACCAGTACAAGGTCGGCGTGACCTGGGCGACCCGCGGTGAATCACTCGATACGGTGCTGCAATGGACCGGCCGCCGCTTCCGTGAGCGCGAGATCAATGGTGATGCCCGTCTGAACCCCCAGGATGGCGAAACCGGCAACGTCTTCTGGAAGACCGGCTGGCGGGTCAGCGAACCACACACGTTGACGCTGACCGCCGAACACAACGACGAGACTGTGGATACCGTGCTGGAGAGCGATCTCGGCAGCCGGGTCTTCGACTCCCGTGGCAGCGATCGGACCCGACGCCAACGTGTCAGCCTGGAACATGTCTGGACGCCGGATTCCCTGCTCAGCGACCGTCTCGTGACCCGCCTGCACTGGCAGACCGCCGACGGCGAACAGAACACGGAGCAGCGTCGCATCAGCTATGCCTTCATCAACCCGGCCAACCCGGCCAGCTTTGCCGGTACCGAAGCACGAAGGGAGTCGAACTTCCATTTCGATCAGACCACCACCAGCGCCTCGATACTCAGCCACAAGACGCTGTCCCTGGGTGCCACCGGGCACGCCCTGATCTATGGTGCAACCACGGAGAACACACGAACGGAGCGGCCCCGTTACCGTTGCGACACGGCGCTGACCAGCGGCGAGACCCGCTGCGCCATCCCGTCCTATCCGATGGCGCCTCCGGAGCAGTTCCCCAACAAAACCTTCCCGGACACCGACACCACCCGATCCGGGCTGTTTCTCCAGGATGAAATCACCCTGGGCGACAGCGGCCTGGTGATGATCCCGGGCCTGCGCCTCGACCACTATCGGCTGGAAGCCCGGCCGGATGCACTGTTCGACAGCCAGGCGGCCATCGCGCCGGGAGGCATCCTGAGTGACTTCCGGGTGGAGGACGTCACGGAAACAGAGGCCTCGATGAATCTGGGCCTGCTGTACTCCCTGGACGACCAGTGGACCCTGTTCGGACAGTATGCCGAGGGATTCCGCCCGCCCAACTTTGACGAGGCCAATCAGGCCTTCGCCAATCTCGGCCACGGTTATGCCATTGCCCCCAATCCGCGGCTGGAACCCGAGTACAGCGAGGGGCTGGAGGCCGGCATACGCTTCCGTGGTGAGTCCGCCAGGCTCTCCCTGGCGCTCTATCACAACCGCTATCGCAACTTCATCGAGTCACGGATGATCGGCAATTTCGACGGCATCAGCGTGTTCCAGGATGACAACATCGGCCGCGCACGGATCCGTGGCGCGGAACTGAACGTGGACTGGTATCTGAGCGACAACCTCTTCTGGCGCAATGCAGCTGCATGGTCTCGTGGCGAGAACCGCAACAACGGGGCCCACCTGGACAGCGTCGAGCCGCTGACCCTGGTGACCGGCCTGCATTTCCTCGGCGGCGACGGCCGTTGGGGCCTGCAGGGCACCGCCACGCTGGCGGACGGACAGGACCGGGTATCCGCCCCCGACCGGGTTCGTGGCGAGGAATATGCCGTACTGGACCTGACCGGTCATTACGACCTCTCCAGAGCGGCCCGGTTGCGCTTCGGTGTCTTCAACCTGTTCGACACGCGGTACGCGCGCTGGAACAGCCTGTCCGGGCTGGCCGCGGATGACGAGGAGAACATCGCCCTGTCCCAGGCACCCGGACGTCACGCCCGGCTCGCCTTCCGCTATGAATTCTGATTACCCCCCTGTTACAACAGACAACGAGAGGAAAAGCAGATGACAACCGTACGAGGACTTTCATTGGCCACTTTCTGGCTGCTGATGCAGATGACCGCCGCCCAGAGTCAGGCAGAACCGCAGGCACAGGCGGGACGCGAAGGGGTACTGATCATGGCACATGGTGGCCGCGAGGAATGGGACGCCGGCGTGCTGGAAAGCGTCGCCCCGCTGCATGACCACTACCCGCTCGAGGTGGCCTTTGGCATGGCCGATGCCACTTCCCTGCAGGCCGCGGTGGACCGCCTGGAATCACGGGGCGTGGATGACATCGCCGTGGTACGCCTGTTCATCAGTGGCGAGAGCTGGTACGACCGTACCGCGCAGATTCTGGGCCTGCAGCCGGGCGCCCCGCGGCGTCCGCCAGAACGGCACGACACCATGGAACATGGCGGCGGGCAATCCGGTCACAGCATGGCATTCTGGAGGCTCGACAGCGACGCCCGCTTCGTCATGAGTGAACCGGGACTGGCCGACGCCGAACCCATGGCCGACGTACTGCTGGACCGCGCCCTGGCATTGAGCGAGACGCCGTCACGGGAAGACGTCCTGATTCTGGCCCATGGCACCGGTGACGACGCCGAGAATGACCGTTGGCTGGAGAAAATGGACGCACGCGCCCAGCGACTGCGCCTGGAGGGTGGCTTCCATCGCGTCCGCGTCGCCACCCTGCGCGAGGACTGGCCGGAAAAACGCGAACCCTCGGCCGCCGCCGTCCGCGCCTTTGTGGAGGAGGCCAGCGATGACGGGCGCACGGCGCTGGTGATCCCGTACCGGGTGTTCGGCTTCGGGCCCTACGCCGAGACGCTGGAAGGCCTCGACTACCGGGCCGACGGGCGCGGATTGATTCCGCATCCGGCGGTGACGCGGTGGATTCAGGGGCAGATCACTGAGCTGTTCGGAGAATCCGGGGCAGTTGGCGCCCGTTGAAGAGCGAGTGGGGGGGGGGGGGGGGGGGAGGCGGGACACAAAAC
>JBNJGU010000246.1:0-3824 GCA_051747985.1 Pseudomonadota bacterium | reverse complement strand
CCCCACACGGTGTATCACCGCATTGCCAGCCCGTTCAATTATCAGGAGTCGGCGCGCTTCGTGGTGCCGAAGGTGGGGTGTGAACCCGGTGATGCGCGGGGGCACACGGCGGCCATGATCCGCCTGCTACCGTTGTGCATCAATCGCCCGGAAGCCGCGCTGGTGCTGTTCAGTTCGCGGCGGCAGATGAACGAGGTGCTGGACGGGCTGCCCGATGAGTGGCGTGACATCATCCTGTGTCAGGATGATTTCCAGAAGAGCCAGCTGGTGCGGTTTCATCGGGAACGGGTGGACCGGGGCGAGGCCAGTGTGATCTTCGGGCTGGCCAGCTTTGCCGAGGGGGTCGATCTGCCCGGCAAATACTGTGAGCATGTGCTGATTGCGAAGCTGCCGTTTACCGTGCCGGATGACCCCATCGAAGGCACGCTGGCACGCTGGCTGGAGCAGCAGGGGCGCAATCCCTTCATGACCCTGTCCGTGCCCGAGGCTGCGTTGCGTCTGGTCCAGGCCAGTGGACGTCTGCTGCGCAGCGAGGCCGACCGGGGCACCATCACGCTGTTCGATGAGCGCATCGTCACGCGCCGTTACGGGCAGGCCATCCTGGACTCACTGCCGCCGTTCCGGCGCGAAATCTTCCAGACCTGAGGGCGTCCCGGTCTCACTTTTTCGGTCGTGTATACCGGATGCCGTTGCGGCGATCGATCAGGTAGCCCAGCGCGGCGCCGGCCGCCATGCCGATCCCGGTCACCAGAAGCAGTTCCTGCATCAGCGCGCCCAGCCCGAACCCCAGGAAAAAGCCGGCGGTCAGGCACAGGGGCATGACACTGGTGGGAGCTACCTGCTGCTTGCGCTTGCGGCGGGGTTGATGATTCCTGCGTCGGCTCATGATCCGTTGTCCTCCTCACTGCTGTCTTCAATCCGGTAGATGACGGCCGGCGGCGAACCGCGGCGCGGTTCACTGCCAAGTACCCGCACCACTGACTGGCTGCCGACCACCTGGCCGATGACCGTGTGGCGCCCCCGCAGCCACGGTGTATCGGTCAGCGTGACCGCAATGCGTGCGCTGCTTCGCTCCGGGGTGGCGGCCAGCAGCAACACCGATCCGGCGCGTGGCGGTCGCGTTGCCATATCCTCATCATACACGTATCCCTGACGTCGGTAGGCTTCGGCCAGCGAACTGTCGCGAAGTCGGGCGGCCACCTCGTCACTGCGCTCCTCCAGACTCTGGCGGTCGCGGATATCCAGTTCCCGGTACAGCGGCACCAGCACCTCTTCCTCGAACTGCTGGCGGCCGGCCAGGTTCATCCAGTCGTGGACCCGGCCGGTGTCATCCATCAGTGGTTGCTGCTCCAGTCCCAGCTGACCGGCGTTGATCTCCGGTGCCGGAGCCGCCGAGGCCAGGGATGACGGCAATTCTTGCATACCGGGTCCGCTACTGCGTATCAGCACACCGGGCACGATATGATCGAAGGTCAGCCCCGCGTAGTGCGGCATCAGGGAACGGAACCACTCCACCGATTCCGGTGCCGCCTCCGGGTAGAGCTCCACATGGAATTCGCCGCGGGCCGTGCTGATCCGCAGCAATGGGTTACCAGGGTCGGACATGTCGGCGCGGGCCCGGTCGAGTAAGGTCTGCGCGCTGGCCGGTGCTGCCGCCAGCAGCACCAGCAGACTCAGGAACACCGTCACGGCCGTCAGGCGGTGACCGTGATCAGGGGCTGCCAGTCTCCCGGCCGATCGTTTCCTCGTTCTCTTCATGTTGATCCATACTCTCCAGATAATCGGATTTCATCCGGGTCAGACAGCGGCGTGGAATGAACTGGTCCGGATCCGCTTCGCGCATGTGTATGGTATACCGTTCCGGGATGTCCTCGCCAAGCAGGGCGCCGCGGCGCACATACGGGAAGACCTCGTCGTATCGCCGGATCTCGTGTTGATTGACGCGGCGGAAGATGTGAGTGCGATTGAGTTCGTGCGTATGGTGCAGGCCCGCCGAGGCGATCAGGTCCGCGGTGGCATGTATCGTGCGTTCATGGAAACGGGTTACACGCGGCGCTTTGTCGCTGACCACCAGGCCCTGATACAGGGCCGGGTCCTGCGTCGCCACGCCGCTGGGGCAACGGTTGCTGTTACAGGTCAGGGAATGGACACAGCCACTGGCCAGCATCATGCCGCGTCCGCTGTTACACAGGTCCGCGCCCAGCGCCAGGTGTTTCACCAGGTGAAAGCCGGTGAAGATCTTGCCGGAGGCGATCACCCGGATCCGCGCCCGCACGCCGAAGCCGATCAGGCAGTTGTCCACCAGTGCCAGTGCATCGCGCAGTGGCATGCCCACTGAATTGGCGTACTCCAGTGGCGCCGCCCCGGTACCACCCTCGGAACCGTCCACGGTGATGAAGTCCGGTGTGATGCCGGTATCCACCATGGCCTTGCAGGTCGCCATGAATTCGCTCTCGCGGCCGATGGCCAGCTTGAAACCCACCGGTTTGCCACCGGAGAGCGAGCGCAGTTCCTGGATGAACTCCATCAGGCCTCGCGGTGAATCGAAGGCACTGTGACGGGGCGGTGAGTTGATCTGCACGCCGGCCGGAACGCCCCGTGCACGCGCGATGGTGGGCGTGTTCTTTTCCGCCGGCAGGATGCCCCCATGACCGGGCTTGGCTCCCTGCGACAGCTTGATCTCGATCATTTTCACGGCTTCGGTCCGTGACTGTTGTCGGAATATCTCCGCGGAGAAATGTCCGTGCTCATCGCGACAGCCGAAATAGCCGGTACCGATCTGCCAGATCAGATCCCCGCCGTGACGCAGGTGAAACTCGCTGATGCCGCCTTCACCGGTATTCTGCGCGAAGTTGCCCATGCGGGCGCCCTGGTTCATGGCCAGTATGGCATTGGGGCTGAGCGCGCCATAACTCATGGCCGAGATGTTCAATATGCTGGCATTGTAGGGCTGTGTGCAGTCGGGGCCACCGATGGTGACGCGCAGATCGGATACATCGTCCACGTCGATGGCGGCCATGGAGTGACCGATCCACTCGTAGCCATCCCGGTAGGTATCCACGCGGCTGCCGAAGGCCACGCTTTCCATGGCCGTCTTGGCGCGTTGATAGACGATGTCGCGATACATCCGGCTGATCGGTGTGCCGTCGGTGTCGGACTCAATGAAATACTGACGGATATAGGGGCGCAGATGCTCCATGACCCAGCGGCCGCGGCCGAACAGCGGGAAATTGCGCCGTATGGTATGCCGGGTCTGGCGCATATCCTGTACACCCATGGCGGCCAGTGGCAACACGGGAATCAGCAGCCACCAGACCCAGTTCCATTGCAGGGCGAGTAAAACGATGGTGGCCAGCACCGCCAGTGTCACTATCACGAATGTGGTGCGCATGTATCCACGTACTCCGGATCCGGTGAATGGTTGTCCTTCAGCTTATGTCATGTTCCCGCATGTCGGCAGGCGTGTCGACATCCTGCAGGATACCTTCGTCCTCGACGGACAGTCGTTCACAGTCAGCCCGATGCCGCAGGAGCACCTCGCGTGCCCCACGATCACCCCGACAGCGCCGCAGCTCATCAAAGAAACGCTGACCGAATCCCACCGGATGGCCGGGCCTGCCCTGATACTCGGGGATCCGTATGCCATCGCGATCCAGTGTGTCCAACAGCCGGCGATAGGTGTCCGGTCGAATCCAGGGCATGTCGCCCAGGCAGATCAGGCAGGCTTCACTGTCCCGTGGCAGGGCGGTCACGCCGGCCAGTGAATGCCCCATGCCCAGCTCGGCGTCGGTGCATTCGACCACGACCAGCCTGTTCCAGAGCTG
>JBNJGU010000245.1:0-3824 GCA_051747985.1 Pseudomonadota bacterium | reverse complement strand
CCGCTGGGCAGACCCGTGGCCATGTTGGCCACCGACATCGACTGCAGGCCCTGTTTTCAACGCCAGTGCCCGTTGGGTCACCGCGACTGCCTGGTACGATTGTCCGCCGCAGAGGTGGAAAGGCAGTTGCTGTCCGTGCTGGATGGCCACAATCCCGGTGCGGTGACCGTTGCGCTGAGCGATGCGGTCAGCGGTGGAGGGAGCTGACTGGTGCGTGTGCTGGTGGTCAAAACCTCCTCCATGGGAGACATCATCCATACCCTGCCGGCGCTGACCGATGCCCGCCGATTACGTCCGGATATCCGTTTCGACTGGGTCGTGGAAGAGGCATTCTCGGAAATACCGGCCTGGCATCCGGCAGTGGACCGGGTCATTCCGGTGGCGATACGCCGCTGGCGGCGCTCGCTGCCGGCCACATTGCGCAGTGGCGAGTTCGGCGTTTTCCGTGAGGCATTGCGACATCAGCATTACGATCTGGTCATCGACGCACAGGGGTTGATCAAGAGTGGCATCATCGCGCGGATGGCCAGAGGATTGACCGTGGGGCTCAACAACGGCTCCATCCGTGAACCGCTGGCCACGCTGTTCTACAATCGGCGAATCCAGGTACCCCGGCGAATGCACGCGGTGGAGCGGGTCAGAGAACTGTTCGCCCGTGGTCTCAACTACAACCAGGATCCACGACTGATGGATTATGGGCTCCGTCTGCCGCCGGCGCGGACCGGTCAGCTGGAGATGGAGTCGGGGCAACCGACACTGGTTTTCCTGCATGGCACGACCTGGGCCAACAAGCACTGGCCGGAGTTTCTCTGGAAGGAACTGCTGCGACAGGCAATGGCGGCCGGGTATCACATATTGCTGCCGTGGGGCAGCCATGTCGAATACGAGCGTGCGAAGCGGATCGCCGGTGACAGCCAGGGCGCCACGGTGCTGCCGCGACTGTCTCTGACCGGTCTGGCGCAGGTGCTGGATGCGGCCTCTGGTGTCGTGGCCGTCGACACCGGCCTGGCGCACCTCGCCGCTGCCCTGGATGTCCCCGCCGTGGTGTTGTACGGTCCGACCGATCCGGCGCTGGCCGGGACTCATGGCCGGCATCAGCACCACCTGCGGGCCACCCTGGACTGCGCGCCCTGCCAGAAACGGCGCTGCCACTATCAGGGGCCGCCCCGCACACTGACCGTAGATGGCGCGCCGTTGCCGGTACAGCCCCCCTGTTTCTCGGCTCACACACCGGCGATGGTGCTGGAGCGGCTGGAGTCCGCCATCGCCAGGGCGGACCGCCACCGATCCGGTGTCCCGTCATGAACCTGTGCTTTCTGATCTATCATTATTTCCCCCACGGGGGGCAACAGCGTGACTTTCTTCGCATCGCCCGGGAATGCGTCGCGCGCGGTCACCGCGTCCGGGTCTTCACGTTGCGCTGGGAGCATCGGAAGCCGCCGACGCCGTCCGGAGAGGGCATTGAGGTGACGCTACTGCCGTTGCGGGCGCTGACCCGTCATCGGCTGTATCAGAAGTTCCATAACGAGGTGGAGCGCCACCTCGGGGAGCAGCCGGCGGACTGCGTGGTCGGGTTCACCCGCATGCCTGGACTGGATGTCTATTTCGGCGCCGACAACTGCTATGCAGAGAAGGTCAGCCGGCACCGTCCCGCCCTCTACCGGCTGACGCCCCGATGCCGACATTTCCTCCGCGATGAACGGGCCGTGTTCGGTGCCGACGGACATACACGGATTCTGCTGCTGAGCGAGTGGCAGAAGCAGGGGTATCTGCGGCACTACCCCGATGCGGCGTCCCGGATCGTGCTGTTGCCGCCCGGCGTGGATCCGGGACGCCGACCGGGGCCCGACGCGGATCAGCAGCGCCGACACCTGCGTCGGTCGCTGGGCGTGAGTGACACTGAGTACCTGCTTCTCCAGATCGGCTCCGGCTATCGGACCAAGGGAGTGGACAGGGCGTTGCAGGCGGTGGCGTCTCTGCCGGCTCAGTTGCGTGATTCCACGCGCTATGTACTGATCGGTCGCGACCGGACAGACCGGTTGGCTCGTATGGCCGGTCGGCTGGGTATCGGGAGCCGCTGTCTGTTCTGCGGGCCGCGGGACGATGTGATGCCCTTTCTCGCCGCCGCCGACATGATGCTGCATCCGGCCCGCACGGAGAGCGCCGGCTATGCGTTGCTGGAGGGGCTGATCAATGGCCTCCCGGTGCTCACCACCGGCGAATGCGGCTACGCCACGCATGTGCGGCAGGCTGACGCCGGTCAGGTCTGTGCTGTGCCGTTCCGGCAGCCGGAGCTGGAGGAGCGTCTGAGGACCATGCTGTCGTCGTCCAGAGACCGACAGCGATGGCGCGAGAACGGATTACAGTATGGGCGCGAAGCCGACCTGTATGGCCTCACCTCGGTCGCGGCTGATGTCATCGAGCAGGTGGCGGGGATGACAACATGAAGCTGTGGGACGGACAGCCGTCGGTGTCGCTGGCCCAGCCTTTCGAGCCGGAGTGGCGGGGCCGTGATGCCTTCTCGATGGTCCGTGCATTGGACGGCGAGGTGTACCGCGACGTGCCCGGCCGTCGCACACTGCGCTTCAGTGCCTTCGGACGCTCCTGGTTTCTCAAGCACCACACAGGCGTGGGCTGGAAGGAGGTGCTCGGCGAATGGCTCAGGGGGCGGCGGCCGGTGACCGGTGCCGATAACGAATGGCACGCCATCCGGGCCCTGCGTGCGGCCGGTATCGATACGATGACGGCCGTCGCTTTCGGGCAGCGTGGTGGCAACCCGGCCGCCCGGGAGTCCTTCCTGATCACGGCTGATCTGCGGGAGGAGTCCGGCGAGCCCATGGTGGATCTGGAGACGCTCTGCGCCGGTTGGGTCCAGAAACCGCCGCCGGTGGCGTTCAAGCGCGCTTTGCTGAAGCGGCTGGCCGAGATCAGTCGTTGCCTGCATGGGGCCGGGATCACGCATCGTGATTATTACCTGTGCCATTTCCTGTTGCCGCGCAGCCAGCTGTCGGAGAGGGATTCCCGGGGCCTGACGCCGGTGTTGATCGATCTGCATCGAGCCTTGCTGCAGCCATCACGGCTGCGGCGCTGGATCGAGAAGGACCTGGCCGCTCTGTGGTTCTCCGCACGGTATGCGGGGCTGACGTCACGGGATCTGCTGCGATTCCTGACGGTCTACCACGATTGTCCTCTCCGGCCGCTACTGCGGCGGCGGCCGCGTTCATGGCAGCGCATGGAACGTCGCGCCGATGCCATGCTGCGACGTGAGCAGATCCGCCAGCAACGTGTTCGCGCACAGTGCCTGCTGCCACCGCCCGGGAGTCCGGTGGAGCGTTGGCGGTACGGTACGTCAGAGCAGAGAGAACAGATACCGCGGTTGTTGCGCATGACCCTGGACCGCTGTCATGAGGCCGGTTGGCTGCCGGTGGATCGGGCCCTGCGTGATGTGCGCGAGATGGATGATCGGACGGTCATCGAGCTGACCGGAGCGGGTCGGCTGCGGGACACGCTGGCGCCCGAGAAGGCCCGTCAGGCCAATCTGGCGGCGTTTCTGTCCTGGTTTCCCGAGTCGGTGGATGCCAGGCCGGATACGCCGTCGCCGGCCATGCTGCGGGCGGCACGTCGCGATCGCTGGCGCCGGATCTCGCCCGGCCTGTATCGGGACTCGATACAGGTGCGCCGGTGGTCCGGTGGTGGACGCGTGGCGGTGTACAAGCGGCGTCTGGGTGGCCCTGACTGGGACGCCTTTCTGCGCGATCCCGATGCGGTCATGCGTGCAGGCCGCATGCTCAAGGACGGCGACACCACCACCGTGGCGCAGTTGA
>JBNJGU010000244.1:0-3876 GCA_051747985.1 Pseudomonadota bacterium | reverse complement strand
GCCGGGACGGATCACCGATGGATCGGCCCGTCTGCGAGGGCAGGAAATCCTGGGCCGCCGGACCATCGACGGTCGCACCATCTGTGGCAACGAGATCGGTATGATCTTCCAGGACCCGATGTCCTCGATGAACCCGACCATGAGTGTCGGGCGGCAGATCGCCGAGCCGCTCGAAATTCACCGGGGATACTCCCGGCAGCAGGCCATGCAGGAAGCCATCCGTCTGCTGGAACTGACGCGCATTCCGGAGGCGGCCAGCCGGGCCCGGCAATATCCCTTTCAGTTCTCCGGCGGCATGTTGCAACGCGCCATGATCGCCATGGCCATTGCCTGCAAGCCTTCCGTGCTGGTGGCCGACGAGCCCACCACGGCACTGGACGTGACCATCCAGGCACAGATTCTCGACCTGCTGCAGTCCGTGCAGCAGGAAACCGGCATGGCCATCGTGCTGATCACCCACGACCTGGGGGTGGTGGCGCGGATGGCGGATGACGTGGCGGTCATGTACGCCGGCGAGGTGGCCGAGGCCGGCAGCGTGGAGGATGTATTCTACCGTTCCGCCCACCCCTATACCCTGGGGCTGAAGCAGGCCATGCCCAGCAATCGCAGTGAAGCGGCGCAGGACCTGCAGCCCATCGAGGGCAGTCCGCCGGACCTGTTCGCGCCGCCGCGGGGCTGTGCCTACTGTGACCGGTGCCCGCACGCCATGCAGGTCTGCCGCACCAGGAATCCGGGCCGCTTCTCCATCGGCGAGCGGCACCATGCACGCTGCTGGCTGCACCATCCGGACAACCCCCGGCCGACCGAGGGGCTCTACCGGCCCGGCACCACTGACAGGGAGGCGCCGGCATGAGCGGGCAGCACGAACCATTGCTGGAGCTGGAGCGGCTGACACGGCATTTCGACATGGGGCGCGGACGGCGGATCCATGCGGTCGATGGCGTCAGTCTGCGCATCGACCGGGGCGAAGTGCTGGGCCTGGTCGGGGAAAGTGGCTCGGGCAAATCCACACTGGGCAAGACGCTGCTGGGCCTGCATGACAAGACGGCCGGCTCTGTCACGTATGATGGCGAGGTGTTGCCGGCGCGCTACCGTCCGGAGGACTTCCGCCGCCTGGCCCGGCACATGCAGATGATCTTCCAGGATCCGTATTCCTCCCTGAATCCGCGGATGACCGTCGGGGAGATCATCGCCGAGGGATTGCAGCTGCGGCCGGAAAGCCGGCGTACGCCCGCCGAGGCCAGGCAGCGGGTGGCGGAGTGGCTGGAGCGGGTCGGCCTGAGCGCTGATCACGCGGGGCGCTACCCGCATGAGTTTTCCGGCGGCCAGCGTCAGCGCATCGGTATTGCCCGGGCGCTGATCATGGAACCGGAGTTCGTGGTCTGCGATGAACCGATTTCCGCACTGGATGTCTCGGTGCAGGCGCAGGTGGTCAACCTGCTCGGGGAGCTGCGCCGGTCAATGGGCCTGACCCTGCTGTTCATCGCGCATGACCTGTCCATGGTGCGCTATGTCAGCGATCGGATGGCGGTGATGTACCTGGGCGCGCTGGCCGAAGTCGGGCCGGCCAGCGATGTCTATTTCCGGCCCCGTCACCCCTACACGCAGATCCTGGTGGAGTCCAACCCGGAACCGGATCCCGCGCTGGAGAAGCAGCGCGAGTCGACCACCATACGGGGCGAGATCCCGTCGCCGGTCAACATTGGCGAGGGCTGTCGGTTTGCCGGCCGCTGCCCGAAAGAGATGGACGTGTGCCGGGAGAAGACACCGGAGTTACTTCCGTTGCCCGACGAGGATCGGTGGGTAGCCTGTCATCTGTACCATGATGCCCGGTGAAAATCTGGACAGGGCCGGTAAAAATCCTTACATTCGATGTTTCGTCCGCCAAAGGCTCGTCAGGAAGTTGAAGAACGGGAATGCGTGATTATTTTCTCCGCCGATTGCTGCTGGTGGTTCCGACTCTGATCGGGGTCACGGTGATCGTGTTCGTGATCACCCGGTTGGTGCCCGGCGGTCCGCTGGAGCGCGCCATCATGGAGGCCCAGCAGATGGGCTCCGGTGGTGTCTCCCAGGTGGGCGCCGACATGGCGCTGTCCCAGTCCCAGATCGAGCGGCTGCGGGAGTACTACGGTTTCGACAAGCCGGTGCTGGTCAGCTACTTCGACTGGATGGGCAAGGTCGTGACCGGGGATCTGGGCACCTCCTACCGCTACAACATGCCGGTCACCGAGGTCATCGCCAGCCGCTTCCCGGTTTCCCTGTACTACGGGCTGGTCACGCTGGTGATCACCTATCTGGTGTGTATTCCATTGGGCGTGCTGAAAGCGATCCGGCACCGGACCGCGGTGGACAACATCACGTCGATACTGATTTTCGTGGGCTATGCGATTCCCGGCTATGCCCTGGGTTCGCTGCTATTGCTGTTCTTCTCGGTGCAGCTCGAGTGGTTCCCGATGGGTGGGTTCGTCAGCATGCAGTTCGAGGAAAAGGACCTGTTCGGCAAGATCGCCGACCTGGCCCGCCACTCCGCGCTGCCGCTGATCTGCTATCTGGTGGGCAGTTTCGCGCTGGTGACCCTGCTGTTGAAAAACCACCTGATGGACAACCTGGCCGCCGATTACATCCGCACGGCCATCTCCAAGGGCGTCTCGTTCCGCCGGGCCGTCACCGGGCACGCCATGCGCAATTCCCTGATCCCCATCGCCACGACGTTCGGTCAGAACATCACATTGTTGGTGTCCGGCTCATTCCTGATCGAAACCATTTTCGACATCGATGGCTTCGGGCTGCTGGGCCTGAACTCGATCCTGGACCGTGATTATCCGGTGGTCATGGGCGTGGTGCTGCTGGCCAGCCTGTTGCTGCTGATCGGTAACATCCTTTCGGACATCCTGGTGGCGCTGGTCGACCCGCGCATCCGGTTCAACTAGGAATGGCTGAAGCGATGCTGAGGATCACACCGGAAACCCGCAAGAAACTGCGCCGATTTCGCGAGATCAAGCGGGGCTACTACAGTTTCCTGGTACTGGTGTTCCTGATGTTCCTGTTCCTGATCGGTGAGCTGCTGATCAACAGCCGGGCGCTGATCGTCAGCTACGAGGGAGAGCTGTATTTCCCCACCTATGGCGCCAATCATCCCGGTACCGATTTCGGGCTGCCCTATACCTATGAGACCAACTACCGGGAGCTCGAGGCCCAGTTCCGGCTGCAGGGCGGGGACAACTGGGTGCTGATGCCGCCCGTGCCCTACAACGCCAACGAGAATCACAGCACCACCGGCATTTTCCGTCCCGAACCGCCTTCCGCGCAGACGAAACACTATCTGGGTACCGATTCCACCAGCCGGGATATCCTGGCCAGGCTGTTCTACGGCACCCGTACCGCCCTGCTGTTTGCGGTGTTCTTCACAGCGGCGGTGTATGCCATCGGTATTGCCGTGGGCGCGGCCATGGGCTATTTCGGCGGGCTGTTTGATCTGCTGTTCCAGCGTGTCATCGAGATCTGGAGCAATGTGCCGTTTCTCTATATGGTGATCATCATCTTCTCGGTGATCCCATCCACGTTCTCCGTGGCGTCCCGGATCATGATCCTGCTGGTGGTCATGGTGCTGTTTTCCTGGACCGGCATGACCTATTTCATGCGCACAGAGACCTACAAGCAGAAGGCGCGGGATTATGTGGCCTCGGCGCGCATCATTGGCGCCGGCAATGCGCGTATCATCTTCCGCCATGTGATGCCCAATGTGCTGGCGACACTGGTGACCTTCATTCCGTTCACGATGATCTCGGCCATCACCGCGATCACGGCCCTGGATTTTCTGGGTTTCGGGCTGCCGCCACCGACACCGAGTCTGGGCGAGCTGTTGAAGCAGGGCAC
>JBNJGU010000243.1:0-3896 GCA_051747985.1 Pseudomonadota bacterium | reverse complement strand
GGTGAACACTCAGGGTAAAAAACCGACTACATGATGCGTTGCAGGATCCGGGTGTTCACGTTCGTCCGGAATCGATGTTCATCTTCACCGGAATACGCACCAGGCCCCTGTCATCCTTGTACAGATACAGTCCGGCAACCCAGTTACTGTCCAGATTACTTCCGTTGAGACGCAGTTCCTGCGTGTACTGCTCGGCATCGACACCGTACTGCTCATCAAACCAGATCACCTCGGTACCGTCTCCGTCGTCCTGCAGCAGCTTGTCCAGCTCCTCGTACGCCGTCACGGAAGTCAGCGACACATTGTCAGAAAGATCCATTGTATAGCGGCCTGAAACACCGAACGTATCGATGGTCGTCAACAAGCCGCCACTGGCACTGGATGCCACATGCTCGGGGCCATAATTTCCATTCACTGCCTCGGCACTGGTGAAACCGAATGTTTCACTACTGCACTCTCCGTTCTGGATACGTGTGACCGAACAGGTCTGCGTCAGATCCTCGGGGTCCAGATACCCCATATGCGCAAAACCGACTGATGCCTGATCAGCTTCACTGCCATGCACATTCAACAACAACATCCCGGTCTCGCCGACATCGAACTCCAGTTGTCCCCGATAGCCCAGACTGTCGGTTTCATTCAGCTTTCCACCATCCACCGTATTGGTCTGCCAGCCGTCGTTGGTCGTCTTCTTTACCGCGAGCCTACCCCGGACGCCATCAACAAGCGGCCCACCAATGGCGCCCTGGAAAATCGTTTCATCGTAACTGCCCACACTCACACTGGCACTGGCGTCGAATGTCTCGGTCGGCCTTCGAGACACGTAGTGAACCAGACCGCCCGTGGTATTGCGGCCGTATATTGTTCCCTGTGGCCCTCGCAGCACTTCGACCCGCTCCAGATCGAACAGCTGAATGGCCGAACCGGCCGGGTTGCCCCGGTACACATCATCCACGTAGATGGACACCGGCGACTCCCAGGAATCGGAAAAATTCACCAGACTGATGCCGCGAAGGCTGACGGAGGGACTCGATGCTTCCCCGAAGATGGCGAAGAAGCTCATATTGGGCACTTGCTGGGTGATATCCAGGCCTTCTTCAAAACCCATACGGTCGATGGCTTCTCCGGAGAAGGCGCTCACCGCCACGGATACGTCCTGCATGTTCTGCTCGCGCTTCTGCGCCGTGACCGTCACCTCTTCGATCACTGACTGTTGCGCGTGCCCTGTGACACCAATCGATGCCACTGCCATTGCCAGCAGTGAACGCTTGAAAGTGCGGTGCGGGTGAGTTATTGCTATCTGTTTGCTGTTGCCTGTCAGAGTCATGATCTGCTCCTTCCTTGAACTGAATGTTCCACACAGGCAACGTACTCCTTACTCCGCCACCCGACTTCCCAGTGGATACCCCGACTCTAGCGCGTTCCGAGCCGGGATTCCAGATCACGACTGGCCGGATTCGTGTTCACCGCTACTCGCAGATTGAATCAGCACCGGTGCCGGCGGGGCACCTCCATTCTTGTCCTGACCGAAATACATGGTCATGTGCGGGAATGGAATTTCTATGCCCGCCGCATCCAGATGATACTTCACGAGGCGGTTATAGGCGCGGCCCACGCCCCATTGCGCGCCTGGCAACGTCTTGATCCGTACCCGGATGTTCACGGAGCTGTCCGCCAGCGCCGTGACGCCATGCACCTCCAGATCATCAAGGATTTTCGCTTTCTGCTCGGGATCGGAAATGAGTTCCGCAAAGGCTTCACGCAATCGTTGGATGACCTCATCGATATCCTCACGATAGGCCACCCCATATTCTCCGACATGGAAGCCGTACTCTCTCATGTAGTTGGATACGGTATCCACCGAGGAGAAAGGTATCAGATGATAGGTCCCCGAAAGATCGCGGATGCCGAGCGAACGTATGGTCAGTCTTTCCGCGGTCCCGCTGATGCCAGCGGCTGTCACCACATCTCCCGCGTTGATGGCGTTTTCAAGCTGTATGAACACCCCGGTGATGATATCCTGCACCAGCTTCTGGGCACCGAAACCGATCGCCAGACCGAGTACGCCGGCGCCGGCGATCAGCGGACCTATATTGATGCCGATCTCCGCCAGTACAATCATCAATGTCATGATGATCAGCGTGATGGCGATGGCATTGCGGAAAATCGTCAACAGGGTTTTCTCACGTGCACTGGGTTCGCCGGATCCGGTTTCGGGGTTCAGGCGCTGTTCTATCCAGCTCGCGAGACCGATCCAGGCCATCATGGCCAGGGTGACGATGATGATCACGGATACCGTCGCTCCCACGGCACGTGCTCCCATATCTGAAGCAATCCAGTCTGGCAGGTTGAATAATGCCCAGGCATCGGCAATAAATCCGACCACCACGACCAGGATGATCAGTCGTATGGCCTTCATGACATTGGGAATGAAGCTGTTCAGACGGTCTTCCAGCAACGGATACCGGTGACGGGTCTGTTCGGTCACATGAAAACCACGGCTGATCAGTTGGCTCAGCACCACCGAAATAAACACACCGGCTCCAATTGCCAGCAATGTCTGCAGTGTAGCGCGCAACAGAAAGGGTAGTGCCTCTTCCGGACGCGTCACGGTCACCACCACCAATGTGGCGAAATAGATGATGGCCAGCAGATGCCAGCTTTTGGCAAACATGCTGAGCAGCACCCGATTGAACGCAACACTGGAACCGCGTGCGCGCGCGTCAAGCTGCTCACTGACCAGCACTTTGTTCTGAAGGATGATCACCAACGCATACAGGAAAGCCAATCCCATTACGATGACGGCCGTGGCACTTCCAACCGCCGGCGAGACATTGAAGCTCGCCATTGGCACGACCAGCAACATACCATAGCCGATGAATCCAATGAGTCTGGCCATCCTGGTGCTCCAGTACGCGGCCAGGTCAGCGGTCAGTGGAAGCATTCTCAGGCCATCCGTTCTCGGCGCGAAAACTGCCCGAAGGACCGATTTGAACACCTCGACCAGCAGGAATGCATTGAGGAACAGAGACTGACGCGCATCCATGGTGCCGTACTCACCGATCGCAAACAGCGCCAGCAGGTAGCCACCCACGTAGGCAATCACGATGACCGCGGCATCCGTCAGCGCCGCGGCTATGACAGCCACAAGCTTTCTCAACAGGGCACTGCCACCCGCTTCCTTGCATGCCCATCGGTCAGCCAACGAAAACAGGGGACGCGCCAGACCTCGCATCACGAGGAAAAACGCTACAGTGGCCAACACGACAAGCAGCAGGTGTATTCCTGCCGTGACAATGGCATCCATGTCCACCGATGTTCCCCCGCTACTCAACTCTCGCAGAGCAGACATACCACCGGAGAACTCATCCACAAAGCGCTGAGCCACGGCGCGTGTACTGTCAGCGATGCGCCGGGCAATGGACACCTCGACCTGTGCCGTCTCACCGGCCTGATCCGTTTGTTGCAGCGCACCGCTGGACGAATCTCCCGCGGAAAGCCGGCGAAGTTCTCGGACCAGCTGTTCACGGGCCTGCTCATTCTCGAGAACGTTCGCCAGAGAGGAATATATCGCCTCACTCTGCTCCGACGTGCCGTCCGCCTCGGCGGACCATACGGCCGAGGAGGAGAACCCCAGGCCCATCAACAGAAAGAGGATTGGCAATACCCGGAGTGTCGCTGGATTGATCACGTTACGGCTCCATGCTTCTATGTTGTGAAATTTCCCGGTTTGAGCGTTTATAACCTACGATACGTTGGCGTTCAATGGATCTACCCCTGACAGGCAGCCAGGGAGGGTCATCAGTATGCGGCCGGCGAACCCATCTTGTGACCGCAGCCTGAACTGCCGATAGTACCCACTTGTTTTTAAGTGGGTACTTCTATGAATGAACTAA
>JBNJGU010000242.1:0-3918 GCA_051747985.1 Pseudomonadota bacterium | reverse complement strand
CTGAAAGGCGGCGTCCGTCACCTGGTCAACCCGAATTTCGAGATCAATGCGGACGTCAACTACAGCAACTTCGGCAATGACATCGACGGCACCGTCATCGGAGCCGGTGGCGCCTGGTGGATCAATGACAGCTCGTCCATCCGACTGAACCTTGGCATGGACACTGAAAGCAACGCCCGTGCCTCCATCGGCTACCGCTATACGTTCGGCTGGAACCGCTGATCACGCGGCGTCGCACATCCGCTTCAGGGCATCAACCAGCCGGGCGATCGACTGAACCGGCGGCACCGGAAAAGGCCTGCAATGCGCCACGACGGTTCATTCAGGCCTCGTCCTGGCACATTGCCGGCGGACAGGATCACAGCCTCGCCGCGATCCCCTCCAGCGTACCCGCCAGCCCCGACATGCGCTGTGCGGTGATTCCCTCGCGGGCCGCGGCATCCTCGCGGAAGGCGGCCGCCAGTGTTTCCAGATCCGAGGCGATCGCGGCATCCTGCCCCTGCTCCATCAGCAGGTCCTCTGCCCGGGACAGCAGACCTTCCAGCGCGGCGGCGCGCGCCACGGAGACCTGACTGTTGCGCTGCAGCTGGTCCAGGTAGGCCAGCGCGACCACCGGCTCATCCGGCCAGACGTAACGCATCTGCTGCTGCGGGTTGAAATTCGGATCATCGATCTCGAAGGACGCCGCGGCGATCTCGTTCTCGCTCAGGTAATCACTGGGCGTCAGCGCCAGCACGTCCAGGCCGCGTGCGATCTCGGTGCCGTAGATCAGTCCTTCATGCCAGTAGGCCGACCAGAAGCCGCCCATGACCAGCTCTTCCTCGTCGATGGGCCCACGATCGAAGAACGCGATCTCCACCGGATTGGCCGAATCGGTGAAATCCACCACCGAAATGCCCCCCTGGTACCAGGACTGTGCGAACAGGTCGCGGCCCGGCACCGGAATCAGCGAGCCGTTGTGGGCCACGCAGTTTTCCTGCTCACTCTGCGGCGCCGGCATCTTGTAATAGCTGCGGAACTCGAGCTTGTTGTCGACAATGTCGTAGATCGCATCGGCGCCCCAGGTGTCCGGATCGGATGCCCGGCAGCGCGGTCGCGAACCTCCACCCCACTCGTCGGTGAAGATGACCTTGGTGCCGTCATTGTTGAAGGTGGCCGAATGCCAGTACGCAAAACCGGAATCGACCACCTGGTCCAGACGTTCCGGGTTCTCCGGATCGGAGATGTCGAACAGGATGCCATTACCCGAGCAGGCGCCGGCCGCGATCTGTAATTCCGGGAATGCGGTGATGTCATGGCAGTGGTTGGTCTCGTTGCTGCGCTGTGTGCCGGGACCGTGATCGCCACCTTCCCACAGACCGGCCAGAACGCCGGACTGCGGATCCGCGAACACGAAGGGACTGTTGATGATGCGTGAGTCCTCGGGGCGGTCCACCGGAATCTCGATCACATCAATGCGAAACAGCGCCGTGCCCTCGTCCCGGTACGGCGACTCATCGGAACAGCCTTCCATTTCCTCGTCATCACGCACCACACTGGTACCGGAATTGTAGACGATCAGGCGGCCGTCCTCGCCCGGACCGGAAACCACGGTATGCGTATGGGAGCCACGGCAGGTCTGCACCGCCCCGACCTGCCTCGGCATGGTCATGTCACTGATGTCGAAGATCCGCAGGCCACGGAAACGCTCATCGCTGACCGTTCCGGCCACGCCCTGCAGGCCGCAGTCCAGCCGGCCCCGGGTCTCCTGCGCCGAATAGATCAGCAGATCGCCGACCACGGACACATCCCCCTGGCCACCGGGACAGACCACGGAACTGATCAAGTCCGGCGAGCCGGAGTTGCTGATGTCGTACAGGTTGAAACCATGATAGTTACCGGCAATGGCGACATCGCCGGCAAAGGCCAGATCAGTATTGGAGAAGCTCAGCAGCGCCGGTCGCGGCTCACTGTCTTCATCCGTTTCCTCGCCCTCCGACGGTTCAGCCTCACCGCTTTCCTCTTCCAGCGCCTGCAAGCGGCTCATCGGCAGACCGGCGGGATTCTGTGGATCGAAGAAGCCGTCCGGCTTGGGCAGCGAGGCCACCAGCTCCATATTCAGCAGGGCTTCGCCGGCATCACGGAAACCGGCCGCCAGGTTGACCCTCGGGTCCGGATCGAACCCGGCCAGCATGGCGGTCATGCGCTCGATCTCGTTGCCCTGGTCGGTGGTGACCTCATTGGTGAACTCGAACAATACCGGGTCATGGGCCGAGCCACGCTGCTCCAGCAGCTCATCCACCATGGTCAATGCGCCTTCGTGGTGTTCGATCATCAGCTCCAGGAACAGCGAGTTGAAGGCCGCGCCACTGGCCGCTTCCAGCTCTGCCATCTGCTCCGGCGTGGCCATGCCGGCCATACGCTCGTCCTCGTCCATGTCATGATGCGCCATGGATCCGGGTACCGACTCGCCCCGGTCCCGCAGCCAGCCTTCCATGAACGAGATTTCGTCTTCCTGGGACAGCGCCACGCGGTCGGCAAGGTCGTTCAGGGAGTCACGATTACTACGATCCGCGACCAGTTCGGCCATGTCCACGGCCTGACGATGGTGGGCAATCATGTCCTGCATGAAGCGCACATCCGCCTCTGAATAGCGCACACTGGCCAGATCCGCCGCCTCCTCGGCACTGATCGCCCGGCTGGAATCGCCCGGAGCGCCGGGCTGCACAATGGGCGCCTGGGCCAGAGCGGCCGGTGCCATACAACCCAGCACGGCGGTGAACAACAGACGGCGGGCAAATCGATCCACGGGAAGGGGTGTCAGGGTCATCGGGTCATCTCCTGCTACAACGTACCAATCGGTTAGACAAAAAGAGTACCGTCAAACAGCCGCCAGCGCCACCCCGATCGGTCAGGGCAGTGTATCCAGCGGCAACTCGGTGGTGGTCTTCAGGGTTTCCATGACAAAACCGGAACTGACATCGAACAGCTCGGCCTCGATCAGTTTCCGGTACAGGCGATCATAACCGGCCATGTCCGTCACCACGGCCTTGAGCAGATAGTCCACGTCGCCGCTCATGCGGTGCGCCTCCAGTACCTCGGGGATGTCGGCCAGCAGATCGGCAAAGCGCCGCGACCACTGCTCCGTGTGCTGGTTGGTGCGGATCAGGATATAGGTGGTCAGGGACAGACCCAGACGGGCCGGATCCAGCAGCGCCACCCGCTGACGGATGACGCCGCGCTGCTCCAGCTGCTGGATGCGACGCCAGCAGGCCGTGCGAGACAGCGAGATGCGTTCGGCGACATCCCCCACCGAGAGGCTGGCATCCCGTTGCAACAGCGCGAGTATATGTCGGTCGTAGTGGTCCAGATCGATCCTCCAGCACCAGAAGGAATATTATTCCATTTCAAGCATAAAAACGATACATATATTCACATTATTACGCATTTAAGAGCACATAACGCAACAATGTTCCGACATATTCCGGGTATCATTTCCCTGTCTTACATACATGCCATCGCAAACCCGGAGCCACCCGTGACAGATCTGATCGAAACCATCCGCCAGGACGTGATCGGCGAGCGACAGCTGATCGAGACCCCCTTCGGCCAGCGACCCCTGGTCTATGCCGACTACACCGCATCCGGCCGCAGCCTGTCCAGCATCGAGTCGTTCATCACCGGACGGGTACTGCCGCTGTACGCCAACACCCACAGCGACAGTTCCCTGACCGGACGGCAGTCCAATGTGCTGCGCGAACAGGCCCGACAGTCGATCCGTGATGCCATCGATGCCACCGATGAGGATGCGGTCATCTTCTGCGGCTCTGGCGCCACCGCAGCCATCAACCGGTTGATCGACATCCTCGGCCTGCGGCTGCCCACCGATCCCGAGCGGGCCGCCGTGCTGCTGGAGCGGATACCGGAATCGCAGCGGCC
>JBNJGU010000241.1:0-3964 GCA_051747985.1 Pseudomonadota bacterium | reverse complement strand
GATCAGGATGGGCACGTCGGCGGACACTGGCGTGGCATCCGGATTGAAGGCGTAACGGGGCAGGGAGTCGATACCGACGGTCGGGACGAACCCGTGCTGTTCACTGACACCCTTGAAACGCGCATCGCCGTCCAGTCGCGATTCCACCCTATTGTAGGCCCGGAGCAGCTCACGCGCGGGTACGTCCTGCAGTTTTCCGGTGTCACCGGGGCGGATGTCCAGTTCCCGCAGCACGGACAGGGCCATCTCATGGGCGCGGTCCCTGGGCTGCAGTGTCATGCCCGGTCCGCTCTGGATGATGGCCCGGTGGAACAGTCCCCTGGCATCCGGCATCGCCAGTAGCGTGGATACCTTGCGGCCGCCCCCGGACTCGCCGAAGACGGTGACATTGTCCGGATCACCTCCGAACTGCGTGATGTTGTCCCGGATCCATCGCAGTGCGTGGACGATATCCAGCATGCCGACGTTGCCGGAATCAGAGAAGGCGCCACCGGTCATGTCGCCCAGGTGCATGAAGCCGAAGATGTTCAGGCGGTGATTGAGAGACACCAGCACCACATCGCCACGCTGGCTGATATTGACGCCATCGTACAGCGGGCTGGAGCCGGACAGGCTGGAGAAACCGCCACCATGCAGCCAGACCATCACCGGTCGTCGTCCGCCGTCCCCGACAGCCGGCGTGAACACGTTCAATGCCAGGCAGTCCTCCGAACCGACTGCTTCCCCTTGCCATTGCGCGGCCGTGCGACCGTAGGCGATCGACTCCCGCACGCCGGTCCACGGTTCGGGGTCCAGTGCCGGCAGGAAGCGTCGTCGCCCGCCCGTGGGAGCGCCGTACGGGATGCCCTTGAAGACATTGATCCGGTTTTCCACGTAGCCCTGGACCCGGCCGTGAGCCGTTTCGACCACGGAGGAATGCTGGTTGCCCTGGGCGCGGGTCACTGTGCTGAAACCGAGCGTGGTACCGGCCAGCAGACCGGCCATTCCCATGGAGCTGCTTTCAAGGAAACGGCGCCGGTCCATGGTCGGCTCCGGTTGCGCGCCTCGACGGTGGTCGTTCATGGTCATGGTCCCTGCCTCGCATTGCTTCCGCTGATCGAAGGAAGCATAAATCAATTGCCGACGGCTGAAAACCATGCCGCGCCAGCGCGCTGGCCGTCTGTAGGGTCGCGTGGTATCGTGGCCCACGTGACGCAGGGTTTGTGGTATTATTTCCCACGCCACTTCAGAAAGGCAACGCCAACAGGAAGGAAGCATGAGTTCTATCGCCGACGTCATCGCAGTCAGCTCCGAGAAACCCGTCTATCCGCAGCAGAAGTCACGCTGGTTCGGGCTGGCACCAGGCCGCCGGTTGCGGGTCGTGTTGAGTTTCTATTCGCCGGATGGCAACGAGGTTGCCATGCCGCTGGCCAGCATTTCGGCCTATCTCAAGCGTGATTTTCCATGGGTGGATGTCATCCTCGAACCGATACTGATATTGCGGGACGAGGAGGCCTACTCACCGGAAAACTACGCACGCAGCATCGCGGCGCTGGAGCCGGATGTGATCGCTTTCTCCGTCATGAGTCCGCACTGGTTCCCGATGGAGCCGTATTTCGAGGAGCTCAAGCGGTTGATGCCGGCGCTGCCGATCTGTATCGGTGGCTATCAGGCGATGCTGTCCCAGGACCAGACCATCGAGAATCCCAACGTGGATTTCATCTGCACCGGAGACGGTGAATACGCCATGGGCAATCTGGTGCAGTTCCTGCGCGGTTCCAAGGACGGTCCGGTGGACGGTATGTGGGAGAAGCTGGAAGATGGCGAGGTGTTCCGCACCGAGGCCCACCAGACGGGTGATCTCAATGCCCTGCCGTTCCCGGACTATGACATTTTCGCCAAGGAGGATGGCTTCCGTAACGTCAACACCTCCATTTTCGGCCCGAAAGAGAAAGTGGTGCTGCCGGTGATGACGGGCAGGGGATGTCCCTACCGCTGCACCTACTGCTGCAATACACCATTGCTCGAAGGCTGGAAGAACAAGAAGGAGTTCCTGCGCAAATACGATCCGCAGGACATGGTTGACGAACTGATCCGCCTGCGCGACCGCTACGGTGTCGGGTACTTCGAGTTCTGGGATGAGCTGTTTCTCTCGAATCTCAAGTTCGTGCGCGCCTTTTTCGAGATCTACAGGGAGCAGATCGGCCTGCCGTTCTCGATCAACTCCCGGGTGGAGGTGATGGGCGACAAATTCTGCCGGGAAGCCGCGGAGGCCGGGTGCCACACCATCTGGTTCGGCATTGAAAGTGGCGATGAGGAATACCGTGGCAGCATGCTGGGTCGCAAGATGACCAATCAGCAGGTCATCGACGCGGCCGAGAACTGCAAGCGTCATGGCATCAACCGACTCACGTTCAACATCGTCGGTATGCCACTGGAGACGGCTGACAACATGCGCAAAACCCTGGAACTCAACCGGCTTATCGCGCCGGAGTTCTTTTTCTTCTTCCCGTATATTCCGCTGCGCGGCACGCCGCTGTATGAGGTCGCCGAGCGCGAAGGCCTGTTGATCAAGGACAAGAAGAACCTGCATTACCTCTCCGCGGCCAATGATCAGCGCTTTGTGATGAACATGCGTGAGCAGCCGGAACTGATGACGCAGGAAGAATACGCGTCGATCTGTGAAGAGATGCTGGCATTCCAGCAGTCCAACAACCGGCTGAGTTTCGCGGACGAGGACAGCACGCCCCGGTTCCTGGGGGAGTCCGAGGACACGGTGGAAGACAAGAGCCTCAGCCTGCTGACCGATGAAGAGTTGGCCGAGACCCGCGCCGGCGCCGCGGTCAGTGATACGGTTGCGGCGGCCGGTGCCAATGAGGGCAGGGGACTGCTGAAGAGCATCCGCGGCATGTTCCGCAGTCCCTGATCAGGGAGGGGGTGGCTGCGGTGCCTGTTCACTTTCCGGTGCCGCGCGCTCATCCTCTTCGGGACAATGGCGGCAGGCTTCATCGACCACCTTGCGAAAGGTCAGCCTTGACACGATGGCCATCAACAGATTACCGGCCAGTGCACCTCCGAAGAATCCCGGGAGCCCGAACAACAGGCTGCCGATCCAGGCCAGTGGCACGTAGAAAACGAAGAAGCGCGCCATGCTCAGATACAGCGCCACCATGGGCTGGTGCAGCGCATTGAGGGCCGAGTTGCCGAGAATGATCACCCCCTGCAGGCCATATCCCAATGGCAGGATCCAGATGAACAGCCGGAGTACGCTGGCCACCTCCGGGTCGTCCGTGAACAGCGAGACGATCCATGGCATGCTCAGCACCAACACGCCGTAGATCACCAGCTGTGCCAGCAACACGAAGCGTATGCACAACCGGTAGGCCTTCTCGACCCGGTGCAGTCTGTTGGCGCCATAGTTCTGGCTGACAAACGGGGGCAATGTCATCGACAGGGACAGGATCAACAGGCTGGCAATGGATTCGATCCTGGAGCCTACACCGAAGGCGGCCACGGCCGTGTCGCCGTACCCGGCAATCAGGGCGGTCATGACGCCGGCAGCCAATGGAGTGAGCATATTGGCGCCGCTGGCGGGAATGCCGATACGCAGCATCTCTCCACCGGACTGCCGGAACACGGTCATCGATGGCAGGGACAGATCGACCAGTTTCAGTCGGCACGTCAACAGCCAGGCCAGATAACCGAATCCCATCACCCAGGAGATCAGGGTGGCCACGGCGGCGCCGGCGATGCCCATGGCCGGCACTGGCCCAAGACCGAAAATGAACAGCGGGTCCAGCGCGGCATTGATCAGCCCGGCGGCAGCCAGCAGAATGCTGGGCGTCCGGGTGTTACCACAGGCCCGCAGGATGGCATTGGCCGTGATGATGGCCACCAGTAGCACGCTCGTTGGCAGCCAGATGTCCATATAATCATGGATCAATGGCATCAGCTCGTCACTGGCGCCCATGACGGCGAAGATCGG
>JBNJGU010000240.1:0-4020 GCA_051747985.1 Pseudomonadota bacterium | reverse complement strand
CCCGGATCCGTGCGCCTGACCCTGGCCGGATCGGTCGGCATGGTGCGGATTTTCTTCTCCACATTGTCGATCGGCTCGCGCAGGGGGATGGTGTTGTCGTAGGACTTGGACATCTTCTGGCCATCCAGCCCCGGCATCTTCGCCGCCGGTGTCAGCAGTGCCTGCGGCTCCTGCAATATCATCTTGCCGCCACCTTCCAGGTAACCGTACAGGCGCTCCCTGTCTCCCAGGGAAATGTTCTGTTGCTCTTCCAGCAGCGCCTTGGCGCGTTCCAGGGCATGGATGTCGCCCTGCTCCTGATAGGCCGTGCGCAGCGAATTGTAGAGTCTGGCGGTTTTCTTCCCCATCTTGCGGATGGCGGCCTCGGCGTTCTCCTCAAAACCGGGCTCGCGACCGTACAGATAGTTGAATCGCCGCGCCACCTCTCGGGTCAGCTCCACATGGGCGACCTGGTCTGCTCCCACCGGCACGTGGCCGGCGCGGTAGATCAGGATATCCGCGCTCTGTAACAGCGGGTATCCGAGAAAGCCGTAGGTCTCCAGGTCCTTCTCCCGCAGCTTTTCCTGTTGATCCTTGTAGCTGGGGACGCGCTCCAGCCAACCCAGCGGCGTCATCATGGACAACAGCAGGTGAAGCTCGGCGTGCTCCGGCACCCGTGACTGGATGAAGATCGAGGCCGAGCCGGGGTTGACGCCCGCCGCCAGCCAGTCGATCACCATGTCCATGACATTTTCCTCGATGACCTGCGGCGTGGTGTAGTGTGTGGTCAGCGCATGCCAGTCCGCCACAAAGAAGAAGCACTCGTACTCATGTTGCAACTTGACCCAGTTCTTGAGGACGCCATGATAATGGCCCAGGTGCAGCTTGCCGGTGGGACGCATGCCCGACAACACCCGTTTCTGTGAATTGATGGTAGACAAAACCTGCTCCGAGTTCAGGGAATTTCCGTGATACACGCTGTGATCCAGAGGCTGCATTATGGCAAATGCCCCCGTCGAATTCGACGCTTTTATCCGCCAAACGGCGTCGGATCCCCCTTGCCGGTGCGCAGCACCGAAGGCACACCCTCCGACAGATCCACCACCGTGGTCGGCTCCAGTCCGCCAGCCCCACTCTCCAGAATCAGGTCAACCAGGTTGGCCATGCGATCTTCCAGTTCATGGACCTCCGACAACGGATGCTCTTCGTCAGGCAGGATCAGGCTGGTACTCATGATCGGTTCGTCGAGCTCGGCCATCAGCGCCTGTGCCACGTTGTTGTCCGGCACCCGGATACCGATGGTCTTGCGCTTGGGGTGCATCAGGCGGCGCGGCACTTCCGGCGTCGCCGTCAGAATGAAGGTGTAGGGCCCGGGTGTATAGGCCTTCAACAGCCGGAATGCCGTGTTGTTGACCCGTGCGTAGGTGGCGATCGAGGACAGATCCGGCACCATCAGTGTGAAATTGTGTTTGTCATGCAGCTGACGAATCCAGCGGATCCGGTCCAGCGCGGCCTTCTCCCCGATATGACAACCGAGCGCATAAGTGGAATCGGTCGGGTAGATGATGATGCCGCCTTCCCGTAATACATCAACCGCCTGCCTGATCAGCCGCGGCTGTGGATCTTCGGGGTGGATGTTGATGACCTGTGCCGCCATAATGCCTGTCTTCGAGAATCGGATTGCAAATGCCCGGGCCGCCGTGCCGGCCCGAAGTTGCGCACAATAACAGGCGCGCCGGTATCAAGTCGACAGAAACACGTCGCCCATCAAGGCAGCGTGCTGCAAACAATGGAACCAGAACGAAGGAGATCATCCACCATGCTCTACGCGATCATCAGCGAAGACGTTGAAGACAGCCTGCCACTGCGCGCCGAGGCCCGACCGGCCCATATCGAACGCGTGAAAAAACTCGCGGAAGAAAAGCGCCTGGTCATCGCCGGGCCGCATCCGGCCATCGACACCGAGGAGCCGGGCGATGCCGGGTTCAGCGGCAGCCTGATCATTGCCGAGTTCGACTCGCTGGGGGACGCGCGGGCCTGGGCGGAGGCGGATCCGTATGTGAAGGCGGGCGTCTATCGGCATGTCACGGTGAAACCGTTCAAGCGGGTTCTGCCCTGAGACCTTTCCGCACTCCGTAGCCCGGTCGAGGCATGGGCGGTGGGGCGAGCAGGTCATGCTTTGGCCGGGCCGGAAAATCGGATAGACACGGACAGAACGATCGGCGGTCCCTCGCCGATCGCCTGGGAGTCCGATTTTCCGGCCCGGACAATGGCCGATCCTGCCGGCGACTGCCGACCCGACGGCGACAATCCGGCTCATGCTACAAGGTGATCACCGAACAGCAGCCGCAAGAACCCGATGGACGCGCTCCATCCCCTCGGTGAGGACCTCGCGGACGGCCTCCATCGAAATTGCCTCATCGCCGAGCCCCGCCGCCCGGTTCACCGACAGGGCAATACTGGCATAGGCCAATCCCGCTTCACGGGCCAGGGCGGCCTCGGGCATGCCGGTCATGCCGATCATGTCGCAGCCATCGCGTCGCAGGCGCCGAACCTCGGCGGCGGTCTCGAGCCGTGGACCCTGAGTGGCGCCGTACACGCCGTGGTCTAGGATCTCCAGTTCGCATTGCCGGGCCGCCTCGAGCAGGCGCTGGCGCATGGGCTCATCGTAGGGTGTGGTGAAGTCGATGTGCTCGACGCCTTCATCCTCGCCATTGAAGAAAGTGTGTTCTCGATCATGGGTGTAGTCGATGATCTGGTCCGGTACGGCAAGCCCTCCCGGACCCAGTTTTTCATGAATGCCGCCAACGGCATTGACCGAGATGACGCCACTGACCTTCAACCGCTTCAGGGCGCCGATGTTGGCACGGTAATTGATCCGGTGAGGGGGGATGCCATGCTCCTCGCCGTGACGCGGCAGGAAACAGACCTGTTGTCCGCCCATTTCCCCGATACTGACCAGGACAGAATCCCGGGCATACGACGTCCGGACACCATCCGTGTAGCTTTCCGTGAACCCCGGCAGTTCATACAAGCCGGTACCTCCGATGATCGCCAGCATGGCGCTCCTCCTGTGTCTGAAATGGTGCCACCACGTATACTGTCACGGTGTGGTTGCAGTTTTTCTCGTTGTCGCCGCCATTATACAGAGGGGCAGACGCCTGCAGAGGGATGATGAGCGAGATGACAACACAACAGCAACGGGCCCGTGTACTGGCCGTCACGAGCGGCAAAGGCGGGGTGGGCAAGAGCAACGTCAGCACCAACCTGGCCATCGCCCTGGCCCGGGCCGGTCATCGTGTCTGTGTGTTCGACGCCGATACCGGCCTGGCCAATGTCAATGTGCTGCTGGATCTTCGCCCGGACCTGACGCTGGAGCACCTGCTGAACGGTGACGCCGACATCGATGACATCGTCGTCAGGGCGCCGGGTGGTATCGATATTGTTCCGGCCGCTTCCGGCATTGCCGCATTGACCAGGCTGGACATGGCCGAGCAGGCCCGGTTGCTGGACGCCCTGCATACCCTGGAATCACGCTACGATTTCCTGGTGGTGGACACCGCCGCGGGCATTGGCAGTACCGTCACGTTATTCCTGCATTCCGTCCAGCACTGTCTATTGATCGTGACACCCGAGCCGACGTCCCTGACTGACGCCTTTGCCCTGCTGAAGGTGCTTCACCGCCAACGCTGCGACACCACCGTGCATGTGTTGACCAACATGGTGGACGGCTACCGGAGCAGCATCGACGTCTACAAACGCCTGGCCAATGCCTGTGAACGTTATCTGGGCACCCGCCCCGAGTATATCGGCTATATTCCAGCGGACAAGTACCTGCGCAAGGCGGTGCAGCAGCAGAAGCCGGTCATCACGCAATGGCCCGGCGCGCCATCGAGTCAGAGCTTCATGGCGCTGGGGCGGAGTCTGGGAGAGCTATTGCAGCGAAAGCACCGGCCGGGTCGATTCACCCGTTTCTGGGAAACCCTGCTGGAGCGACGGCGGGAACGGCCACTGGCATCCGGAAAAGGCGCGGCGCTGACG
>JBNJGU010000239.1:0-4069 GCA_051747985.1 Pseudomonadota bacterium | reverse complement strand
TTCGGCTTTTACCAATATGAACCCGCCACCCTGGAAGAGGTGGGACGTCATATCGGCCTGACCCGTGAACGGGTCAGACAGATACAGATAGAAGCGCTGGCATTGCTACGCGAATTCGCGCAGCTCGATGGCGTGATGCCGATGGAGAATCCGGTCGGCAATCGGAGTGACCATCAGTCCGACGGCCACTCCCTGGCCAGATGATCGATTTTGTTGGGCACGCCGTCCCACTCCTTGGCGTCTTCGGGGGCGGGCTTCATTTCGGTGATGTTGGGCCATTTTTCCGCCAGGTCGGCGTTCAGTTCCAGGAACTGCTGCTGATCATCGGGCAATTCATCTTCGGCAAAAATGGCATCCACGGGGCATTCCGGTTCGCACAACGCGCAATCGATGCACTCGTCGGGATGGATCACCAGGAAGTTCGGTCCTTCGTAGAAACAGTCCACGGGGCATACTTCCACACAGTCCGTATGTTTGCATTTGATGCAGTTTTCACCTACTACGAATGTCATCGTCAATTCTCTCTCGGAATCACAGAATCAGCTTGTTCCGATCAGGCGCCGCATTGCATCGTCTGATCGGTGCCGGCCCGCGCGCCACGCCAGCGCTGCGCAGTGTAGCAGTTTTACCGGATCATTTCAGCTGCTGCTGTAATGAGTACAGCAGTTCCAGTGCCTGTCGGGGTGTCATGTTGTCCGGATCGACAGCGGCCAGGCGTTCCACCACGGGGTGTGGCGCCGGCTCCGCGAACAGGTCATTTTGTTCCGGCCCCGATCCCGGGCTTTTCTGACTGGAGCGGTTTTCCAGTTCCTGCAGTCGGGCGCGGGCCCGGGTAATGACGCTCGTCGGTATGCCTGCCAGCTGGGCCACCTGCAGACCGTAGCTCTGACTGGCCGGCCCTTCGCGGACGGCATGCAGGAACACGATGCCATCGTGATGTTCGGTGGCGGTCAGGTGGACATTGGTCACCGTGGGCAGAAGTTCCGGCAGGGTGGTCATTTCGAAGTAGTGCGTTGCGAACAGAGTGAAGGCTTCCAGCTGCTCGGCAATGTGGACAGCGCTGGCCCAGGCCAGCGAAAGCCCGTCGAAGGTACTGGTGCCGCGGCCCACTTCGTCCATCAGTACCAGGCTGCGGGCCGTGGCATTGTGCAGGATATTGGCCGTCTCCGTCATCTCCACCATGAAGGTGGATCGGCCGCCGGCCAGGTCATCGGAAGAGCCGATCCGGGTGAAGATGCGGTCGACCGGTCCGATGGTGGCCTCGGTGGCCGGCACGAAACTGCCGGTGTGGGCCAGCAGAACGATCAGGGCCGTCTGCCGCATATAGGTGGACTTGCCCCCCATGTTGGGCCCGGTGATGATCAGCATGCGGCGTTGATCATCGAGAATGGTGTCGTTGGGCACGAAACTGCCGCTGCCGGCCTGCTCCACGACCGGATGCCGGCCCGCGACAACCCGTATGCCTTCGTCCCGTGTCAGCTCTGGCGCCTGCCATTCCAGCGTAAGAGCGCGTTCAGCAAAATTGCACAGCACGTCGAGCTCCGCAATGGCGGTGGCGCTGTCCTGCAGTGGCGACAGGCTGGTTGCGATTTCATCCAGAAGACTTTCATACAGGTGTTTCTCACGCGCCAGTGCCTTGCTGTTGGCACTGAGTACCCGGTCCTCGAAGGTCTTCAACTCAGGCGTGATGAAGCGTTCGGCATTCTTCAGTGTCTGGCGCCGGATGTAGTCGGCCGGGGCTTCTCCCGACTGTCCTTTGCTCAGTTCGATGTAGTAGCCATGGACGCGATTGTACCCGACCTTCATCGAACTCAGACCGGTGCGTTCTTTTTCCCTGACCTCCAGATCCACCAGAAACTGTCCGGCATTGGCACTCAGCGCCCGGAGTTCATCCAGCTCTCCGTCGTAACCCTCGGCAATGACTCCGCCGTCGCGGATGACCACGGGCGGATCGGGGATGATGGCGTTGCCCATCTGCTCCGCCAGGGCCGGGTACTCACTGATACACGCGGCGAGCTCGCGCAATCTTGGTGTGTCGGTGTCACGGATCAGAGTGGTCAGCGTGCTCTGCAGCGCCGGAAGCTCCTGCAGCGCATCGCGCAGGCGGGCCAGATCACGCGGGCGGGCACTGCGCAATGCCACTCGCGACAGAATCCGCTCCACATCGCCGATGGTCCGCAGCGATGGCTGCAGAGATTCAAAAGCGTACAGCTCCTTGAGGGTCCGCACCGCCTGCTGTCGGAGTCCGAGCTCGTGGTGCGAGCGCAATGGACGATGCAGCCAGCGGGACAGCAGGCGACTGCCCATGGCCGTGGTGGTGGCATCGAGTACCGACATCAATGTGTTCCCGGTGCCGCCACCCAGGTTCCGGTCCAGTTCCAGGTTGCGCCGGGTTGCAGCGTCCAGCTGCAGGGCATCATCCGCTTTTTCCGCCTGCAGGCTGCGGATGTGTGGCAGTTCCGAGCGCTGGGTGTCACGGGCATGGGCCAGCAGGGCGCCGGCCGCCCGCAGTGCCTGTTGCATATCGGTCACTCCGAATCCGTCCAGATCCCGTGTACCGAAGTGGGTGGTCAGCTGCCGGAATGAACTTTCGGAATCGAACTCCCAGGCAGCGCGCTGACGGCTTCCCGGGCGCTTCAGCAGGCTCTCGGGAACGTCCAGCGATTCATCCAGCAACAGTTCGGCCGGACTGATGCGTTCCACTTCCGCCAGCAGCGCCTCTTCGCCATCGACTTCCGATAACTGGAAGCGTCCGCCACTGATGTCCAGCCAGGCCAGCCCGAAGCGGGTGACTCCGCGCACGGCAACCCCGGCCAGCGCCATGACGACGCAGTCCCGGCGTTCGTGAAGAAGGGCCTCGTCACTTATGGTGCCAGGTGTGACAATACGGACCACCTGACGCTCGACCGGCCCCTTGCTGCTGTCCGGATCGCCGATCTGCTCGCAGATGGCGACCGAATGGCCCCCCTCCACGAGTCGGGCCAGATAACGTTCGGCGGAGTGATAGGGGACTCCCGCCATCGGGATGGGCTTGCCCGCCGACATACCGCGGCGCGTCAATGTGATGTCCAGCAGCCGGGCGGCCCTTTCGGCATCACTGTAGAACAGCTCGTAGAAGTCCCCCATGCGGTAGAACACCAGCTCATCCGGATGTTCGGCCTTGATGCGCAGGTATTGCTGCATCATTGGAGTGTGTTGCGCGCTGGACTTGGCTGCCACGATGGATCCCGGTCTTGTTGGTTGAAGCGCGCATTCTACCTTCAATCGGGAAGGCTCGTCAGTATGCTCCATATTTGCCACAATGCCGGAATACAGAAAGTGATGGAGTTTCAGTATGGGTGCAGTCGAGCTCGAGGTGCTCGGTCGGGATGTCGGCAGGACCCTGTTGCGGGTCGGTTGGCAGCTCAGTACGGCGGAGTCGTGCACGGGGGGCTGGATCGCACAGACCATCACGGCGATTCCCGGCAGTTCCGACTGGTTCGAATACGGGTTCGTGACCTACTCCAACCTGGCCAAGCAAAGGGTGCTGTCGGTTCCATCGGAATGTTTCGAGGGTACGGATGCGCCGGGAGCCGTGAGTGAGCGGACGGTATTGGCAATGGCCCGTGGCGCTCTGAAAACCAGCGGTGCTGATGTGGCGGTGGCAAGCAGTGGTATCGCGGGTCCGGGCGGAGGCAGTGCCACGAAGCCCGTGGGAACGGTGTGGTTGGGCTGGGCGGTTCGTGACCTGCAATCCCCGGCCATCGACACGTCCGCCCGCTGCTTCCAGTTCAATGGCGACCGCACCGCGGTGCGCGAGCAATCCGTACGCGAGGCATTGGCAGGATTGCTGGATATCATCAATAATCATCATGACAGTGGTTGAGCGGGCGTCGGGCCGCCTTGCGCTGTTTTTCCGGAAATACTGTTTGAATATACAGTATTATTCTGGTTCAATATCGCTCAGAACAGTAAATTTTCAGGAATGAGGCAATCATGGCGCAATCAGATGCAGTGAAGGACAGCAATCGTGAGAAGGCACTGGTGCCGCCCTGTCGCAGATCGAGCGGCAATTCGGCAAGGGTTCCAT
>JBNJGU010000238.1:0-4071 GCA_051747985.1 Pseudomonadota bacterium | reverse complement strand
TCGGCGTGAACGCAAACAAGACCGCCATTTACTATTTCGAGCTCGACGACACGCTCTCCGATGCGAACACCATGCACTACACCGTCATGAACCTGACCAAAGGGGAACCCATAAATGCGATCGAGAACATCGAGATCGCCTCCGCGGGGAGATATCGATCCAGTGGCAGCAGATCGACATGCAGATTCTGATGAAGTCCGACCACCTACCCACCTATCATTTCGCCAATGTCGTCGATGATCACCTGATGGGTATCACGCATGTGATCCGGGGCGAGGAGTGGATCAACTCCACGCCCAAACATCTGTTGTTGTACCAGTATTTCGGCTGGGAGCCGCCTGTCTTCAGTCATATGCCCCTGCTGCGTAATCCGGACAAGAGCAAGCTGAGCAAGCGCAAGAATCCCACCAGCATCAACTACTATCGCGACATGGGTTATCTTCCCGAAGCCCTGGTCAATTACCTTGGCATGATGGGCTGGACCATGCCCGACGGACGGGAGAAGTTCAGTGTCGAGGAAATGGTCGGGCATTTCGACATCAACCGGGTGTCCCTGGGAGGGCCGGTATTCGATATCGAAAAACTGAACTGGCTTAACGGCAAATATATCCGGGAGAACCTGGATGATGAGCAGTTCGCCGAGGCGTATGCCCGCTGGGCGTTTGACGAGTCACGCATGGCACAGTTGTTGCCACTGGTACGCAGCCGTGTGGAGCGTTTCTGTGACGTGGCGCCGCTGGCGGGATTCATGTTGTATGGTGTCGTACCGCTGGAGCGGGACCAGTTCGAGCACAAGAAGCTGGACGAGGTTCAGTGCCGTCAGGTATTGCAACTGGCCCTGTGGGCGTTCGAGGATATCGGTGACGACTGGAGCCGCGATGCCGTGGAGCATCGCTGCCAGGTATTGGCGGATTTCATGGAGCTGAAAATCCGGGATGCGCTGTTTCCACTGTTCATCGCCATCACGGGGAAGGCCGTATCGGTGTCCGTGATCGATGCCATTGCCATCCTGGGGCTGGACGTCAGTCGGGCAAGAATCCGCCATGCCATGGAAGTGTTGGGCGGGGTTTCCAAGAAGGAAGCGAAGCGCCTGGAAAAAACGTACAGGGAATTGTCTCAGGCGATTGACAGATCCATTCCGGATGCCTAAAATGCGCTGACTTTCGGGGCTATAGCTCAGCTGGGAGAGCGCAACGCTGGCAGCGTTGAGGTCATCGGTTCGATCCCGATTAGCTCCACCAAATTCCCGCAAGATCCTCCTTTCAATATTGACAGGCATGAGTTCGCCAGGCGACTCATGCCTTTTTTGTATCCGCGATCTCCAGGTTAAAAAAAGGCGCCACCCTGTCCGGGGAGCGCCTCCTGGGCAAAACGGCGGGAAAAAGCGGGACAGTCCCGCTTTTTCCGGTCCTGCTTTACCGGGTGGGGTAGTCTCGCTTGGTGCTGCCTGTGTACAGCTGGCGTGGTCGGCCGATCTTCATCGGCCCGCTGAGCATTTCGTTCCAGTGGGCGATCCAGCCGGGTGTGCGGCCGAGAGCGAATATGACGGTGAACATGCTGGTGGGGATGCCGATGGCCTTGAGGATGATGCCGGAGTAGAAGTCGACGTTGGGGTAGAGTTTGCGCTCGATGAAATACTCGTCTTCCAGGGCGATTTTCTCCAGCTTGCGGGCCATGCGCATCAGCGGATCGTTCTCCAGGCCCAGCTCGGCCAGTACTTCGTCGCAGATCTTGCGCATCACGCGAGAGCGCGGGTCGAAGTTCTTGTAGACGCGGTGACCGAAGCCCATCAGACGGAACGGGTCGTCCTTGTCCTTGGCCTTGTCAATGTATTTCTCGATCTCGGTCTCGTCACCGATCTCATTCAGCATCTCGAGCACGGCTTCGTTGGCACCGCCATGCGCGGGCCCCCACAATGCCGCAATGCCGGAAGCGATGCAGGCATACGGATTGGCGCCGGTGGAGCCGGCCAGGCGCACCGTGGACGTCGAGGCGTTCTGCTCGTGGTCCGCGTGCAGCAGGAAAATCACGTCCATGGCCTTGGCCAGCACGGGATTGATGTCCGGCTCTTCGCAGGGCGTGCTGTACATCATGTGCAGGAAGTTTTCCGCGTAGTTGAGGTCGTTGCGCGGATACATGAACGGTTGACCGATGCTGTGCTTGTAGGTCATGGCCGCAATGGTCGGCATTTTCGCGATCAGGCGGTGCGCTGCCAGTCTGCGGTGCTCCGGATCATCAATGTCGATGGTGTCATGATAGAAGGCGGACAGGGCGCCGACCACGCCGACCATGATGGCCATCGGATGCGCATCACGGGGGAAGCCGTTGAAGAAGTTGTAGAGTTGCTCGTGAACCATGGTGTGGTAGCGGATGCTGTCGTTGAACTCCGCTTTCTGAGAATCATCGGGCAATTCACCGTTCAGCAGCAGGTAGCAGGTTTCCAGGTAGTCTGAATGCTCGGCCAGTTGTTCGATCGGATAGCCGCGGTGGAGCAGGGTGCCTTCGGCGCCATCAATGTAGGTGATGGCGGACTCGCAGGAGGCGGTGGAAACGAAACCCGGATCGAAAGTGAACAGGCCCTTGGCGGTCAGACCGCGGACATCGACAACCTCGGGGCCCAGCGTGCCCTCGTGCATGGGAAGCTCGATCGCCTGATCGACTCCCTCAACGGTCAGACGGGCTTTCTTTTCACTCATAAAAAACTCCTGAATGGCTGATTCCTGTTGTGCTAAAGGCGATTATTTGATGTTTGATGAGCGCGATACTTTACCATAAAGTCGTGCTGGAAGAGCCATTCCTGTATATTTTTTACAAGAATGACAATGCATTGTCATTTGTGGGCGTTGAATCGTATGCCCATATTGTATTCCGCGGGGCTTCCGACTATACTCGTCGCCCATGGTCTCAACTGTGTAACGTCGCTTGAGAGCTGGAAAATCCGGCATCAGGTCAGCGCCTTTGTCCGCACCTCGATGTGCCGGTTTCCGACGGTTGGTCAGTGGTTCACTCCGCCTTGCACAGGTTGCAGGCCGGCTGTTCAGGCCCTGACCGGTATCGCTAACCAGGTCCTGCGCGCAGGGCTGCAACAGAATCGGCTACCAGTGAAAGATAACAGACCCGTAAATCTCGACCTGACCAAATTTCATTTCCCGCTGCCCGCGATCACCTCGATCCTGCATCGTATATCCGGCGTGGTGCTGTTTGCCGGCACCGCGGTGCTGCTGTGGCTGCTTTCCGAATCATTGTCCTCCCAACAGGGTTTCGACCGTGTCCAGCAATGGCTGGATCTGCTTGCCGTCAAGCTGCTGGTCTGGGCTGTGCTGGCGGGATTGCTTTTCCATCTGATCGCCGGCATACGTCATCTGCTCATGGATGCAGGTATCGGTGAGACGCTGCAGGGTGGGCGTAACGGTGCCGTACTGGTTGTCGTCCTTTCTGTCATCAGCATCGTGCTTGCGGGGGTGTGGGTATGGTAAATCGTGTGAGCAGTGTCACCAGTCTGGGTCGCAATGGGCTCTATGACTGGGTCATCCAGCGCTTCAGCGCCATCATCCTCGGGGTCTATACGGTCGGCCTGCTGGGCTGGTTGTTGCTGACGCCGGATCTCGACTACGCCACCTGGACTGCCTTGTTCGGGACAACCTGGATGCGCATTGCGACGTTGCTGGCGCTGCTGTCTTTGTGCGCTCACGCCTGGGTGGGAATGTGGACGATTTCCACTGATTACCTGACCAGTATGGCCCTGGGCCGGGCGGCCACCGCGGTACGCCTGCTGTTCCAGGCCGGTTGCGTCATCCTGATTTTCATCTACCTCGTCTGGGGTATTCAGATTCTGTGGGGAAACTAAATGAGTGGTATGCGTACTCTGAGCTTTGACGCGATCGTCGTCGGTGGCGGTGGTTCGGGCATGCGGGCGGCACTGGAGTTGTCGCAGTCCGGCTATAACACCGCGGTCATCACCAAGGTTTTCCCGACCCGTTCGCACACGGTGTCCGCCCAGGGTGGAATCACCTGCGCCATCGCCAGCGACGATCCCGATGATGACTGGCGCTGGCACATGTATGACACGGT
>JBNJGU010000237.1:0-4112 GCA_051747985.1 Pseudomonadota bacterium | reverse complement strand
CGGAAACAGGTGCCACTCTCGCCATCCGATTCCACGTCCATATGGCCCTGCATGGCAGTCACCAGTCGCTGCACGATGGACAGCCCCAGGCCGGTGCCGTTGCCGGGTTCCCGCGTGGTGAAGAACGGATCGAAAATCCGGGGCAGCACATCCGCCGCGATACCCTGTCCGGTATCGCAGACATCCAGCCGCACTCCGTCTTCCTCGTCCGCCGCATACAGGTGCCAGGTCAGGCAGCCACCTTCGGGCATGGCCAGGCAGGCATTGGTGCCCAGGTTCATCAGTATCTGGTGCAGTTCTTCCGGGTCGGCCATGACGGTGGCTTCCGGGGCATCGATACGGTAACGCATCTCGATGCTGGCCGGAGCCGAGCTGCGCAGCAGGCCGCCCACTTCCCTCAATACCGGTTCCAGCCGCACCGGATGGTACTCACTTGCGGGGCGTTCCCGGCTGTAATTCAGGATGCGCCGCACCAGCTGGCGGGCACGCTCAGCGGACCGGATCACGGTATCCAGATGGCGGCGGGCCTCGCTGTCCCGCGCGGTCCCGTCGCGGACCTGCTCGCTGGCCATCAGGATGGGCACCAGCAGGTTGTTGAAATCATGGGCGATACCGGCCGCCAGCGTGCCCAGCGCGCTGTGTTTCTGGGACTGCAGAATGGTCTCCTGCAACGCTTCTCGTTCGTCCATGATCCCGGTCAGGCGCTGGTTGGCGTGGCCCAGCGACTCGACGGTGTCCTCGAGCCGCCGCAGCAGTTCGGCCAGCGCCAGTGACACCAATGTCGCGATAAACAGCATGGAGCCGGCCGAGGCCAGCCATGAAACGGCGTCATAGGTGGTTTCCTGCCCCGGGAGGTATTCGATCAGGGTGCGCCACGGCAGCAGGAGATAATACCCCAGCGAAGTGAGCGCCAGAAACGCAAGTCCCACGACCGCGCCGACGTAACCGAAGAACAGGGAGGCCAGAACGGGTATTGCCGTCAACCAGATGATGCCGGCACCGGCGGGACCCAGCATCCACAGCAACAGCAGGGCAAAAAGGCACCATGGAATCAGAAAGGCACTGGCACGTATACGGAATGACAGCGTGCGCCACAGAGCCAGTAACAGTATCGAGCCCCAGGCCACGGTGTCCACGATGATCAGCCAGCCCAGATTGCTCTGCAGTGCGGCCCAGACACCAGGCACGTAGGCGAGGCTTGCCAGCGCCAGGGAGGCCCAGAGTGTTACCTGCAGAATGGATTGTCGCCAGCGTTCCATAAGGCCTGTCATCGCGTTCCGGTCCGGGTCGCCGTGGAGGCACTTCGGGACACTATGATATAAACGCAGGGCTGTTGTACAGCCGCAGGCCATCTCCCGGCGTACAGCGTGATCAGGTTTCATCCAACGTGATACCCGGGTTGGGGTGGGTTATGATGCGGAAACTGATGAACAGGTCCACCAAGGAGACTGAGATGAACAGGATACTGAAAGGTTTGGCCATGACCGCCACCCTGGGCGTATTGACAACGGGATGCAGTGGAGTGGCCCAGAGCCAGGAGGCCCCGGCACCACAGGCACCGGAGCCGATCGAAGTGACCAGTTCGGCCTTCACCAATCACGCCAATGTGCCACTGGAGTACACCGCGTACGGTGACAATATTTCGCCGCAGATCGTCTGGGGTGATCTGCCGGAGGGCACCGAACAGCTGGCGCTGGTGATGGATGACCCGATTGCGCCGACACCGGAACCGTTTGTGCACTGGGTGGTGTACAACATTCCGCCCACGGCGACGGAGCTGCCGGAAGGCATGAGCCGCGAGGAGCGCATCACCGAACCGGCATCACTGGCCGGCACCATCAACGGGGTGAATGGCACGGGACGAGCGGGGTATTTCGGTCCGCGTCCACCCGCGGATGGCGAACTGCACGCCTATCACTTCTGGGTCTATGCCCTGGATACGGAGCTCGATCTGGAACCCGGACTGGGCAAGCGCGAACTGCTGGATACAATAGAGGATCACATCATCGGTGCCGGCATGCTGATGGGGCACTACGAACGTACCGAATGAACACCTCCTATGGCAGGTGACGCTCGATGATGGCGGCCATCAACTCATCGTTCCCCAGTCCGCCATACAGGGCGTTGGAACGCTCCAGCCGCTGACGGCACCACTGGTCGGCGATCAGCGGCGGGCCGTGTTCCAGCAGCAGCGCAGCTGCCGCGACACAGGCCAGGGTTTCCACAAAGGGGCGCAGACCCGATTCGGACAGTCCGCGGCCCGCCACCTGCCGCTCCAGCCACGTCATCGCGGCATCGAGTCGTCCGTCGTGGTGGCGTGCCGGTGCCAGGTCGGCCAGTACGGCATCCAGTGACTCCGGCTGGCGCTGCAGCACCCGCATGACATCCAGGCACATGACATTGCCGGAGCCTTCCCAGATGGCATTGACCGGTGCTTCCCGGTACAACCGGGCGGTCACGTTCTCGTCCACATAGCCGTTGCCCCCCAGGCACTCCATGGCCTCGTAGATGAAACCGGGCGCGCGCTTGCAGTTCCAGTACTTGATCACCGGTGTCATCAGACGCCGCCAGGCCGCTTCAGTCTCATCGTGGTCGGCGTTGTCGAATGCCCGTGCCAGGCGAAAGGCCAGCGCCGTGTCTCCCTCGACCTCCAGTGCCAGGTCACACAGCACATCCCGCATCAGTGCCTGATCGATCAGGGCCTGGCCGAAGACCTCCCGATGACGGGTGTGATGCAGGGCCCGCAGCAGAGTCTGTCGCATCATGCCGGCGGAGGACACCGCGCAGTCCAGACGCGTGCCATTGGCCATCTCGATGATGTTGCGTACCCCGCGACCTTCCTCGCCGATCAGCCAGCCCCGGGACTGCTCGAACTCCACCTCGGAGGAGGCATTGGAGCGGTTACCGACCTTGTCCTTGAGGCGTTGCAGTTGCAGTCCGTTATGTTCGCCATCAGGTAGAAGCCGTGGTACCAGGAAGCAACTGAGGCCACCGGGCGCTTGTGCCAGCATCAGGAACAGGTCGCACATGGGCGCCGAAAAGAACCATTTGTGACCGGTGAGGCGATAGCACCGGCCCGGCCCGCCGACGTCATCCGGCGTGGCCCGCGTGGTGTTGGCACGCACATCGGTGCCACCCTGTTTCTCGGTCATGCCCATGCCCACTGTCAGTCCTTCCTTTTCGGCCGCGGGCAGATCGCGTGGGTCATACCGGCGGGTCATCAGCCGGGGCAGGAACTCGCGCGCCAGTTCCGGCTGCATACGTAATGTGGGAACACAGGCATGGGTCATGGTGATCGGGCACATGTGGCCGGGTTCGACCTGTACCATCATGTACAGTGCCGCCTGTCGTGCCACATGGGAGCCCGCCGGTTCCCAGGCGCCGCAATGGATGCCCTGACGCACCGACTGCGCCATCAGTTCGTGCCAGGCGGGGTGGAATTCCACCTGGTCGCAGCGACGGCCGCGGGCATCGAAGCGGTGCAGCACCGGCGCCCAGGCGTTGGCCTGTCGGCCCCGTTCGAACCACTCCGTGGTGCCGATCAGGGCTCCGAACCGATCCAGCCCGGCTGCCGAGTCGGCCTGGCCTTCCCGCTGGACAGCCTCCCGCAGACAACGGTCGGTACCGAACAGGTTCACCGGTTCCAGTTCCGGGGGCTGATTGAACACCTCGTGCGTGGCCATTGGCGCTCTCTCGCGATTCCAGTGAGCTTTTGACAGGCTGTGCGTCCGGTCCTATTCTGTCGGACATTGCATTCCATAACAACAATCCCGCCGAGGTGTGTCTCATGCCCTTTCGTTCCCGAAACCGCCTGCTGATCGTCGCCACCCTTTGCTCTCTGTCCGTCACCGCCTGCGGTCCGGGGCCGGGCCAGTCCGGCGCCGATACGGCCGATGACCCGCTACAGTACGAAACCCGCATCCGCTGGACCGGCTATGGCATTCCCCATGTGGATGCCGACGACTGGGGTGGTCTCGGGTATGGGTTTGCCTATGCGACGGCCACTGACGGTATCTGTTCCATGGCCCGCGATGTGGCCATGGTCAATGGGGAACTGTCACAGCATTTTGGAGCAGAGCCCGCCAGTGTGGCCAGTGATGCCTTTCACCGTG
>JBNJGU010000236.1:0-4114 GCA_051747985.1 Pseudomonadota bacterium | reverse complement strand
CGACAGTTGAACGCATCATCGAACCGTAGTGTTTCCCTGGCAAAGGCATAGCTGATGCTGGCGCCGATCCCGAGTCGCCGGTCTCCCCACTTCACCTTGTGACCGTCCAGCTCCAGCAGACGGTATCCGTCTTCCTCAGCATGGACAGACAGCGAGGTCAGCAATGACAGAAAACCGGCCAATAGGGGCAGGCATGCACGCGTGGTTGATCGCACGGCTATCTCCTTGTCAGGAATCAGGAAATCATTGAAACCGACTCGACAGGGACACTTCTGGAAAGCGCCATGAGGAGACCATTACAGGACAGGGAACAGGTGCGCTACCGCACCGACGGGGTGTTCGCTGACGCCCATTATGGAGCGGGCGGTTCCTGTGAACTCACGAACCGGGGCTGAGTTGTACTCGGACGGTAGCGGTAATCATGGGGTATGTCAACGACGGGGCCAGCTTTGTCCCGAGTCTGGACGACGTGTTTTTTCGATCAAACGTTCAGAGCCAATTGGTGATACTGTTTTTTCATGAACCTCCATCCAGAGTGGCGGAGGTCGGGCTTCCTGGCGGGTAAAACGTGAGGACATCACTATGAGTGAGCCTGGCTGGAAACCCCGATGGTGGTTCTTGCATTCGTATGGCTCGCGCTGTTGAACCGCGGAATGAAGGCGCTTGGTGCGAGCCTGACCCGGCGGGGTTTCGGATATGTGATCGTTCTTACCATGCTTGTCGCGTTCGCCGGAGCGGCCGGTATGTACACTTTCGAGAGTCAGGCATCCGGCGGCCCACGCACCTACATCGAGTCGCTGTGGTGGACCGCCATGATCATGACGACGATGGGCTCGGAGTACTGGCCGCGGACGGCCGAGGGACGTGTACTGTGCGTCTTTCTTGCGCTGTATGCCTTCGGTGTCTTCGGCTATGTGACAGCGGCGCTCGCCACCTTCTTTGTCGGCCGGGATGCCGACAGCATCGACGCCGAAGTGGCAGGGGCGAAACAACTGACCGAGCTCCAGAACGAGGTCGCCGCCTTGCGCGACGAGATCCGCGAGCTGACCCGGGAGGGTAACCGCATATACGTCCCACGAAACTAACGCTAGTATCTTCTTTGCAGTCGTGGCGAATTCACGAGCCTGATGTGCTGGTGGGCAATCAGCCTACCGGTCCACCTTCGGCGGCACGGCCGCCTTTGACCGTGATGAATACAGGGGGCTGATCGAAGGCGGCTGCGCTCTCAATCAATAAACGCACAGCGGGAGAAAGAAAATGAAAAGTACCGCACAGATGATCCAGATGGCACTGGGGATGTTACTGCTTGGCCTGAGCGGTCTGGCGATGGCCCAGGATGAATTGGGTTCAGGCATATCCTGTCATAACCCCGAGTACGACTGCCCCGTGGGAGGCTGTGACGCGGAGACCACTGCCCAGCGTGGTAACCAGACTGACACGGCCACGGGCCGCAACTATTTTCTCGATATTCCCTGTGATCTGGAAGCCGGAGAGGAGGTGGTGTTCGTACTGAACCTTCATGGTTTCGGCTCCATCGGTAACTGGCAACGCCACTATTTCCCCATCAAGGACTACACGGACGAGTACCGCCTGATCGTGGCGACACCCAGTGGTGTGATCCGGGCCTGGCGCGAGGAAAACGATGACGAGCATCTGGAGAACATCGTCAACTACGTCTATGACAAGTTTTCCGACCTCGATATCCGCGCCTTCTGGCTGGCCGGTCACTCCCAGGGTAGCGCCACCTCGCACAGACTGGTCTGCACGGACTTCTATGCCGACAAGGTCACCGGGCTGTTGAGTCTGGCCGGTGGCCGGGTCGGTAACCGGGCCAGTGTGCAGGATTGTGACTTCTCCCATAACTACACCACAGGCGAGCTTGATTCACTGGGTGCACAGGGTGTCCCCGAGACCTCACCGCTGGCGGATCGCTATAACTGCAGTGATCGGATCCGTCACGACGATGTGGTGGATACCGTGGCCGGCTATGTGTACGACTCACGGACGGGAGAGGAGAGGCCGGACAGGGAAGGCTGGGGCGGTGAACCCGCGCCCGGTACCGCTCAGGTCTATGAGTTCCCCGACTGTGATGACGGCTACGTGGTGGCCGACGTGATCCGCATGGACAAGGGCCATACCGAAGGGCTGGAGCCCCGGGTCACCGAGCGGCTGGTGCAGTTGATGCTGTCCGCCACCAACACGAAATAGGCGCGATGGATGCGGCCGGGCGTCAGTGCACGCCCAGGCTGCGCAGGTAGTCCTCGTAGTTGCCCTTGAAGTCGACCAGGCCGTCGGGCTGCATGTCGATGATGCGCGTGGCCAGCGAGGTGACAAACTCCCGGTCATGACTGACGAAAATCAGTGTGCCGGGGTAGTTCTCCAGTGCCAGGTTGAGCGCTTCGATGGATTCCATGTCCAGGTGATTGGTCGGTTCATCCATCAGCAGGGCATTGGGGTTGATCAGACTGAATTTGCCGAACATCATGCGCGCTCTTTCCCCGCCCGAGAGTACCGGCAACTGCTTGTTGACGTCATCACTGGAGAACAGCATACGCCCCAGGGCCGAGCGCACCAGTTGCTCGTCGCCTTTGGTCCACTGCTTCATCCAGTCAAACAGCGTGATCTCTTCGACGAATTCGGCGCTGTGGTCCTGGGCGAAATAACCAACGTCGGCCTGTTCGGCCCACTTCAGGTTGCCTTCATCCAATGCCACTTCTTCCATCAGGCAGCGCAGTAGCGTGGTCTTGCCCGCGCCATTGGGGCCGATGACGGCGACGCGCTCGCCGGCCTCGATCTGCAGGCCCAGTCCGGAGAACAGGGTGGTGTCGTACGCCTTGGCGGCTTTCTCCATGATGAGTGCCTGACGGTGCAGTTTCTTGTTCTGGGTAAACTTGATGTAAGGGCTGACGCGGCTGGAAGGCTTGACATCCTCCAGCTGGATCTTCTCGATCTGGCGCGCCCGCGAGGTGGCCTGCTTGGCCTTGGAGGCGTTGGCCGAGAACCGGCTGACGAAGGCCTGCAGCTCGGAGATCTGTGATTTCTTTTTCGCATTCTCGCTCAGCAGGCGCTCGCGGGCCTGGGTCGAGGCGGTCATGAAGTCGTCGTAGTTGCCCGGATACAGCCGCAGTTCACCGAAGTCCATGTCGGCGATATTGGTGCATACCGCGTTCAGGAAGTGGCGGTCGTGGGAAATGATGATGATGGTGCTGTTACGCTGCACCAGCACCTGCTCCAGCCAGCGGATGGTGTTGATGTCCAGGTTGTTGGTGGGCTCGTCCAGCAGCAACACATCCGGGTCGGAGAACAGCGCCTGTGCCAGCAGCACGCGCAGCTTCCAGCCCGGGGCAATGGCGCTCATCGGGCCATCGTGCTGTTCCAGCGGAATATCCAGGCCCAGCAGCAGTTCACCGGCACGTGCCTCGGCGGTATAGCCGTCCATCTCGGCAAAGGGCTCCTCCAGCTCGGCGACGGCCATGCCGTCCTCCGCGCTCATCTCTTCCAGCGCGTAGATGCGGTCGCGTTCGGACTTGACCTTCCAAAGCTCCTCGTGGCCCATGATCACGGTGTCCAGTACCGAGTACTTCTCGTACGCAAACTGGTCCTGGCGCAACTTGCCCAGCCGCACATCCGGCTCCAGCATCACCTGGCCGCCGGTGGGTGCAAGGTCTCCGCCCAGTATTTTCATCAGGGTGGACTTGCCGCAACCATTGGCGCCAATCAGGCCATAGCGCCTGCCCTGGGTGAACTTGACGGATACGTTTTCGAACAGCGGCCTGGGGCCGAACTGCATGGTGAGGTTCGCGGTAGATATCACAATGGACTCTGTACTGGTGGAGCGAAATGAAGGCGCGCATCCTAACAGAAAGCCGGCGCTGTGGCACCCGATCTCGCGGGTCCGGGCGCCGGCGGCCTCCTGCAGTGGCTGCAGAAATGCATCGACCCGCAGTGTCTCGTGCCCGATGGCCTCCAGACGCCCGCGTATCTGTGCCGCGTCGGAGGCCAACCGGCCGAGGGCTATCGCTGAGTCCGGTTCCGGAATGAGTCCATGTCCACTACATTATCCGGAAGTTCACCCGTCTCATTGCGGGGATTATCAAAAACACCGCTTCCCGCC
>JBNJGU010000235.1:0-4115 GCA_051747985.1 Pseudomonadota bacterium | reverse complement strand
ACACGCGCCGCCATGCCAGCCATGCAAAGGTCATGGCTTCCACCCAGTCGGGCGGTACGCCCAGATCGGCACTGCTGATCACGTCGGTCCGCGGCGCCAGAGCGCTTATCCTCTGCAGCAGGGCGTCGTTGTAAACGCCGCCGCCGGACACCACAAGCTGTTCCGGTATCGCATCAGTCAGCCGGAATCCATCCACCACCGTCCGCGCCGAGAATTCCAGCAACGTTGCCTGTACATCCCGGGCTGCAACAGGCGTCGGTCCCGACTGCTGTAGCCGGTGGTCGAGCCATTGCAGGCTGAAGTACTCCCTTCCCGTGCTTTTCGGGGCGGGACGGCTGAAATAGGGGTCGGCCAGCAGGCATTGCAGCAGCGTGTTGTCTACCGAGCCGGATAGCGCCCATTGTCCGCCCCCATCGAAGGGTTTCTGTCTGTGCCGGAGAATCCAGGCATCCATCAGCCCGCTGGCGGGACCCGTGTCCAGGCCGGTGACGGGCTGTCCGGGTTCCTTCGGCAGGAAGGTCAGATTGGCAATCCCACCGAGGTTAAGAACGGCGCGGTGCCGGCCGGGACTCTGGAATATCGACTGATGGAACAATGGAGCGAGAGGCGCGCCCTGGCCACCCAATGCCATATCCATGCGTCGGAAGTCCGCGATGGTGGTGATCCCGGTACGCGCCGCGATCACATTCGGGTCGGCGATCTGAAGGGTAAACGGGAACCGGCTGTCCGGAGAGTGGTACAGGGTCTGGCCATGGCTGCCGATGGCGCGAATGGCTTTCCGGCCATGACGGCTGTGCCTCATGAGTTGGTGGGCGGCGCGGGCAAACAGTTCGCCGAGTTCGATATCCATGCTTCCCAGTGCGGGTAGCGTAGTGGCCTGTGGGCTGCAATGGGCCAGCAGGCGGTCACGCAATCCGGCCGGAACGGGTTCTGAATGGCTGGCCAGCAGAGGTGACTCCGGACGGCTGAAGTCACATAAAGCGCAATCGATGGCATCCACGCTGGTGCCGGAAATCAGGCCGATGAACAGTTCCCCGGATGGCATCGCGGCGCGGCTCCGTCAGTCGTGACTGGAGCCGAGTTCCTCGCTTCCCTGGCCGTCGAGCCGGTAACTGAGCAGAAGCTGTTCTTCCTGGTGTTGCTCCTGGAATCTCTCCAGAATACCGCGTGTCTGCTGTCGAAAACGGGGGAGTTCGCTGTCTTCGAGTGCAACGGACTGAGGTAGCTCATCCAGAATGGTTCGCGGATTGCGGTGGACGCCGTCCATCAGGAACTCATAGTGAAGGTGAGGACCTGTTGCGCTGCCGGTGGAGCCGACATAGCCGATCACCTGGCCCTGTTGGACCCGGGCACCCTTGCGGACACCGTCGGCATAGTCGTTCAGGTGAGCGTACTTGGTTTCGAAGGAGCCATCGTGCTTGATGACCACAAGCCTGCCGAATGAACCATTCCGGGCGGCCCAGGTGACGGTGCCGTCAGCGGTGGCCCGGATCGGTGTGCCACGGGGTGCGGCATAGTCAGTACCCTTGTGGGCGCGGATCGTGTTGAGGATCGGGTGACGTCGATTGGGATTGAAGTTGGAACTGATACGGAAGACATCCATCGGGTTGCGCAGGAAGGTCTTGCGCATGCTTGCGCCTTCCGGGTTGAAATAGCCGGTCTCGCCATTTTCCTTTTCGTAACGCAGGGCTATATATTCTCGTCCCCGGTTGATGAAACGCGCCGCGATGATGTCGCCATTGCCCACTTTCTCTCCGTCCAGGTGCTCTTCCTCATAGAGAATGCTGAACTGGTCCCCCCGCCGGGGATCGAGAATGAAATCAAGTACGCCGCCAAAAATGTCCGCCATTTCCATGGTGACGTTGACGGGGATGCCGGCTTGCTGGCTGGCCATGAACAGACTGTCGTGGATCTGGCCGTGGCGGAACACTTCGGTGACTTCGGGCTCATTCTCTATCGGTTCGAGCTCATAGCCACCATCCTGTCTTGTGAAAACGTATCCGTCCAACGGAGATGTCTGGACTGACAGCTGTTGCAGCTGACCCGGTTGGGGAATATGGAAACTGAGCTCATATCCCGGATGCAGGCGATCCAGGATGGTGTCGTCCTCATTGCTGTCCAGTATCTTCTGCAACTCCGTGGCACTGAGTCCTGCCCGGGTGAAAAGTGCTGACAGCGTGTCACCGGGTTGCACCACCACGTCCATCCATTCGGTTCTCGCCGGTCGGGGGGGTGTGGCTGTACCTTCTCCTTCTTCCTCCGTTGCACCCGGTTCTGTAGTGACGCTGGGGGGGGCGGCCGTCGGTAGCGCATCGGTGTTGACGGCCACGACTGACTCTTCTTCGCGGGTTCCCACTCCCCCGGTGATGGCGGTCGCACTTTCCAGGTCAATGAGTGCGTTCTGTTCCGATGCGCTCATCAACGTTCCGTGTGCCGGTTGCTCCGGGCCCAGGAACAGGATCGAGATCAATAGAAGAGATAGCGCGCTGGCTGCCAGCAGGTGGCTGCGAGGGTAATATTTTCCGATGATGTACTTTGCTGTTGTTATCGATTCCATGCGTTATTCGACAGTGTTACCTGAAAACAGTTCAATCGCCAATTCTTCAGGCTTTTCATCGACGGGTCAAGCGATCAATGAAAGAGTTGTGGTTTGGTCGCGGACCGGTCCATCCTGAACAGCGAATGGTGTAGAATCTGCACACTTTTATCATCAGGCGGGATCTTCATTCATGACAGAAATGAACAAGACGCTGTCGGACCTGCGGTCGCGCGGTCTGATCGCCCAGTCGACGGCCGAGGAGGAGCTGGCCGAGCACCTGTCCAGTGCAGGTCGTGCACTATATAGTGGTTTTGATCCGACCGCCGAGAGTCTGCATATCGGTCATCTGGTGCCCTTGTTGGCGTTGAAGCGCTTTCAACAGGCGGGGCACCGCCCGATTGCCCTGGTGGGGGGCGCTACCGGGCTGATCGGGGATCCCTCTTTCAAGGCGGCCGAGCGGCAACTCAACACCCCCGATCTCGTGGAGTTGTGGGTGGACAGAATCAAGCGCCAGGTAAGCCAGTTTCTGGATTTCGACTGCGGAGACAACTCGGCGGTGGTGGTGAACAATCTGGACTGGATCAATGAGCAGAGCGTGATCGGCTTTCTGCGGGATGTCGGCAAGCATTTCTCGGTCAATGCGATGATCCAGAAGGAGTCGGTGAAGCAGCGACTGGACCGTGAAGGCGCCGGGATCTCTTTCACTGAATTCAGCTATATGCTGTTGCAGTCGTATGACTTCGCGGAACTGTATAGACGATACGGCTGCACGTTGCAGATCGGTGGGAGCGATCAGTGGGGCAACATCACCGGTGGTATCGACCTGACCCGGCGCCTGCATCGCGGTCAGGCGTATGGATTGACGCTGCCGCTGGTGACAAAGGCGGATGGTCAGAAGTTTGGCAAGACCGAGACCGGCACCGTCTGGCTGGATCCAGACAAGACTTCACCGTATGCCTTCTATCAGTTCTGGATGAATACGGCGGATGCCGATGTCTACCGGTTCCTGCATTATTTCACTTTCCTCTCCGCGCGACAGATAGCCGACATAGAGAAAGAGGACGCGGAACGGGCCGGCAGGCCCCGGGCCCAGCAGATTCTTGCCCGGGAAGTGACGGCGCTGGTGCATGGAGAGGAGGGACTGATTGCGGCGGAGCGGATCAGTGAGGCACTGTTCTCGGGCGACCCCGGCAGTCTTACCGAATCGGATCTGCAACAACTGCGGCTGGACGGCCTTCCTTATACTGATCTGGGTGGCGAGCAGCCAGACGTCGTCAGTCTGCTCGTACGGACGGGCCTGGCCAAGTCAAACCGGGTCGCCAGGGAGTTTCTTGCCAACAATGCAGTGGTCATCAATGGTCAGCGGATTACCGACAGTGAGCACAGGCTTGCACCGGAGGGGGCATTGTTCGGCCGTTTCTGGGTAGTCCGGCGGGGGAAAAAGCAGTTTCACCTGGTCTGCGCCTGACACGGGCCGAAAAAAATGACAAAGAGGTCTTGTCAGCGTCATTTTTTATGGCATAATGCGCGCCCCTGACACGCAAAGCCGGAAAGAAAGCGGCGGTGTCAGAGGCCG
>JBNJGU010000234.1:0-4125 GCA_051747985.1 Pseudomonadota bacterium | reverse complement strand
AAAGTGTTCACCTTCCGGCCGGAATCACTGTTCACGTTCGACCGGATTGGGTGTTCACGTTGCGCCGGAATCGGTGTTCACTTTGGGCCGGAATATGCACCTGGTCACACAAGCGCCCACCACGGCTGATGCGGAAGCGTTCGGAGATTTCTTTCACGAGGAGATCGTGTCCCTGAAAAGTGAATCCTGGGCTGTCTTCGGCCAGTATGAATGGGACTTCACACCTCAATTGACCGGCATCATCGGGGCACGGTACACGGAGGAGGAGCGTGACTTTGCGCAGCGCTCCCGTGTCAGCTTCTATACACCCAGGGTTGAAGGGGATGGCGAGCTTTCGGAGAGCGCGCTGACCGGACGCATCGGACTGGACTGGAGGCCAAGGGAAGGGACTCTGGCCTACGCGAACATCTCCACCGGATTCAAGAGTGGCGGTTTCTCGGGTAGCTACAACGCCTCACAGGCCGCACTGCGACCGGTCTCCTCGGAGGATGCGATCAATTATGAGCTCGGCCTGAAGACAGGCTGGAGCGATGGGCGATTCCGTCTCAACGCCGCGGCCTACCGCTACGACATTGAGGATTTCCAGGCACAGGTCTTCCTGACCGTGGAGACCGGTAGTGTGGTGACCAATGCCGGTGACGTGACCGGCGTCGGGGCTGAGTTGGAATTTACGGCACGTGTCACCGACAACTTCGAGGTGATAGCCGGGCTCGGCGTGCTCGATACAGAGTTCACTTCGGATCAGGTGTTCAATGTCGCGGGCGATGTCTACACACTGGATGGAAACGAGCTGCCATCGGCCCCGGAGAGCAATGCGAATCTGGTGGCGCGATACTACGTTGGTCTGGGCAATGCCGGAGAGCTCGCGCTGCAGGCCGACTATACCTGGCAGGCAGACCATTTTCTGCAGATCGAGAATGATCCCTACTCTCACCATGATGGTTACGGACTGGGCAACGCGAAGGTCAGTTGGCACTCCCTGACCGGCGAATATACAGTAGAAGCCTTCGTCAACAATATCACGGATGAGGAATACTTTACCTACCAGAACACCCTGGGAAATGACTGGGGGTATGGGGTCTGGGGCAAGCCACGGACCGTCGGAGCCAGTTTCTCCTGGAACCTGTAGAGCGCTGCCTGCCGGTATTGATCGGGCTGGATATTTTTCAGCGCTTGCTTACCGAGCGGAAAGTCTGACAGAAAAGCCCGAGGTCCATCCAGGCCTCGGGCTTTCTGTACTCAGTCTGCTTCGATCTTGCGATGGGTACAGACTGAAGGGCTTACATGCCGCCGAAGGTGCGACGATAGCTCAACTGGAAGTGTCGCTCCAGTGGGTTGCCGATTCTCGGGTCATAGCCGAGTTCCTGGCGGGACTCTGACGGAGACTCGTCGGTCAGGTTCATGACGGAGGCGCCGACGGTTCCCCATGGCAGCTCCACCGTGTAATGCAGGTCTGCCGTGATCCAGTTGTCAGCGCGAACGCCATACATGCTGGGGCCGAAGCGCTCGTCCGTTCCAGGCATGAAGCCGGCCGGGACCAGGCCAGTTTCGTTGATGACGTTACCGTTACCGTCGACATACCGGTCATCATCGACACCGCTGACGAAGTTCACGACCCCCCGGACATTGTGAATATCCTGCCGGTAGTTGGCGCTGAAGTTGGCCCGCCATTCCGAAACCGCCGAGGCGATGGTCGCGAAGTTCAGGAATCCGAGTCGGTCCGCCCCCGGATCCAGCATGAAACCGTCAAGGGTGGTCTCGCCGAATTCGAACTTCGTGATATGTGTGGCTGTCATTCGCAAGTCCAGATCGCCGGGGCCAACGGGCAGTCCGTAGTTGGCCTGGATGTCGATGCCTTCCGTTGTCTGACCCGGACCATTGCCGAAATTCGTACGGATCGAGGCAAAGTCATCGGCCGTGCTTTCTCCCTGCACACAACTGCCATTGAATGTAACCCGGTCAATCAGCGGATGTGAGCAGTCCGCGAAGTCGAAACCATCACCTTCGTTGGGAATACTGAAGACGGCGGATGCGATCTCGTTTGCAGAGGCCAGCAGGCCCAGTTCGTCTTCCGTCTCGATACTGAAGAAATCGACAATCAGTCGGGTGGAGCTGGCTTCCGTGAAACCACGGCTGTCCCAGATGGCTCCCGCGCTCCAGACTGTAGCAGTCTCCGGCTCGATGCCGGATTGCGTAACGGTCTGGGCACCACGCCATGCGCCGCCGGCGATGGTGTAGCTGTTGACGCCGTTGTTGACCTCGCCGGGTACGATACCTGCGCCAGGCGCCTGGTAGTTGGTACCGTAGGAGCCGCGGAATGCGAGATTCTCGGTGGCATCCCACTTGCCGGACACCTTGTACACGGTAGCATCCAGATTGTCATCAAACTCTTCGTACCGGGCGGCGGCTGTCATGAACAGATTGTCCAGAACCGGCAGAGTCACCTCCCCGAAGTAGGACAGCTGTTTCTGGTCCGTGGAATCCGGCACATTGGTTCCGAAAAACTGGAATGGACCGGGTTCGTCAGGAGTACAACCGGTAAATTCCGGGTGGTCGGAAGGCAGGGGAACCTGACCCTCTTCAGCTGGCCAGATACACTTGCGTGTACCGTTATACAGCGGATCCGGGACACTCTGGCGGTTTTCTGTCTGCCGCCACTGGGTACCGGCGGCCCATCCCACGGCGCCGCCTGCTAGCTCAAGCGGCGACTGGCCGCTGAACACCAGGTCGATGGTGCCGTTGTAGGAGGTGGTTTCGCTGGCCCGTTCATTGAAGAACCATTCAATCAGCTCATCCGGGTTGGTTGCGTTCGGGTCGTAATTGGGGTTATCCAGCCCGAGTACCGGTTGGCCGGCAAAGTTGCTGGCAAATGGATTATAGAACATGCAATTGCCAGTACCCGCCAATTCGGGATTCTGCACCCCGAAACGGTTCGGGTCCTGGTCTACGCCCTGGCTCCGGTCACAGTCCGGTCCGCCAAAGCCGTACAGGGCGTTCTGGACGCGGGACAGCATCATGTCCGGTGCCCGGGAATAGGCCGATGTCTGATTGTAGGTCATGGCGAAATCGTAGAATATTCCGTTATCGAACTCTCCCTCCAACCCCGTCGAGATGTGCCAGTACCGGTTGTCGTTCTTGTTCGGTGTGGACTGGTTGTCGCCTTGTGCGAACAGGTCGTTACCGCCATGGGCGAATGCACGGTAGGTAATGGGTGTGTAGCCCTGGGCAAGCCCGGACAATGGGTTGTCGGCCCAACCGGTACGCTCGGAAAAGTCCTGCACGAACGGATTATATGCAGGAGCGTACAGCTGGTACGTCGCGCCTTCAGCCCGGGCGGGGCCACGGACCACGGGCTGCGATGGAGACCCGTAGGCATGAGGTGTCAGCACACGGGCGTACGCGACATTCAGATTGAAATTCATCTGATCCGTGACGGCCGAATTTACCTGACCGTAGGCACGGAAAATGTCGTTTTCCTCTACAAGATGGTAGTAGGGAATATAGTTGTAGCGACAGGTGAAGGCATTGTCATATACGCCGCCTACAGCCTCACACGATTCCTGCGTATAGTCTGAAACCAGTCCCAAGGGGGAGCCCCATTCGCCGTTGGCGGTGTTACCGGGCACTTCCGGCAGAGAACCTCTGGGAACCCAGCCGGCCAGGTTGGTCAGTCCGCTCCAGGGAGCCGGATTGACGCCGAAAGGCAGGCTGGTGAAGTCTCGCTCCGTGGTGTCCAGCTCGGATCGGTGATTCCACTCGGCGGCCCAAAGGACATTGGTGTCGTCGCCGCCGAAGCCGCCCATGATTCCCAGGCTGTGATCGCCATCGGAGCCGTCAATGCCCTTGTAGGAGGCGGATACCTCCAGGCCTTCAAAGCTGTCGCGGGTGATGAAGTTGACCACGCCGCCGGTGGCGTCCGCACCGTAGGTCACCGCTGCGCCGTCCTTGAGGATCTCGGTGCGCTGCAGGGCGATCTGCGGAATGACGGAAGTGTTCTGGGTGATGCGGCGGCCATTGAACAGGGACAGGGTCTTGTCCGAACCGATGCCGCGAAGATTGTAGCTGACGTTACCGGTGTTGCCACTGCCACCGAAATAGTGCGCCTCACCGGTTGTGGGACCGGAT
>JBNJGU010000233.1:0-4125 GCA_051747985.1 Pseudomonadota bacterium | reverse complement strand
TCCGAGTCGATACGGATTTCGACCGGTTGCCGGGCCTCGGCCAGCAGCTCCCGCAATGCATCCAGTTGCCGCTCCAGGCGCGGACCGCGCTCCTCCAGTCCGACCGCCGTCTCGTACACTTCGGTGGTGTATTCCAGGATCTCCGGTTCGCCCAGTCGCGTCGGATCGGCCAGCGCCTGTTCGATCAGGCGGTCGAGTTGCAGACGTCGCTCGGCATAGTCCAGGCCTTCCCGGGCGAACACCAGGTTGCTGTCCAGCGACAGGGCCTCCTCGTATTCGGCAACCGCCTGTTCCCATTCTTCGTCGGCCTCATGAGCGACGGCCCGACTGCGGTGCCGTGCAATGGCGGCGTTGACCATCTGCTCACGGGCCTGCCGGATGGCATCATCGGGCTGCGATGCCTCCGGTCGCACGCTGCCAGCCTCCTCAAACGCCTCGATCGCCGCCTCGGGCTCGTTGTTGCCCAGCAGGGAGAACCCTCGCGACATGATGCGGGTGAACTCGTTGTCGCGCTGTAACTCACGATTGGTCGCCAGCAGATCCCGGGCGGGCTGATACCGATCGTCGAGTTCCAGCGCCTCGTCCAGTCTCTGCTCTGCCCGGTCCAGTTCACCCTCTTCCTGAAGGCGTCGGGCCTCATCCGCCAGTGCCACCACTTCGTCCAGCGTCTCCGCGCGTTGCAAGCCGATCCGCGCCGCCTGATTGTCGGGGTCGATGGTGGTGGCGAGTGAGAAACGGGCCGCGGCCGTCTCCGAATCCTGCTCCGCCAGGGCCTGTTGGCCCTCCCGAAGAAGCGTATCCAGCACGTCCGACTGCCGATCCTGCAAGGCGGCCAGCGCCTCGTCGGCTTCCGAATACGAGACAATGGCGGCACTGAATTCACCACTCCGGTATTGCTCGTCACCCCTGCGGGCCGCTTCCAGTGCGCTAGCGTGATCGTCTCCGGCCCATTGCTCGACACCGGCCGCCTCCAGCGCCTCCTGACGTTCCAGCAGACTGGCGAGCACGTCCTGCGCTTCCCGCCGCTGACGGGCACGCTGGGCTTCCTCGAACGGCGAGACGGTGTTCAGTACCGGCGTGTCGTCAACCACTTCGGGAGACACTGTCTGTTGCGGCGTGGTCCTCTCGGTCAGCGGCAGCTCGTATAGCTCCACCAGGCCCGGCAGGACAAAAATCACACCGAGCGCAAGCAGAAACAGAGCCGCCAGTGATACCCAGACCAGAGGCCGCACAGCGGCAGGGCGGTCATGGTCATGCCGCGGCGGGGCAGACGGCTCCCGTGCTGGATCGAACGATTGTCTGTCTGACATGATTCCGGTCTTTCTCCGTCATTCGGTGCTGCTGACCGGCATGCCGGTCTCGGTTTCGTACATTTCCACCAGTATGTCGCGCCACTGTTCGTACTGCTCTTCAACCGTGCCGGTCAACCGGATGGTACGATTCTCGAGATCGATCAGACGGGGCGCCACTTCAGACTCCAGTGACTGCCCCATCTCCTGCAGGGTGGCGATATGCATTTCCGCCTCGGAAGAGCGCTCGAACCCGCTGCGTACCAGGTACGCTCCGGCGCCGACACCAACGATACCACCGGTGCGGACCGCCGCATTACTGCTGGTGGCCGAGGCAATGCCCCCGACTATGGCCGCGGCACCCGCAATGAACCGCCGGCGCGCGGAGCGCTCGGCTTCCTCCAGTGCCATGGTGGCGTGATAACTCTCCTCACGCCATGCGTCGTAGGGCGTGCGCATCTGTCGGGCATAGGTGGCGTAGTAATCCTGGACCGTATCGACAAACAGGTGGTCCCGCTCGCGGATATTGCGGATCCGTTCCATCATCGGATCGTTCTCCGCCGGCAGCCGCACCACTTCGGTGACACCGTCCTCATTGGTGCGCAGATAATCTCCAAACACTTCCGGCGCGAAATCGGAAGCAAAGTCCAGTTCGGCCACGGTACGGATGTTGTGGATCTCGTCGGCGGAGACATTCTCCTTCCGGTACTCGACCAGATCATTGGCGATGCGGTTATACAGCGCCTGGAACGGATCATGCGATTGTCTCTGGGTTCGATCGTAGGCAAACTGGCTGACATGCTCCTCGTAGACACGGCTGTACCATTCACGGCCGGTGGCATCGGTCACGGTGACCGCGACCACCATGCCTTCACCATCGGACAGCAGCAGGGTACCGTCCACGTAGACATCCATGGTACTGGTGTCCGAGGGCAGTACGCGCACCACCCCCCAGTTACCGGATCGCTGCAGGCTGTCGGCCATCAACCACGGCGCGTAGCGCGACTCCGCCCGGCGGATTTCCAGGTTGGTGCGGTCCATCTCATCCTCATCCACTTCATCGATGCCCGGATCGAACACCATCACACCAACATCCATCAGCAGCTCCTCCTGTTCGGGAGCCTCGCCCTGGACCATCGGGACGAATTCGGTGCTCTTCACCGAAGTGGTGGAACAGGCCGCCAGCCAGAACAGCGCCAGCAGCCCGATGGAAAACCGTTGCAGCATTTTCATGTTTCCACTCATTGCCATAAAGAATCCTGTCACTCTTCCAGACCGGTGTATCGGCGATACTCGTCCCAGAGTGCCTCGCGCAACTCCGGATCCGACTCGGTCATGGCCGCCTCGCGGATCTGCCGCGCCACCACATCATCATCCCGCCCTTCCGGGATGTCCTCCGGTACCGGATAGGTTTCCGCGTCGCTCTGCTCGCCGGCCGGCCCACCTTGCGGACCACCGGTGGATGCACCCGAGCCGCCTGCCTGCGGCTGGCCATCCTGGCCGCCGCGGGCAATCACCTGGCCATCACCACCATCCCGGCCGTCGCCGGGCATGGCCGGCCGGCCGCCACCCTGACGCTCCCGACCTTCACCCTGGCCCTGGCCTTGACCACCGCCACCGGAACCATCGGATGACTCCTCGTTCAGTCCGCCCGGATCCGACCCCACCTCATTACTCTGCTGCCGGGCGCGCGCCCGCTCGGCGATGATCAGGCCGTCAAATTCCTCGTAGCCGCGCCCCAGAGCCCCATCCAGAACAGCCAGACGCTCGTTCCGGCTCATTGGCGCGGTGCCTCCCGATCCGGCTCCAGAACCCGCAAGGGTCCCGCTCCCGGCATTCCCTTCCGCCGGGGCACCACCGGCGCCCGTTGTCGTTCCTGATCCGGCTTCCCCGCCCGGGCTGCTGTCTCCACCGTCACCTGTACCATCAGTGGCACCTGAACCGGAAGTCTGTTGGCCACCGGTCCCGGAGCCGCCACTCCCGGCGTCGGCCACGCCGGCCGGCTGTCCGGCCGTGCCACTCTGTCCGCTACCGGAGGTGCCTCCACGTCCGTTGGAAAAATCAGGAATCTCGGGCAGGGAAGACTGTCCGGCACTGCCAGCACTTCCCGTGGTTCCGCCACTTCCGGCGGTGGTCGCATTGCCTGAGCTTCCGCTGTCACCCACGCTGGTACCGCCAGCGGAAGCCCCGGAACCGGCCGGATCGGTTGATGCGGAACCTGTCTGAGAGCCGCTACCGCCAGTGCTGCCTCCGGTCGATCCGGGTGACCCCGGCATGGTGGAGGCGGAGCCGCTGGAGCCCGATGAGCCGGACGCCGTCGACGTAGGCGATGACGAACTGGAGCCGCCGCTCGATGACGATGACGATGACGATGACGATGACGATGACGATGACGACGACGAAGGCGACGGCATTGACGGAGACGTCGATCCGGATGACCCGGAACTGGCCGGTGGGGAAGAACTCGGCATCGTCGGGGGCTGGGGCGATTGCTGCTGCGACGAACTCTCGCAGGCGGACACCAGCAAACCGGTGATCCCGGCCAGCACCAACGCCCGCATACCGTGCGGATTGAACCTGTTTCGATACTTCATGACTCACTCCATCCGGTGTCAGTACCAATAGGGCAACCGCAGGACCACATCCTCGGTATCCACCAACTCACCATCCCGCAGCCTCGGCCGCAACCGCATTGAACGCAGATTGCGACTGAGCCGGGACTCCACTTCTTCTATTGTGACCGGATCACCGCCAATAACTTCGACATCATCGGCACGACCGTACCGGCTGACCCGCACTTTCACATCCACATGACCGCGCTGCATGCCCCCGCGAA